>JBEGUL010000066.1:0-19741 GCA_041178865.1 Actinomycetota bacterium | reverse complement strand
TGTGATGGAAGTTGTCTCTGAGGGAGTGAGCAATGCTGTGAAGCACTCCCACGCCCAGCAGCTCCACCTCACCATTGCTCAGGCAAGCCCGGTGTCAGTGAAGGTGGAACTTAAGCATGCTGTGGAAGAAAGCTCAGTAGTTTCAACAAGTACCGGCTTGGGAACACAGATCCTTAACCAGCTCACACTCAACTGGTCGTTCTCCCAGGACAAGGGCACAGCACTACTTCAGGCTGAGATTCCTACAGCCCGACAAGCTCAGTAATTGCCCTGCGACTTAGTGGCCTGAGCGCGGCGGAGCAATCTGGGACATGAATTCCCTCGCTGCTGAAACACGAGCATTCATATCGGCAGTGGAGCCCAATCCCAACGCTGCCAACGTTCTCGTGATGAGACTCTCTGTCGCTTCGATGGAACGCTGACGGGCTTCTGCAATCTGCTGATTTGTCTTGCCTTCAGAAATAAGTCGAAGAGCTTGAATCTGCGAAGCGGACAACCTAGCCATGGGACGGTCAGCTCTCTTGTCATAGCGATAGGCCTCAACATCCAGCTCAACCAGGACTGCATTCAATGCAGCTACCAGGACAGAGGAGTCTTCAATCATGTGCTTGTTCAAATAAGCAGCTTTGGGGTGAACCCTTGTGAGTTCCTCACCCGCGAAGCGGGGGTCGGAATAGTTGGTGAGAAAGACGATTCCCACTTCATTGGCTTCCGTGTTGAGGGTAGCCGCAACATCAAGACCAGACGGTCCTGGGCCTAAATCAATATCAAGGACAACAGCATCGGGGTCGACGGCATTGATCTGGCGACGTGCATCTGCTGCAGAACTTGCAGTGGAAACGAGGAAGCCGGCCTTCTCTAAATACTCAGCAAGAAGTGAGCGCATAAAGGAGTCATCTTCAACGACAACAACAGAGCGTTGAAAGAGGTCTTCGGGAGTTTTCTCCTCGGTGCTTTCCATAAATACAGGCTAGGTGGTGGTTAGCCCTCGATGCTGAACAAATGAAGGGCTAACCCTCAGTGGTTCGAAAAAGAACCCTTTCTCGTGAGTGCCGACTGGGAACTTCCTGAAATGGCCAACAGAAGCCTTAAATGACTGAGGGCTAGCCCCTAAAACACAGAAAACTGCCCTAACCCGGTTGGTTCACTTGAGATACGTCGGTCTATGCCCAGATTGGGCCTGTGCGTTGAGGAGGTGCCCACTGTGAACACAACAACTAAGTCTTTGCGACAGGTTTATATCGCCATGTTGTCTGTGTTGAGCGTTATTTTGGGCACCCTAAGTCTCACAGTTTTTCCAACCAATAGTGCTTCAGCTTTCACGACTAATTCGAATGCCATACAAATTGAATACACAACTGCTGGTGGAACAAATACACAATTGACAATGGGGCTTATTGGTCCTCAGAATCTGCAATATGCGCTGACCACAGGCGATCCAGTTGACGCAGATTTTGTTTCCATTACAAATACAACTGCTGGGTCATTACGGCAAATCTTGCCAGTTGCACCATTAGCAAACACCACTTATCTGCTCACAATTCGAGCAATTCCTGGTCAAGTTGGTGACCTGTATGGACTTTCAGGCTACAACTCTACGACTGCCTTAAACAGAGTCTCAACATTGACCTCGAATAGGTTCATCACTTCGATAATTAGCTTAGGAAACTTCCCACACCTATCTTCTCTGCACTACCTACTCTCGCAGACTCGTCTTGGATTAACGGTCCCAGCTACCCTTCCCTCATCAGTTACGGATTTGTCCTATCTCTTTTTTTGGGAGGAGCCTTCTAATGAAAAGGCAACTTCCTTGCCAGATCTGTCGCATTGGGACACATCAAATGTGACCAGAATGAGAGGTACCTTTCAGGGGCATGCGACCTACAACCTCAGCCTGTCAGCCTGGGACGTTTCTAGAGTCACGGACATGACCACCATGTTCTATGGAGCAACCGCATTCAATAATGGTGACCCTTCTGGAGCCACTACTAACGTTGACATGGCGTGGTCAACACCTGCGCTGACCAGTGCTTACGGAATGTTTTATGGAGCAAGCAACTTCAACCAAAATCTTGACTCTTGGGATGTATCAAAAATCACATCTTTAGGCACAACATTCATGTATGCCTCCAAATTCAATAATGGTCAGGCAGCTGGAGTTGGCGGAACCTTTTGGTCTACAAGTCCGAGAGGTATAGGTTCCTCTTTGTTGAATATGCAGGAAACATTTTCAAATGCCACTGCCTTCAATCAAGATATTTCTGCATGGAACACGGTCAATGTCACGGACCTCTATGGTTCATTCAACTACGCGACTGTGTTCAATAACGGTGCAGCCCCTGGCGTCAGCACGGTTTGGAATTGGAACACATCGAAGGTCACACGGCTATCTCTAACATTTAACTGGGCAGAGGCATTCAATGCCGATATCTCTCAGTGGGATACAAGCTCTGTAACAAACCTCGGTTACACCTTTTACAAAGCGTCGAGATTTAATCAGAACATATCTTCGTGGAATACCTCATTGGTTACATCCATGCAGGCCACGTTTGGCAACGCGACTGCATTTAACCAACCCCTGAATTCATGGGACACCTCGCGTGTAACAACCATGTCCTCAATGTTTACTGGTGCTGATGCTTTCAATCAGCCGCTGAACAACTGGAACACGAGCGCGGTTACAACCATGGCCTCAATGTTCCAAGGTACAGCTGTGTTTAATGGATCACTTGCCAACTGGAACACTTCCGCAGTCACAACTATGGCGTCGATGTTTTCCAGTGCCCAACTTTTCAATCAGCCGCTTTCGCACTTTGACACGAGAAACGTCACAACTATGGCGTCGATGTTTAACAGCGCAAGGGCATTCGCTCAAGATGTCTCAGGCTGGGACACCGGAAAAGTGACTTCTTTCGCAAACATGTTTGCCTCCGCGGCCTATTTCAACCAGAACCTTGGATCGTGGAGACTGAGTTCGGCAACGACTCTTTCTGGAATGTTTTCGCAATCTAATGGTGCGTACAACATTTCCCAAACGAACCTCGAGAACACATACATCGAATGGGCTCAACAGTCTCTTCCTAGCAACCTAGATTTCTCAGGCGCTTTCACAAAACTTCACTATTCAAACTGTTTGAGCAAGCAAGCATTTAATTTTCTTGATGTCAGTGCCGCTTCTGGTGGTAAGAACTGGACCATGTGGACCAACTACGGCACATTACCAACGCTAAGTTGCACAACTAATGTCACTGTTGATTGGGGTACACCCAATAAAGCAGGAAGTGTGACAAACACTTCCCCGACATCGTCCACAACAACTTTTACCCCAAACCTCAAAGCGACGTCTAACGCAGGTACTCCAGCGATTCGTTACACGGTATTCACTCAGGGAACTACTGGATGCAAAGTTGACCGACTCACTGGTGTGATCACCTATACAACTGCGGGAACTTGTGTAGTCAAGGCATGGGACGCCAACACCAGTAGCACCATGACTGCCGCTTCTGTGACCTTCAACCTTCCAACTCCAGGAGCAGTGGGAGCAGCTACTGCGCCTTCAACTCCGACACTTTCGCTTTCCTCTAGCAATTTGCTTCTCAGCTTTTCGGCACCCAGTTCAAACGGCGGCTCTTCAATTAGCGATTACAAATACCGTTCAACTACAGACAACGGTGTTACTTGGTCCAACTGGGTCTCTGCAGGAACAACAAGTTCACCCATCACAATTTCAGGGCTATCAGGAAGTAATTCACCTAAATACCAATTGTTAGCTGTGACAAGTGCCGGGGACGGAATTGTTTCTGAAACTTCACTCAGTATTCCGTTAGCAACCCCACCTGGTGCCCCGACTCTGAACTCTGCAACCGGTGGAAATGGTTCCATCATCTTGGATGTCACCGCACCGTCGAGCACAGGCACCTCTGCAATCACGAGCTATGAATACTCCACTGATGGTGGAACAACCTGGACAGATACCTCTAGTATTTCCACAACCATCACAGCCACTGGCCTCACGAACGGAACAAGTTACTCCGTTGCTGTCCGCGCCAAGAGTTCAGCGGGTGCTGGTGCTTCCTCAACTGTTTTGACAGCAACTCCATTCACAGTTCCAGGTGCACCTACTTCTGTGGTGGCAACTGCTGGAGCAGGGCAGGCCTCTGTTGCTTTCAATGCGCCTAGCAACGGTGGAAGCGCCATTACGAACTACCAGGTTCTGTATGCCGATGCATCCAACCAGCTAGTTTGGACCACTTACACTCCTTCACCTGGCGTGACCACAAGCCCCATCGTGGTGACGGGCCTGACCAACGGAACTTCTTACGTCTTCAAAGTTGTGGCTTCAAACGCAGCTGGAACTGGACTTGCCTCAACTGTCTCTTCAGCAGTAACCCCTGTGACTGTTCCAGGGGCTCCTTCTGGATTGCTCGTTGTTCCTGGAAGTGGTCAGGCATCTTTGAGCTTCACTGGTTCTGCCTCAAATGGTGGTTCCGCCATCACGGGATATGAGTATCGCTACACCTGGAACAGCGGAGCTAATGCTTCTACCCCCGTCTCTCTGTCTTCTTCCACTCGTTCTGTAACCATCACGGGTCTGACTAATGGTGTGGCATACAACTTCGAAGTCCGAGCAGTTAATGCTTTAGGAAACAGCAGCTGGGCATCGACAGCTCAGTCCACAACTCCCTCAGGTGTTCCTGGTGAAGTCGTCACATCTGACGCTGTCGTGGGTAATGGAACACTGACCTTCGATTACGCACTCTCAAGTGATGGCGGATCACCTGTAACCGATTACCAGTACCGCTACTCCTACAACCCTCGCGGCGTGGGCATCTACACGAACTTCACGTCGTGGATATCCATGAACACCACATCCGACTCGACCAACCTGGTGATGTCTAACCTGCACAACGGTGATGCATATGTTGTTCAGATTCGTGCGGTGAACGCTAACGGCTACTCCACCTACCGTGGAAATGTAAACAACTGGGCAAGCGGTACACCCGTGACATTCCCTAACGCCCCAACCATCAATACCGTGACAACCGACAACGGCAAGATCACGTTAGGACTGACGCCACCTACAGACGATGGTGGATCCAGCATTGTTCACTACATGTATCAGTTGAGCAATGACGGCGGAACTTCGTGGAGCAATCCAAGCACTGCTTTTCCAACGAACAACTCAGTGACCATTCTGGGTGTGGGAAACAACACCACGTATAAGGTGCGCGTCTGTGCGAATAATGGTTCGACAAACACCGTTGGCTCCTGCGAAACTCACAACACCTATAGCAACGTCGTTGACGCCGTGATGCCCGTAGCTGCTGTGCTGGTTCTAACAAATGTTCCTGGTGGCGCTGTGTACAACCAGCCCCTCACTACGCAGCCACGTATTCAGCTCTATAACAGCAGCAACCAGTTGTTGGCTGTGGGTGGTGTTGAAGTAACCGCAACAATCCACACTGGTACAGGTTCTGTAGTGAATGCGACAGCAACCACAGATTCCACGGGTCTGGCTATTTTCTCCAACCTCAAGATCGTGGGAACACCTGCTGTCAACGGCTTCAAGCTGAAGTTCTCCATCACGAACCTCAGCACCCCTGCAACCACTGGCTTCTTTACTCTTGCTAAGGGCCCTCAGGCCGCAGTCACCATGACCAATGCAACCTCGGGCTTCCCCGGTGACCAGATCACCCTGAGCGCAGCTGGTGGTTCAGGTTCTGGTGCAATCTCTTATGCACGTACCGGTTCGTCGACATGTACTGTCTCGAGCGCAAACAATGTCTGGACTGTGACTCTGGGAGACGCCGGTTCTACCTGTACTGTCACTGCTACTCGAGCTTCAGATGTCTACTACCTTGCAGAAACCTCAAGTGCAGCAACCATTACCGTTGCTCAGCGCTCGCAGACACTCAGCTTTACCTCAACCATTCCAAGTAGCCCTGTTTCAGGTGGAACATACACACCTGTTGCTGTCTCTTCTGAATCTCTGACTCCTACTCTGTCCGTGACCACCAACAGTGTGTGTTCACTCTCGAACGGTGTTGTGAACTTCCTGACGTCTGGTACATGCACCATTCGTGCTACTCAGGCCGGTAACAACAATGTCCTCGCTGCCACAGCAGTCGAGCAGGACATTGTGGTGGGCATGAAGAACCAGAACATTACCTTCCCTGCGATCAGCGACCGCAGCTACGGTGCTGCTGCATTCTTTGCCGGAGCAACTGTTGACTCAGACCTTCCGCTGGCATACACCTCGACTGACACGTCAGTTTGTACTGTCGGCGCAAGCACCGGCATGATTCAGGTGAAGACCTCTGGCACTCTGACCAACACCACCTGCACGATTACCGTGAGCCAAGCTTCCGGTGACAACCGATACGCACCCGCGAACTCGGTTAGCCGTTCCTTCGAGGTTTCGGCCATTGTTCCCACAGCTCCATACCTGCGAGCAGTCTCCATGGGTAATGCTCAGGCCACCGTTTCCTTCACTGCACCACAGTCCAACGGTGGTGCTGACATTCAGTACTACTCGGTTGTTGCCACTTCTGCCACAGCACCGACTGTGGCAACCTATGACTGTGTTGCCACCCCCTTGGCTTCGCCTCCTGGCTGCACCATCTTGGGTCTGCTCAACGGTTCGGAATACAGCTTCCAGGTCTTTGCGTTGAACACTGCTGGAACTGGAGCAGCTTCAAATGTGTCGGCTACGTACATTCCTGCAACTAACCCTGACGCTGTGACGGGACTGGCTACCGTTCCCGGAAACACCACCTTGGCTATCTCGTGGGCACAACCCGAGTCCTTGGGTGGAGGTGCATTCACCTCTTACCAGGTATTCATTCGCGAACGCGGTACTGCCTTCTCGGCAACACCTACCGCAATCGTGGGGGCAGCTGCTGGTTCAAACCCCGCAGATGTGACCGCTACTTCCTACACCGCTACGGGTTTGACCAATGGCACCACGTATGACGTGAAGGTAGTGGTCATCACCACCGCTAACACCACGGCCATGGAATCCAACACCACAATTGCGTGGGGAATCCCTGCCACAGTTCCTTCAGCAGTCAATGGTTTGACCGTCCGCGCTTTAGGTGAAACCAGTGCGTTCGCTTCTTGGACTGTTCCTACTTCAGACGGTGGCTCGCTGATCACCTCTTACGCGGTTACCACTTCAGCAGGAACTTGTGCTGCAGTTCAGGGATCCACCACGAGCTGCCTCATTACTGGCTTGACTCCTGGATCTCAGCTTTCCGTTTCCGTCAAGGCAGTCAATGACCGTGGACAGTCTGTTGCTGCAGATGCCTCAACCACGTTGCCAGGCACCACATTTGTTCCTTCAACTCCAACAGTGAGTAATTCCAACACCTCCACCATTGGTGTTGCTCCCTATCGTGCAACAGAGGTTTCTGCAGCTGCGATCGCTCGACAGACGTTCAGTAATGTGCCGACTCCAGGTAATGGGTATGAAGCTCCCCGTTCTGGTGAAGCGGTCGTGCTGGTCAATGGTGCCGCAGTCACGCCCATCATCGTGATCAACGATGGGGCAGCAGAAATCACTGTTCCTGGCTCAGTCAGTCTGACCATGTGGGCTCAAGGTACAGACGGTGAAAAGTCAACCGTTGAGGACGGAACCCAACTTGTTATTGCACAGGGTTCAGACCTCGTACTTTCGGGTAGTGGTTTCCAGCCTGCTAGCCCCACAGAAGCCTGGCTATTCAGTGATGCCACTTTGTTGGGATCAGGTCTTGCTACCGCTAAGGGAACAGTGTCTGGAAAATACGGTGTTGCCAGCTCGGCAATGCTCGGTGATCGCACCATCCAATTCAACGGTGTCGCTGCCGATGGTTCTGTCGTGAGCGTTGCAGTTGGTGTCACCATCATTGCTGCTGCTGAAGATTCTCCTGAGGCTATTGCTCAAAACAGAGCAGTTACCCAGCAAAACTTCACAGTCTTTATTGTTCTGGGTATCTCGGCTGCCACATTCCTTCTCTTTCTTGCTTTCTATTTACGTCGCCGCAAGCAATCCCAGGACTAATCGGGAGTAGCGTGGAGCTATGACCAACCCCACGCTCTTCACGCCTATCACTCTGCGCAACCTCACCATCCGAAACCGGGTATGGGTTCCACCGATGTGTATGTATAGCGCGTTGAATCGTGATGGAGTGCCGACAGAGTTCCACCGCGCTCACTACGGAGCTTTTGCTTTAGGTGGTGCGGGACTCGTTATCGTGGAGGCCACGGGTGTCA
Organism: Actinomycetota bacterium; assembly: GCA_041178865.1. GTDB lineage: Bacteria > Actinomycetota > Actinomycetes > Actinomycetales > Microbacteriaceae > Aurantimicrobium. Next base: position 11,491 of record JBEGUL010000066.1, on the reverse strand, counting down.
GCCCAGAGGGCCGCATTTCTTTTCACGACCTCGGTATCTGGAACGATGCCCAGGTCGAAGCATTCAAGCCCATTACTGCTTTCCTTAAGGCCAATGGTGTTGTCCCCGGTATTCAACTTGCTCACGCAGGACGCAAAGCGTCGACCACCCCTGGCTGGGGTTACGGCGGAGCAGACGAGACCATCCCTGTTGAGGACGGTGGCTGGCAGACGGTGTCTGCCTCGGCCACCGCACACGAAGGCTACGCTCCAGCCGTGGCACTCACTGAAGAAGGTATTGCTCACGTTGTTGCTGACTTTGCTGCCGCGGCACGTCGTTCAGTGGAAGCAGGTTTCCAGGTTCTTGAGATTCACGCAGCTCACGGCTACTTGCTTCACCAATTCCTCTCACCGCTGTCGAATCAGCGCACGGATGACTTTGGTGGTCCCCTCAAGAACCGTGCGCGTCTGCTGCTCGACATTGTTCGAGCAGTTCGCGCAGAAGTAGGCGAAGAGCCCGTGCTCTTTGTTCGTTTCTCTGCCACCGACTGGGTTGAAGGTGGCTGGAACGAAGAAGAGACCAGCATCGTCACCGACTGGGTCAAGGAGCTCGGTGTGGACACCGTGGATATTTCCACGGGAGGACTGTTAGAGGGTGTGAAGATTCCTGTGGGCCCTGGATACCAAGTGCCCATGGCTCACTATGTGAAAGAGCACGCTCACTTGCCCACGAGTGCTGTGGGCATGATCACGACTCCAGAGCAGGCCAACGAGGTCATCACCTCAGGCCGAGCTGACGCAGTCATGTTGGGTAAGGAACATTTGCGTGATCCACACTTTGCTCTGCGTGCAGCAGCTAAGTTAGGCGTCTCGCTAGATTACGCGCCACCTCAGTATCAGTGGGCGCCCTACAGTTCCTAGTTCTCTTCTTTAGCGAATGAACTTTGCTCGCAGAGGCAGCATCAAGAGCAGGCCGGCGAGAAGTACAACCACGATGCCGAGGATGCCGAAGTAAGTGGCACCACCGATCGTGACGAAGAGTGCAAAGAGCGTGGGAGCGATGAAGCTAATGGCGCGACCTGTCGTGGCATAAAGCCCGAAGATCTCACCTTCCTGGCCCTCAGGAGCAAGGTGACCGAGGTAGGCACGTGAAGATGCCTGTGCAGGGCCCACGAAGAAGGTGAGCATCAGGCCACCAATCCAGAAGGCTGTTGCACCACCATCGTGGAAGAAGAACAAGGCTATTCCGGTAATGACGAGTCCGGTTAATGCGATGACGATGACGCGCTTAGGGCCAATCTTGTCGTCGATCCAGCCTGAGAACAGAACACCGATACCGGCAACCAGGTTGCCACCGATGGCGAAAAGAATCACTTCTGTGAAGCTCAAACCAAAGACGGTTCCCGCCAGGATGCCGCCGAATGCAAACACGGCAGCAAGACCGTCACGGAAGACGGCACTCGCAAGAAGGAAGTAGAAGGTGGGGCGAGAGTTCTTATAAAGATCAGCAATTTTGCGGAAGAGAATCTTGTAAGACTCCACGATGCCGGCCTTCTTGCCGGGGGTGCTGGCAATGTTCTCGGGAACATTGAAGAGCACGGGAAGAGAGAAGGCCAATGCCCAAATGGCGCCGAAGACAGCGACCACACGAATGTTCATTCCGGCTTCGGTCGTAACACCAAACCAGTAGGGAGGATCACCCAAGATGAATCCCACCAACGCAATCAACAGCACGACGATGCCACCGAAGTAGCCCATGCCCCACCCGAAGCCAGAGATGCGCCCGATGTTCTTGGGGGTAGAAACCTGAAGCAGCATGGCGTTGTAGTTCACGTTCGCCATTTCGTAGAACACGTTGCCAATGGTCAACAGCACAATACCCAGAACGAAGAACTGAGGAGCACCTTCCACAAAGAACATGGCTGCGGTTGCGAGGATGACAATCCCGGTGTTGATTCCCAGCCACAACTTGCGCTTGCCGCCAGCATCCGTGCGCTGACCGACGATGGGTGCGACGAGGGCTACCGCAACGCCACCAATGGCCAGGGCCCAGCCGACCCAACTGGTGAGGTTTGCCTCAGCGGCCTGGAAGTTTTCTAGAGCGGCGCCGGTGGCCACACCCTCACCACCGGCAGCTTCGTAAGCGTCCACGATCTTGGGATCGATGAAATAGCTCGAGACGATGTAGCGGGCGAAGACGAATGTTGTGATGAGAACACTGAAGGCAGAGGTGCCCCAGTCCCAGAGGGCCCAAGAAACAACTTGCTTGCGGGGAACTTTGACTTCAACAGCGCCTGTGCTTGACATGTGTTCAGGGTACCTTGCCCGCGTAGTTACAGGGAAGAACTCGGGGTAAACAACACGTAAACCAAAAGTTGAGTCGAGAAAGCTCAAGATTTGCTGTGAACGCTTGACTCCGTGTGTTTCCAGTGGCAAACTTGATACATCGGGACTCAAGTCTTGAACAGACTTCATATAAACACTGAACTTCCGGCCACAAGCCGGGGAGAAACAAGGAGATAAACATATGTCACGTGCAGTAGGCATTGACCTCGGAACAACCAACTCGGTTGTTGCCGTACTCGAAGGTGGCGAGCCCACCGTTATCGCTAACGCTGAAGGTTTCCGCACTACCCCCTCGGTAGTTGCGTTCACCAAGGATGGCGAAGTACTCGTTGGAGAGCCAGCCAAGCGCCAGGCAGTTACCAACGTTGACCGCACCATTGCGTCAGTCAAGCGTCACATCGGTACCGACTGGACCGTTGCAATCGACGACAAGAAGTACACCCCTCAAGAAGTTTCTGCTCGTATTCTGGGCAAGCTCAAGCGCGACGCTGAGACCTACCTCGGTGACACCGTCACCGATGCAGTCATCACCGTTCCTGCCTACTTCAACGACGCTGAGCGTCAGGCAACCAAGGATGCCGGTGAGATCGCAGGCCTGAACGTTCTGCGTATTATCAACGAGCCCACCGCAGCTGCTCTTGCCTACGGCCTGGACAAGGGTAAGGAAGACGAGCTCATCCTGGTATTCGACCTCGGTGGTGGAACGTTTGACGTTTCCCTGCTCGAAGTGGGCAAGGATGACGACTTCTCCACCATTCAGGTTCGTTCGACCTCAGGAGATAACCGCCTCGGTGGTGACGACTGGGATCAGCGCATCGTGGAGCACCTGATCAAGCGTTTCAAGGAGTCAACTGGTGTTGACGTGTCCAAGGACAAAATTGCTCTGCAGCGTCTGAAGGAAGCTGCTGAGCAGGCAAAGAAGGAGCTCAGCTCCTCCATGAGCACCAGCATCCAGCTACCCTACCTCTCTCTAACCGAGAATGGCCCAGCCAACCTCGATGAGACCCTCACCCGTGCACAGTTCGAGTCGATGACTGAAGACCTCATCGCTCGCACCAAAAAGCCATTCGAGGATGTCATCAAGGAAGCCGGCGTCAAGGTGAGCGACATTGCTCACGTTGTTCTCGTGGGTGGATCGACCCGTATGCCCGCAGTGGCAGAGCTGGTCAAGAAGCTGACCGGTGGCCAGGAGCCCAACAAGACTGTGAACCCTGATGAGGTAGTTGCCGTTGGTGCTGCACTTCAGGCTGGTGTTCTTCGTGGAGAGCGCAAGGATGTTCTGCTTATCGACGTCACCCCATTGAGCCTCGGTATCGAGACCAAGGGTGGCATGATGACCAAGCTCATTGAGCGCAACACCGCGATCCCCACCAAGCGCTCGGAGACCTTCACCACCGCTGACGACAACCAGCCCTCAGTATCTATCCAGGTATTCCAGGGTGAGCGTGAGTTCACTCGTGACAACAAGTCACTGGGCAACTTCGAGCTCAGCGGTATCGCACCAGCACCTCGTGGTGTTCCACAGGTTGAGGTCACCTTCGACATCGACGCCAACGGCATCGTGCACGTGTCCGCTAAGGACAAGGGCACGGGCAAGGAGCAGTCGATGACGATCACCGGTGGCTCTTCTCTTCCCAAGGAAGACATCGAGCGCATGGTTCGCGAAGCTGAAGAGCACGCAGCTGAAGACAAGTCACGTCGTGAGTCTGCAGAGACCCGCAACGGCGCTGAGCAGCTTGCCTACTCGATCGAGAAGCTCATCAAGGAGAACGAAGACAAGCTCCCCGAGGACGTCAAGTCCGAGGTTCAGGGCGATGTTGACGAGCTCAAGACAGCTCTTGCCGGAGATGACGATGCAGCAGTGAAGACTGCTTACGACAAGCTCATGGAAAGCCAGGGCAAACTCGGCGAAGCCATCTACGCAAACGGTCAGGCTGAAGAATCAGCTGCAGCCGCAGAGGGCGAAGCCGCATCGGATGATGACGTCGTCGACGCTGAAGTTGTCGAAGACGAAGAGACCGAAAAGGACGCTAAGTAAGCATGTCCAACCAGAACGAGAACCCAGTAGAGGAGCCCCTGAACGGGGGCTCCTCCGCCGGGGACGCCACCGCAGCCGGTGAAAACACTGGCTTCGCTGAAGACCCTGGTTATGACGGACCTGCTGAAGGTGATTCTTTCGAAGATGCTGACGTAGAGACCTCTCTGACAGATGCCGACCTTTCTTTCCTTGAAAAGGCAGAAAGTGATCTGGCAGCAGAGCGTCTGGCTGACTTGCAGCGGGTTACCGCTGAATACGCCAACTACCGCAAGCGCACCGAAGCCAACCGTGAAATCGAACGCGAACGTGTCATCAGCGACACCGTGAAGATTCTTCTTCCCGTGCTCGATGACATCGATCGTGCTGAGAAGCACGGCGACCTGGCTGAGGGGTCCGCCCTGGCAGCCATCGCCGGCAAGCTTCGCGGTGTGACCGAGCGCCTAGGTCTCGTTGCCTATGGAGCAGCCGGTGATGTCTTCGATCCCAACCAGCACGAAGCAATCCTGCAGCAGCCCACTCCTGGTGCAACTGCAGAGACTGTGCTGGATGTAGTTGAGACCGGCTACATGCTTGGCCTCACTCAGGTTCGCGCGGCCAAGGTTGTCGTCGCTGTTCCTGCTGACTAATCATTTTCGAAACGACATAAAGGAAGGGGGCGCATATGGCCAGTCAAGATTGGTTCGATAAAGACTTTTATAAAGTCCTCGGCGTCTCCAAAGACGTCTCGGAAACGGAACTGAAAAAGGTGTATCGCAAGCTTGCTCGCGAATTCCATCCCGACTCCAACCAAGGCAATGCCAAGGCTGAAGCAAAGTTCAAAGAAATCTCTGAGGCCTACTCGGTGCTCTCCGATAAGGATCAGCGCGCAGAGTATGACCAGATCCGCGCCATGGGTTCCGGAGCACGCTTTAGTGCTGGCGGTCCCCAGGGTGGTTTCGATGACGCCTTCAGCGGCTTTGGCCGTGGTGGTGGACAGCAGTTCAACTTCCAGCAAGGTGGCGGTTTCGAGGACATCTTTGGCGGCATGTTCGGCGGAGGCGGTGGCCGTTTCGGCCAGTCCTCTGGCGGATACCGCGGCTATGGTGGTCCGCAAAAGGGACAAGACATTGTCTCTTCAGTGACCATCGACTTCTTCGAAGCATTCCATGGCGACACCATGAGCCTGACCACCAGTGAGGGTCGCACCGTGAAAGTGAAGATTCCTGCTGGTGTGGCAGATGCTCAAAAGATTCGCCTGCGCGGCAAGGGTTACCCCAGCCCCGACGGAGGCGAAGCAGGTGACATCGTCCTCACCGTGAAGGTGAAGAAGCACCCTGTCTTCGAACGTGATGGTTTGAACATCAAGGTCAACGTTCCCGTGACGTTCGTTGAGGCAACACTCGGTGCGACGATCGAGGTCCCCACTCCAGATGGAGAGAACGTGAAACTCAAGGTTGCCCCTGGCACTCCGAGCGGACGTTCACTTCGTGTGAAGGGTCGCGGGATCAAGACAGCAAAGGACAGTGGTGACTTGCTTGCCGTTGTTCAGATTGCTGTTCCTTCCCACCTCGATGACGCAGCACGGGAAGCACTGGAGAAGTTCTCTGCTGTTGCGCCAACCGAGAACCCTCGCGCAGACTTGCTCATCGAAGCACAGCGCTAACAACTACTAAATCGAGAAAGGTAAAAGCATGGACGAGAACCAGCCCATCTTTACTATCTCGATGGCTGCAGAGCTTGCGGGAATGCACCCGCAGACTCTGCGCCAGTATGACCGTATCGGCCTGGTTCAGCCAGGCCGAACTGCGGGCCAATCTCGCCGCTATTCCATGCGTAATGTTGTTCAGCTTCAGGAAGTGGCGAGGCTCAGTGCTGAAGGTCTCTCGCTCGAAGGCATTCGTCGTGTTCTCGAACTCGAGAACCAGAACCTTGCTTTGCGTGATCGAGTTCGCGAACTTGAAGCCGCACTTGCAGACTCACTCTTGAGCCAGCCCGGCCGTCGCGTCTTCGCTGCAGGCTCTGCCGGTGAGGTGGAGAGCCTGCGCTCAGGAACCCGTGCACGTCGTCGAACAGATGTTGTGGTCTGGCGCCCTTTCGGGCGTGACTAGTCCTCCACAACTTTTACTCAACGAAACCTCTCACACTCGTGACAAAGTGCTTCCGGGCTTATTGATGTATTGGCACTATTGCCTCATTACGAGGACAATGGAAAGGTGCTCACATTGAATGAACCACAGGTATGGACAGTAATTGGCGTGTTCGCTACTGCCCTCTTTGGAATGTTGGGTTTCGTAATGACCTCTTTTCAACGATCAATCAAAACTGAATTAAATGCTGTTCGGATTGAGCTTGGCTCAAAAATGGATTCGCTCTCCGCACGCATAGATCACTTGGATCGAGACGTTCAATTCCTGATGAAGCGCGAGCTCGAAGACCGCGCTTAGTTGCAACACTGCGGATACTCTGGTCACATGATTGACCTAGGGATCCAGGCTCTGCTCGATGATTACTTCGAGTTCATGCACACGCAAGACATGTCGCTCTTCGACAAGGTGTTCCATAAGAACAGCACGCTCTTCTCGTCCGAGAATGACGAGATAGTCATCCGTCCTGCTGACTTCTATCGCGGCCAGATGGAAGCACGCACCTCTCCTCAGGATTCCGGCAATGCTCGTCGTGACGAGGTGCTCTTGGTTGACCAGATTTCTCCTGAGGTTGCCCTTGCTAAAGTCCAGCTCGAAATGTTCGGCGGTGTCATGCAGGACTACCTCAACCTTCTTCATGTTGATGGTTCTTGGTTCGTGATCTCCAAGTTGTACAAACAGGTTGGAAAGTCCGCATAGTCTCAAGGGATGAGCACATTTCCTTTTGAGTCCCTCAGACGTTTTCCAGATCTAGAGTCCCCAGAGCTTCTGGCTAGCGATGCAGCAGATCGTTTGCTGCTGTCCGAGCTCCAGCATGAGGTGGAAGCCGACCCCAGCCTGCTCGAGGCTGGGCTCGTTGTCATCGGAGATAACTACGGCGCCATTACTTTGGCAGCTATCTCTGAGCTGGGATTCAAGTCCGTTCGCGTTCATCAAGACGCTCGCTCAGGTGAACTTGCACTAGAGAACAACGCCAAGGAGCTCTCAATAACTGGCTTTACTCAGCATGCCTTAGATGAAGAGCTCGTCAACGGCGCTCGCATCGTGGCGATGCGCCTGCCTCGCTCTCTCGATCAGCTGGATCAGTGGAGTGCACTCATTGCTGCCTATGCTGCACCGAACGTTCAGGTGTTTGCAGGTGGCCGCCTCAAGCACATGACCTTTGGCATGAACGATGTTTTCAAAAAATACTTCGGCATGGTTGTCGCCAGCCTGGCTGTTCAAAAGAGCAGAGTCTTGCGAGTGAAGGAACCCATGAGCGACGTCGCGCTCGAGTCACTCTTAACATGGCCCAAGTCAAAGCGTTACGACGTCATCGATATGACTGTCTGTGCTCATGGCGGTGTTTTTGCCGGCATCAACTTGGATATTGGCACGCGTGAGCTCCTTGCTGTATTGGACCAGACTCCTGCAGATGCCAAGCGCATCATCGACTTCGGTTGTGGCTCAGGTTTGCTCGCTGTGGCCATCTCCAGACTTCGACCAGAAGCAACAATCATCGCCAGCGATCAGTCCTCGGCAGCTGTCGCTTCAGCCCGAGCAACTCTGGAAGCTAATGACCTTGGTGGCAAAGTTGACGTTGTCCGTGATGACGGCTTGGCTTCACAGCCCGATGCTTCAGCAGATCTCATTCTTTTCAACCCACCATTCCACTCCGGCGCTGCGGTTCATTCAGACACCAGTGTGAGGCTCTTTGCTGAAGCTGGCCGAGTGCTCAAGCCAGGCGGAGAACTGTGGGTCGTGGCAAATAGTCACCTGGGTTACAAGCCGGTTTTGCGCGATCTGGTGGGGGAAACCTTTGAAGTAAAACGCACCCCCAAGTTCACTGTGACGAAGTCCGTCAAGTCCTAATTCACAGCGCCTTCACAGGCTCTGAGCCCTAGTAATTACTAGGAAGTTGGGCTAAACTTGAGTCATCATCACTCAACTTTGTTGGGTTGTGAAAGCCACACAAGGAGAAACACAACATGCAACAAGAGCCGCAAGAAGAACAACAGAGCGCGCTCGAGCTTTACGGTGTGAACCTCACCGAAATTGCAAAGAGCGGCAAGCTCGACCCCGTGATCGGTCGCGATGCGGAAATCCGTCGAGTCAGCCAAGTGCTTACTCGTCGAACCAAGAACAACCCTGTGCTGATCGGTGAACCAGGCGTGGGAAAAACTGCTGTCGTGGAAGGACTCGCCCAGCGCATCGTCGCCGGCGACGTCGCCGATAGCCTTAAAGGCAAGCAGCTTGTCTCCCTTGATATCTCTGCCCTCATTGCAGGAGCAAAGTATCGCGGTGAATTCGAAGAACGCCTCAAGGCCGTTCTCAAAGAAATCAATGACTCAGATGGCCAGATCATCACCTTCATCGACGAACTCCACACCCTGATGGGTGCTGGCGGTGGCGAAGGCTCCGTGGCAGCAGCTAACATGCTCAAGCCCATGCTTGCTCGTGGAGAGTTGCGCCTGATCGGTGCCACCACCCTGGATGAGTATCGCGAATTCATTGAGAAGGATGCCGCACTCGAGCGCCGCTTCCAGCAGGTGTTTGTGGGAGAGCCCAGTGTTGAAGACACCGTGGCCATTTTGCGTGGACTCAAAGAGCGTTACGAAGCCCACCACAAGGTGGCCATCGCAGACAACGCCCTCGTAGCTGCAGCAGCTCTCTCGAACCGTTACATCACCAGCCGTCAGCTTCCCGATAAGGCCATAGACCTCATCGACGAAGCAGCCAGCCGTCTGCGTATGGAGATTGACTCTGCCCCGGTTGAGATTGATGAGCTGCGTCGTAGCGTTGACCGTCTCAAGCTGGAAGAGCTTGCTCTGAAGAAAGAGAAAGACGACGCGTCGAAAGCACGTCTGGCCAAGCTGCGTGAAGACATGGAAGAACGCCAAGGACGTTTGACTGATCTAGAAAAGCGCTGGGAACTTGAGCGCGCTGCACTGAACCGCGTAGGTGAGCTCAAGACCAAGCTGGATGCAGCTCGTATTCAGGCTGAGCGTGCTCAACGCGAAGGGCAACTCGAACAGGCAAGCCGCTTGCTTTATGCCGAGATCCCTGAACTCGAGCGTCAGCTTGCTGAGGCAGAGTCTGCTGAGCAGACCGACACCGAGCGCATGGTCAATGACCAGGTAACTAGTGACGACATCGCCTCGGTGATTGCGGCATGGACGGGTATTCCCGTTGACCGTTTGACCAAGGGCGAGACAGAGAAGCTCTTGACTCTTGAGAACGAGATTGGCAAGCGCCTGATCGGCCAGAAGAAGGCTGTGAAAGCAGTTTCTGAATCTGTCCGTCGTTCGCGCGCAGGGATTTCAGACCCTGATCGACCCACCGGATCATTTCTGTTCTTAGGGCCGACTGGTGTGGGAAAGACGGAGCTGGCCAAGGCACTGGCTGAGTATCTCTTTGACGACGAGAAGGCCATGATTCGTATCGACATGAGCGAATACGGAGAGAAGTTCTCTGTCTCACGTTTAGTTGGTGCTCCTCCCGGATATGTCGGATATGAGGCTGGCGGTCAGCTCACAGAAGCTGTTCGTCGTCGCCCTTATTCGGTCGTGCTCCTCGATGAAGTTGAGAAGGCCCACCCCGAGGTATTCGACGTTCTGCTCCAGGTCCTTGATGATGGTCGCCTGACCGATGGTCAGGGTCGCACCGTCGACTTCCGCAACGTCATCCTCATCCTCACCTCCAACCTGGGTTCACAATTCCTGGTTGACCCCGAGTTGAGCTGGGAAGAGAAGGAACGTGCGGTCAACGAGACAGTTCGCCAGGCCTTCAAGCCTGAGTTCGTGAACCGTCTCGATGACATTGTGGTGTTCTCGGCACTAAGCCAGGAAGACCTAGGCCAGATCGTGGAGCTCTACATCGATCGCTTGCAAAAGCGTCTGTCGGAGCGACGCCTTGAACTTGCTGTCACCCCTCAGGCTCGCACCTGGTTGGCTGAACGTGGATATGACCCCATCTATGGAGCTCGTCCACTTCGTCGCCTCATGCAGCACGAGATTGATGACCGTCTGGCCTCCGCCATTCTTGGTGGAGCAATCCGCGACGGGGACATTGTTCGCGTTGATCTTGACGGAGACCAGCTCTCGGTCAAGGCCGATAAGGTTCACCCCGTATTCGATGCGGGGGATGAAGATCCCTTCATTGAAGCCGAGCTGATGGAAGACGAATAAAAATTCTCCCTCTGTGGGAATAAGAACACGGGTATCCCGTTATCACTAACGGATGCCCGTGCTTCTCAGGGTGAAACCAGAGTTTTATCACCATAAATAAGGAATACAACATGTCACGTAATGCCCACACCAGCACACCCATCAACCCAGTCCTTGCTGCTCGCTGGAGCCCACGCTCCTTCGACACCACCGCAACCCTGACCCCTGCGGACTTGACTCCTGCTTTCGAGGCAGCTCGTTGGTCGCCTTCGGCAAACAACAGCCAGCCTTGGCGCTTCATTGTGGGTTTCCGCGGAGACGACACCTTCAACGCCATCCTCCCCACCCTCGCAGGCTGGAACTCTGCCTGGATGCCTAACGCTTCCGCGATTGTTGTGGGTGTGACTCAGACCGCTGGCCCTGATGGAACTCCTAACCCTTACGCCATCTATGACCTTGGTCAGGCTGTTGCGCACTTCTCCGTTCAGGCACAGACCGATGGACTCTACGTTCACCAGGTTGCAGGTACAGACACAGCAGCACTGAAGGAAATCTTCAACCTACCTGCAGGCTTCGAAGCATTCCTCACCATTGCTGTGGGCAAGCTTGCTCCTGCTGACGAACTCCCCGAAGCTCTCGCTGAGCGCGAGAAGGCACCTCGTGTTCGTCACGAGCTTGCAGAAATCGTTCGCTACGACGCATTCGAAGACTAAGCCTTAAACAAAGAAAGCCCCCGAGAAATGAACTGAACCCCTTAAGTGGGAGTTCTAATTGGGAGTCATTTCTAAGTTTGTAAGGGACTGTGTCCGGTAGTCAACCGGACTCAGTCCCTTCAGCTTTAATTGGATGCGTTCATGGTTG
>JBEGUL010000065.1:0-29202 GCA_041178865.1 Actinomycetota bacterium | reverse complement strand
GCAATTGCTGCAACGAGGTGGCGTTCGAGTTCCTTCTGAACACTGGCAGTGGCCAGGATGTAGTCCGGTGCGACGCAGGTTTGACCAGCGTTGAGATATTTGGCCCAGGCAATCCGCTGGGCAGCAGCCGGAAGGTCAACAGTGTCATCGATATAGATCGGTGACTTGCCACCTAGCTCGAGCGAGACAGGCGTCAGGTTCTTTGCTGCCGCTTCCATCACGATGCGTGCCACGCGACCATTACCGGTGTAGAAAATGTGGTCGTAGTGCTGCTCGAGCAGCCAACCGGTTTCCTGGGCTGCCCCTTCCACAATGGCAATAGCTCTGGGGTCCATATAGACCGGAATGAGCTTGGCTAACGCGGCAGAAGTTGCAGGGGCAAGCTCACTGGGTTTCAGCACTGCCGCATTACCGGCAGCAATGGCACCAATCAGTGGAGCAAGGAGTAACTGCATGGGGTAGTTCCAGGGCGCAATGATCAGCGCGATACCCACAGGCTCGCTGACCACATATGCCTTGGCCGGCATGATGGCCAGTGGAACACTGACCTTCTGCGGCTTGAGCCAGCTGGAAAGGTTCTTGAGGGCGTAATCAATGTCGCCCAAGATGATGCCAATTTCGGTCAGCTGTGCTTCCGAGGCACTCTTTCCGAGGTCTTGATAAAGAGCCGATTCCAGCACTTGCTCATTATCGACAACCAGCTGCCGCAAGGCGTTCAGCTGGTTGATGCGCCACTGTCTCTGCGCCGTCAGTCCCGAGTTATAGGCGTCTCGAATCGAGGCAACAAGAGCAACAGCATCTGACTTCTTTTTCAGCAAGGTCATGTCATTTACCCTACGCCCGAGAGTGGGGTTTAGTCGCGTGGTTGAACGCTATAACGGCGAAGCTCGAGCGATGGATTGATCTGACGAGCATCAATGACCGCTTGGAGATTCACGGTTGCTATCGAAACACCCATCTGCTGACCCATATCGATGAGCGTCTCACCCAAGGGAGAGATCACGCGAGACATTCCCACGGCAACGGGAGGAATCTGGTCAGCAGCAGCGAGATAGACGGTGTTTTCAATTGCTCGCGCAGATGTCAACGCTGCCCAGTGGTGCGCCTTCTTGGGTCCCGAGATCCATTCAGCAATCAGGGCAACCATGTGTGCACCAGCATCCACCAGGCGGCGAGTGGTTTCAGGGAAACGCAGATCAAAACAGGTCTGCATTCCCACGGTGAGATCATCGATGGTGAAAAGCTGTGGCTCTTCTGCCGGATCACCGGCCTGCATCCATTCGCTTTCAACCATGTCGAAGGCGTCATAGAGGTGCACCTTGCGATATTTGGCCACGACTCCAGCCCCTGGCAACACGGCAATTGCCGTGTTGAATGGTCGTTTGTCATCAGGGTTGTCAGATTTTTCCAACATGCCAATCACGATGGCAATGTTGCACTCATCTGCAAGATCAGACATTGCCTCCACAAACGGCCCGTCCATGGACTCGGCATACTCGAATACCCAGTCGCCGAGCTTTCCGCCGAGGACGGAAGAGTATTCGGGCAGAACAATCAGACGTGCACCGTTGTGAGAAGCGGCATGCACCAGCGCTTGGATGGTGTTGACGTTGTCTGCTGGGTTTGGTCCAGGGCCAAACTGTGCCACAGCAACCTTCACCCCGCCCACATCAAGGGATTCACCCAAGTCATCATTGGTGGTGGTGAACTCTTCAGCCATTACTTTCCCAATCCAAGAATCTCGCGGGTCACGCGAACATCGTCATGCATCTGCTCAATCAGCGGCTCAATGCCGTTGTATGCCACCATGCCACGAATATGCGCAGCAAATTCGATGGTCACGTGGTGGCCATAGAGGTCCAGGTTTTGATCTAACAAGAATGCTTCCACTGTGCGCTTGTTTGCGCCTTCAAAGGTGGGGTTTGTTCCCACAGAGATAGCGGCGGCGTAACGGTGATCCCCATCAAGGAACCAGCCTGCATAGACGCCATCGCTGGGCACCAAACCAGTGGATTCCTGGGAAAGATTCGCCGTAGGGAATCCAAGTTCACGTCCACGCTTCTCACCATGCACAACTTCACCGTTGACGCGAGGAAGTCTGCCCAGTAGCTGCGCTGCATGGGCAACATCTCCTGAAGCCATCAGCTCACGGATGAGAGAAGAGGAAACTCGAACACCATCAACCGGCGCAACGTCATCGATCAGGACAACATCAAAGCCGAATTCAGTGCCCAATTCTGTCAACAGAACAACATCACCGGCAGCGTTGTCACCAAAGCGGAAGTCGTGCCCGACAAGAACAGCCTGAGCGTTGAGCTTGCCCAGCAGAATCGTGGTGACGAAATCACGAGGGCTTAAGCCAGCAAGCTCAGAATCGAATGCCAGCACCAAGCTGGCATCAATCTTTTCTTTGTCGATGAGATCGAGGCGATCCTCGGTAGAGAGAATGTCAGCCGGACGCTGCTCGGGAGACAATAACGACGCCGGATGACGATCAAAGGTCACCACCGTGGATTTCAAACCTCTGGTCGAAGAAATCTGGCCCAGTTGGCGAAGAATTTCAACGTGGCCCAGATGAACACCATCAAACTTGCCAATAGTGACCGCGCTGGGTCCCCACCCAGCAGGAACCTCAGCCAAGCTGTGCCAATGAAACATTAGACTGCCTGATTTTCAGGGTGCTTGCGCAACCAACGCAGACCAATAATGGGCATCACCAGAGGAATGAAGAGATATCCCATTCCAAAGAAGGACCACACTGTGGGGTGAGCAAAGAGTGACGGAAGCAACAAGCTCAGCGCGCCCACGATGAGGACACCGGCCAATTCAAAACCGATTGTGATCTGAGCGATGCGATACCAGATGGGACCGCGTGCAATCAAAGCAATCGTGGCCACCACGTACACCACAGCGGCGAGCGCCGAAAGTGAGTATGCCAGGGGTGCTTGATCGAACTTAGAGACAAGTTGATAGAACGAGCGACCGGTTGCGGCAAGCGCCAACACGACGTAAACCGCGATGAGGACACGACCAGCACCTGAGCGGCGAGAAGAGGGTGTTTTCGTGTCAGTCATATCGTGTCGAGTCTAGTTTCTTAGAGGCTATACGCCCTGGATGAACCAGATCTGGCCCATGCGGTACAACATCACGGCAACTGCGAGCTGGGCAACTCCAAGAATGACGGTGCTCCAGCGCGAACGATCAATCAACGCCCAGAATCCAGCACCAACGGGTAAGAAGATGGCACTAATCAAGTAGATATAGAACTCGAACAGGCTCCCGGTTGGTTCATTACCCGTCAAAGGACCAGAGATAGTCACTGCTAACTGAACAATCAATAACAAGGCGACAACGCCTGCAAAGGCCATGGTGAGGTCACTTGGACGACGACCCATGAGACCTAGAGCAATAGCGAGGATGCCGCCAGTGACGGCAACACCAATCTGCAGGGCAGTAAACCAGTCGATCATGATCTATTACGAACTTTCGGTTCCTGTGGGGAAATTCACCACAACGCGAGTCTGGTTTTTCTTTACCGTAACCAGTCCCACCAGCCTATCCCCCGGGCCGATAGCCGCGACGGGTTCCTTACTGTCCGGATAGCCCTCCAAGAGGACCTTCTTACCTTGAGAAAGCTCGACAGCTTGGGTTTCGTTGAGGTCAACAGCTGCAAACATGCCTCTGGCCACGTCTGCCGGACCCATCAATTCAGGCGCAGTCTCGAGCTTGTCTAAATCGTGCGCATCCGTGACGTGGAAGTCACCAATGCGGGTTCTCCGCAACGAGGTGAGATGTCCACCCACACCCAGCTTGAAGCCCAGGTCACGGGCAAGGGCACGAATGTATGTGCCCGAGGAGCACTCCACACGAACTTCAACATCGATGAAGCCATTACCGTCCTGATCTAAGCCACGATAAATGCTTTGAATCTCGAAAGCGTGGATTGTCACGGCTCGTGCCTTGAGTTCGACAGTTTCACCTGCACGTGCGAGCGCATATGCTCTTTTGCCATCCACCTTGATGGCACTGACGGTACTGGGAACCTGTTCAATCTCGCCCGTGAGAGGAACGATGCCATCCGCAATGAGCTCGTCAGTCACACGGTCAAGCTGTGCCTGAGGAGCAAAGCCCAACAACTCTCCTTCAGCATCATCTGTCGTGCTGGAAGAACCCAGACGAATCGTGGCCACGTATTCCTTACTCAATCCCACGATGAAGGTGAGCAAACGAGTCGATGGCCCCAGTCCCAGAATGAGCAGACCAGTTGCCATCGGGTCTAACGTTCCAGCGTGACCAACCTTGCGAGTGTTTGCGAGCTTGCGCATCCTGGATACAGCATCATGACTGGTGAAACCTTGAGGCTTATCAATCAGCACAATCCCGTTGGGGACTGGGGTTGTTGAGGAAACCATAACTTAATTATCGCAGGGGCAATGTTCTAGCTAGACAGCCATGGCGGCTATAGAGTGAATCAACTCTTTCCCCCCAGAGAACTTGGATCACCATGACACAGGCAACTCATACTTCATCTCGCAGCTCAGTGGGGCTGTGGATTCTGTTGGTGATTTCATTCGCAGCAGCCTTTGTCCCTGCGGGCACCCCCGGAAGCATCACACTTCTTGTCGGCCTCGTGCCAGTGACCTTCTCGATGTGGCACTTCATTCGCTGGGCTGGGGCTCGAACAGCATGGTTGTCTTTCCTCTCCGTTGTCGTCATTAGCTTCACCGGAGAAGCCCTCGGCGTAGCCACAGGCTTGGTTTTTGGTAACTACTACTACCCCGATGGCCCACTTGGACCTTTGCTATTGGGTGTTCCTCCGCTGATTCAGCTCCAGTACTTCGCCATGACCTATGCGTCTCTGATGATTGCGCGCTCTATTGGTGGCGCACTCACCACAGCAGCTCGTGGATGGCTGTTGGTGGGAGTTTCTGCCATGGCTGCATTCGGCATGACACTTCTTGACCTGGCAAGTGACCCTTGGCACGCAACAGTGCTGCAGCAGTGGATATGGCGTGATGGTGGACCCTACTTTGGCATCCCGCTTCACAACTTCTTCGGCTGGTTCTTTGAAACGCTCGCCTTCTTGCTCGTAGTTCAAGCTCTCCTCAATACGAAGAAAGCATTGGCAAAGATCTCTGAGGTGAAGCCACGAGGCTTCTGGCTGCAGGGTGTGCTTCTTTATGGCACATTCCCCTTCACCATTGCTTTGACTCCACTAGTTCAAGGAGCAGCATTCAACCAGGCAGATAACGACATCGCCGTTGCCATGGTCTGTGTTGCATTGTTTGCGGTCGTTCCGCTGTGGCTGGCAGGCATATTGAGCCTGCGTGCAAATCAGCTCAGATAGCTAACACTAAACAAAAAGACCACCTGGCGAGAGGTGGTCTTAGTGTTGGTGCACCCCCCGGGACTTGAACCCGGAACCCACTGATTAAGAGTCAGTTGCTCTGCCAATTGAGCTAGAGGTGCAGTTGGTTCGAAATTGTGTTCCGAACCGAAGCACAACATTATCATCTCTACAGGCTTGGGTCTAATTGAGTAAACCTAGCCTTTTCGAGGGCAATGCTGCGGCTAAGAAATAGGCTGTGCTAATTTCTTAGCTTTGCGAGAGGACGCCACTTGTGTGGTCACAACGAGCAGGATCGCAAAGATAAAGACCGCTGAGGCAATCACGTTTGCTTGAGCTGGAATACCTCGAGCGGCAGTGATGTACACGTACTTGGGGAATGTGTAGACACTGCCGGAGTTGAAGTACGTAATGATGAAGTCGTCAAAACTGAGAGCAAATGACAACAGTGCAGCAGCCATGATTCCGGGTAAAAGCAGCGGGAATGTAATTCGCCAGAAGACTTGTGCTGGTGAGCCATAGAGATCTCGCCCTGCTTCTTCCAAGGCAGGGTCAAGGCTAGCTACACGCGCCTTCACTGTGACCACAACAAAGCTCAAACAGAACAGGGTGTGAGCGATGATGATTGTTCCGAGGCCCTTCTGAGTGCCGAAGGAGAGGAACTGTGCAGCAAGTCCTGCACCCATGACGATTTCAGGAGTTGCCATGGGTAAGAAAAGGAGCAGGTTGGTGCTGGAACGGAACTTGAACCGGTAACGGACCAGAGCAATTGCCATCGCAGTGCCAAGGGCTGTGGCAAAAACAGTTGCTGTGACACCCACAATGATCGAGTTAACGAAGGATTCACACACACCCTGTGCACGACAAACCGTGGTCCAGTTGTCGAGGGTGAAGCCTCGCCACACAATGTTTGACTTCACTGAATCATTGAATGAAAAAACGAAGGTGTAGGCGATGGGAATTAGGAGAAACAACAACGCCAGTGCGGTGTAAAGCGGAAGTAAATACTTCCCCAAAGAGAACTTGGACATTAGAGCAGGTCCTCCGTTCCACTGCGCTTCACATAAACAGAAACAATAACCAGAATCACTGCCATCAACATGATGGAGAGAGCTGCAGCAGCTGGGTAATCGTTGAGAACGAGGAAGTTGGATTGAATCGCATTACCCACCATCTGTGTTCCTGGACCACCAAGGAATTCTGATGACGCGTTGATGAAGTCACCAGATGCTGGAATAAAGGTCAGCAGAACACCCGAAACCACACCTGGCATTGACAACGGAAGCGTGATCTTCCAGAACGAGGTGGAGGGCTTTGCATAGAGGTCAGATCCTGCTTCGAGCAAACGCAGATCTAGTCGCTCCAAGCTGGTATAAATCGGGAGCACCATGAAGGGGATGAAGTTATACGTCAAACCAAAAATAACGGCGAAGTTTGACCCCTGGAACTGGGCATCTGGTGCCAGCAACGAGATGGACTTCAAGAATGTCACTGTGGGGCCGTTGTCGCTGAAAATCTGTTTCCAGGCCAAGGTGCGAAGAAGGAAGCTAATAAAGAATGGAGCAATCACCAGGATGAGCGCAAGTCCCTGAATCACGGGCCACTTTCGTGCTGTCACACCTATGAAGTAGGCAATCGGATAGCTCACGAGCAATGCGGCAATCGTCGCGATCAGTGCATAAATAAACGAGCGAAGGAACTGTGTTCCATATTCGTTAATGACCGTGACATAGTTCTGCCACTGGAAGGCATAGACGTAATCACCAATGTCACCGAAAATATCTGGCGACTTGAGCGAGGTAATAATGAGCGAGATCAGCGGCGTCAGAAAGAACAACGCAAGATAAGCAAGTCCTGGCGCCAACAGCACCAGGGCAATCTTGCTTTTCTTCTTTGGAACATCAACTGCCGAGGCAGTATTGGCAAATGCTGCAAAAGCCATTATTCGGCTCCTGCTCCCGCAGCCTGTGTGGCGATAGAGGTCGTGGTGTGATCAAGCACAAACTTGGATTCTTCTTCCGGGTTGTCCTCAATGACAAAACCACGTTCGACGGGCCAGGACACAGAGACTGTTGAACCCACGGTTGCAACGGGTCCAAAGACCATGTTCTGGGCGAAGACAACAACATTGCCCAAGCCGGCAAAGTCCACGATGTATTGCGTACTCACACCACTAAAGGAGACGTCTATCACACGACCATCTATTAGCGTGTTGCGCGAAGAATCTGCTGCCACTTTCTCGGTGTGCAGGATCATCTTCTCTGGGCGAATACCCACGGTGATGGTTCCTTCGGTTCGTGCTGCACGTTCCTTGGGAACTGTGAGTTTATGTCCAGCGACATCAACACTGATCGAAGTTGAGTTGGAAGATACAACCGGCCCGGTGAACAGATTGGACTGACCGAGGAAGTTAGCCACGAACGCAGTGCGAGGAAGTTCATAGAGTTCCTCTGGTGCACCCATTTGCTCGATACGACCCTTATTCATGACCGCGACAGTGTCAGCCATTGTCATGGCTTCTTCCTGGTCATGAGTGACGTGCAAGAAGGTAAGTCCCACTTCAGTCTGAATGGATTTGAGCTCAAGCTGCATCTGCCGACGTAGCTTCAAGTCCAAAGCACCAAGTGGCTCATCCAACAACAAAAGTGCAGGACGGTTCACTACTGCACGAGCTAACGCCACTCGTTGCTGCTGTCCACCAGAAAGCTGTGCAGGCTTGCGGTTAGCAACGTGATCGAGTTCAACCAAACGCAGTGCCTCATGGGCTTTGCCCATGGGGTCGCTGATGTTTCGTCGCTTGAGGCCGAATGCCACATTGTCCAAAATGGTCATGTGGGGGAAGAGGGCGTAGCTCTGGAACACCGTGTTGACGGGTCGCTGGTAGGTCTTGGTATCAGTGACATCCTTGCCGCCGATCAAAATACGACCAGCGGTGGGTTCTTCAAGACCTGCTACCAGGCGCAGAGTTGTGGTCTTGCCACAACCTGACGGCCCGAGCAAGGCAAAGAAAGAGCCAGCGGGGATGAGGAGGTCGAGCACCTCAATTGCCGTGAAACCGGGGAATCGCTTCTGGATGCCAACTAGTTCGAGGTCAGCACCACTTTCCGCGAAGGTTCCTGCGGCCATTAACCTGCCTGAACCTTCTCGAATGCCTTAGCGAATGCAGCGTCTTCCTCGATGGTCATCTGACGGAAGGGCTTAGCCTTTGACAGAGTTGCATCGGTGGGGAAGATGAGTTCGCTTTCTGCGAGCGCAGGATCAATGTTCATCATTGCTTCTTGCGCACCAACCACAGGAGTGATGTAGTTCACGTAAGCGGCAACCTGCGCTGCGACCTCTGGGTCGTAGTAGTAGTTGATGAGTTCCTGTGCGTTCTGCTTGTGAGCTGAACCCATAGGAATCATGAAGTTATCCGACCAGATGTATCCACCGGCGTCGGGGATTGCGAAGCCATAGGTGTTGTCTGCGCCAGACTCAGCGTTCATGATGAATACGTCACCAGACCAGCCGACAGCAGCAGTAACGTCACCGCTGGCGAAGTACTCTGCATATTCGTTACCGGTGAATGCCTTGATTTGGCCGTCCATGACCTGCTTCTTCACAACTTCAAGAGCAGCATCGAACTCGTCCTGGCCCCAATCGCCAGAAATGTCTACGCCTTGGCTCGCCATAACCAAGCTCATAGTGTCAGTCCACTGGCTCATCAGGGTGACCTTGCCCTTGAGTGCGGGATCCCACAGTTCTTCAATAGAAGTCAGACCGTTGGGGAAAGCCTTGGAGCTGGTAACCAAGCCAGTAAGACCTGACTGCCAGGGCAGGGAGTAGAGACGGCCTGGATCGAAGGTGATGTCTGCGAGGGCAGGGTTCAGGTTCTTGACGACATTGGGCATATCTGCTGTGCCGAGTTCTTGCATGACACCACGGCGCACCATGCGAGCTGCGAAGTAGTCGGTAAGAGTTACGAGGTCATAACCGATGTCCTGACCAAGGAGCAGTTGGTCTTTGACTACAGCATAGAAATCTTCGTTGGAAGGAATTGCTTCTTCGTAGGTGACCTTGATGCCGGTCTGAGTTTCGAAGTTCACAACGGTGGGGAGCTCACCTGTTTCTTCATCCGCGTCGATGTAGAGGGGCCAGTTTGCCCAGCGAACAACCTTGTCGGTTGCAGAAACATCTTCAGCAGGAGTCAATGTTGCATCTGCAGCAGGAGCACACGCAGCAAGACCTGCGGCAACAGCACCGGCACCAGCGGATGCAAGAAGTGTACGTCGAGTGATCTTAGAGTTCATCGCGTGCTGAATCAGCGCGCGGACTCGGGGATCTTCGGGTAGCTGGCGTTCGGTCATGATGTGCTCCTCGCATGAATTCCCAGCGGCTACGTTGCCGCTGATGTTTCGTTGGTTTCGATACTGTCACAAAAACCAGGTGCTACACACCTAATTGGACGAATGCAACAGTTTTGTAACCTGATATTTACGAAATCCGCACAAATATTCGCCTAATACTTCCGAATCCGTTGTGGAAATACTAAGGTAGTGACGTAGTCGCCCGTCTCGGCGCACGCAATCAAGGAGAGTCATGAAAGTCGCAGTCCCCACCGAAATCAAGAACAACGAGTTTCGCGTTGCAATTACCCCCGCAGGCGTCCACGAACTAGTTGGCAACGGACACGAAGTTCTCGTTCAAGCAGGCGCAGGCCTTGGATCATCAATCACCGATGAGGCCTACAGAGCCGCCGGTGCACAGATTGTCGCAACTGCTGAAGAAGCTTGGGCGGCTGCCGATGTTCTCCTCAAGGTGAAAGAGCCTATTGCGAGCGAATACAAGTACTTCCGTGAGGGACTCGTTCTTTTCACTTACCTCCACCTTGCTGCTGAGCCTGAGCTCACCAAGGCACTCGTTGATGCCAAAGTCACCGGTATTGCCTACGAGACCGTTCAGCTTCCCACCCGTCAGCTTCCCCTGCTTGCTCCTATGAGTGAGGTTGCTGGTCGTCTTGCACCCATCCTCGGTGCCAACGTCATGCTCAAGCCCAACGGCGGCCCAGGCCTGCTGGTTCCCGGCGTTCCCGGAACCCACCCTGCCAAGGTTGTCGTTCTTGGTGGCGGTGTTGCAGGAACTAACGCAGTCCAGGTTGCTGCCGGTATGGGTGCAGAAGTAACCGTGCTCGACACCAACTTGTTCCGCCTGCGTGAGCTTGATGCTCTCTATGACGGACGCATCAAGACCATCGCATCGAACTCTTTCGAAATCGAGAAGGCATGCCTCGAAGCAGACATGGTTATTGGTTCTGTTCTTATCCCCGGCGCTAAGGCTCCCAAGCTGGTCAGCAACGACCTCGTCAAGCGCATGAAGCCTGGCAGTGTTCTCGTGGACATCGCTGTGGACCAAGGTGGCTGCTTCGCAGATACTCACGCGACCACTCACGCTGATCCCACCTTCCAGGTTCACAACTCGCTGTTCTACTGCGTAGCCAACATGCCCGGTGCAGTTCCTAACACCTCGACCTACGCACTGACCAACGCAACCTTGCCCTACATGCGCGCCATTGCAAACAATGGCTGGCATGCGGCACTCAAGGCTGACCCTTCACTTCGCTTGGGCCTCAACACCCACGCAGGTGCTGTTACCAACGCACCAGTTGCACAGGCTATCGGCCTCGAATACAGCGACTTGGACGCTATCTTCGCGTAATCACGATCACAGGATGACCCTTGTGGTTGAGCCATCTGGTTCGACCACAAGGGTTTTTCCATACCCGGCATGAGGGAAGAGCCCCGAGCGAAGACGGAGTCCACGTATATCGGCGCTGGTGCAGCCATCAAGAACAAGAGTGCAGGCCTGTCTGAGGGTCGCCAGGAGCCGGGGTTGAGACATCCACTCATCTGGTGTCCCGATATACATTCCCACCTCTCCCCCGCCTGCCATAGACAGTTCTGAGGAAAGATCGTTCACTCGGAAGTCTGCCGAACCGAAGGACTTCAGTAGTTGCGCCTTTCGGTGAGAGACCACAACATAGGAACTATCAACATCGAAAGTGAACTTTTCTGAAGAAAAGGTTGAGACCGAATCTAGAGTCTTCTTCACTAACTGGACTTCGTGGTTATTCCATAATGCGCGACCAGGCTTGTGACTAGATACGAGCGTCAAAGATGATGGAAAGAGAGAAAGTAGCCCGGCCACGCCTCGAACATGTTCGCTACAGCTCAGAATGACGGCACGACCCTGTTTGGGAGCTTGACGCGCAAGTCTGGCGAGGGCAGAAATGAACTCTTCTCGGTGTTCGTGATCAAACTCTTCGAGCACTGCATCCAGATCATCCAAGATCAATGCCTGAATGAGTGAATCTTCCGGCTGCTCAACGGCATAATCCCAAGCCTGCTCGGCATCGGTGATAACAAACGTATTCAATTGCTCGGCTATGAGCTGCAGTGCAGTACTTCTGCCTGAGCGGGCAGGGCCTGTAACGAGAAGATTCCCCTCAAGCTCCGGGCAATACTGAGCCCACGTCTGAACTTGATGTTGAGGGATGTCAGCTAATCCCAGCCAGGCCACGCCTGGCAAACCCTGAGGCATCGACTCAGCAGTAATCACTGTTGGAAGCGGTGGTAACCAGGGAACTCGAGGAGTCCATTCAGGGTTGGTGACAAGCCACTGTTCACAGCGCTGCTCTACCCGCTCAATATCTTCGGCAGTGAGCTGTGCTGCTTGGAATTCACGTTGCTCCATTGCCGTTCCAGCAATGACTGCCCTGCCAGCGATGTGAGGCATGTGGAAAGCTGCATCATTGCCCAATAGCGATTGTGAATCCTGTTTTTGAGAAACCCTAAATCCCACTCGCAGTGCACAGTTAGCAAGCAGGGCTTCACCCATGCTGCCGCCTACGCGCTGGCTAGAAAGAATGAGGTGAATTCCTAAGGCACGACCCCTGGCAGCTAGATCAACAAAGGTACCTAGCAACTCAGGGAATGCATCCAACACAGCACGGTATTCATCCACCACCACAATCAGTCTGGGCAATGAAGCAACATTTTCCACAGCAGAGATATCACCCACCTTCGCTTGCGCAAGATGAGCTTCTCTGAAGCGCAGTTCAGCGTGAAGAGAAGTCATTGCTCTGAGCGCTTCGTCGTGGTTCAGGTCAGTCACCACTCCCACAACATGGGGCAGTGAACTCAGCGCTGAGAAACCAGCCCCACCCTTGAAATCAATGACCAGAATAGAGAGCTGATCGGGAGAATATGTTGCCGCCAATGCGACCATCCATGTTTTCAAGAACTCTGTTTTGCCGGAACCTGTCATCCCGGTGACGATGGCATGCGGTCCAGCAGTGACCAGATCGAGCAAGAGCGGATGGGTAGCCTGCCTGCCCACATTCACCACGAGTGACTGTCGAGCAGATTCCCACTCTTCTTCAGTTGCGAGAATCGCAGGGGCACGTTCTGGAATCTGTTGGTATTCATCTTCGCGAGGAGTGGTCTCTGCCAATAACTTGGGCAAGATAAGTGACACTTCTGCTCGGGCGAGAAGATCGATGGACATCTCGATGGCCCCCGCAGATGGATCTACGGTGTCGAGGAGCGTCGCATGACCTCTGTCTACCTTGAGTAGGTATCTGGTTCCCAGTGGCACAGCGGAGTCTTCTGGAAGTGCAGTTATCGCAGGTGGGCAGCTTTGTTCTCGGGAGAAGAGAACAACGAGTTCTGGCTCTTCAGTAAAGTCCAGGGCTACTCGAGTTATCTCGTGACTTCCCCACATCCACGCCAATTGGAATGCCATTGCTCTCATGACCGAGCGTGTCTCAACAGGGTCACCCCTCAACGCAATGCCGTGGGTGATATCGAGCTGGACAGGCATTCCCCCCTGACGTGCAATACCAAGACGGATAACCCGCCCTGTTCCTTCTGGTTGAGCTCCCGCAGCCCACAGCGGACGCAAAACGCCATCAGGACGAGCAAAGTGACTACTGGAGGGGTGCTTGAGTAACATCTCAGCACGCTCTGCAAATGCAGTCAGTTGTTGCTGTTGAGAACGGGCTAGCTCCTCTTCCTCTTCGCGCTCAGCATGGTGGAGTGTTTCCCGCTTGGCATGGAATTTTCCATCCAGGTATTGAGCAAGAGCCATTACTGGCCCCAAGAAGGCGAAGAGCAAGGTGTAGGCGGAACCGGTAACCAGCCACAACACAATACTGGTGACAAGTGGGGCAATCAGGGCAAAGATGGGCAAGCGCATAACTGCACTTCATCACGTGTGAAGTTGGGGCTCCACAGTTTTTAAAGACCTCGTGGAAAACTCTGACCTAAGTGATGGTGAGGTGGAGATCACCAAAGTCAACGCGGGTGCCACGGCTCACGGGGTAGTGGGTTCCGGGCTGTGCGCGACGAGGAACAACTCCGGGTTCACGAACAATGGTGCCGTTGCCGCTGTTGCGGTCTGCAATCCAGAGTTCGTTACCTTCCAGACCAAACTCCAGGTGAGTTTTAGATACTGAGCGACCAGGATCTGAGACCACGATAAGGTGTTCAAACTCTTCGCCCTCAAGAGGTGTAGGCATGCGGCCCAGAAGTCCACTGTGGCTGATCTCGACACTTTCTCCTGTGCCCAAGGTAATGGTGAAGGAGACCATCGAGGTGAGCTCGTTCTCGGTCGCAAAGCGAGGAGGTTCAACAGCTCGGGCAGGCGCTTCGTCAAAAAGTTCGGAAAGATCAACTGCGTCGACCTGCTCCACAATCTTGGTGGATGTCGTTTCTGGTTCAGATTCTGCAACTGGAGCAAAAGATTCTGCCGGAGGTGCTGGGATTTCTGCGACTGGTTTTACAACGGGGATCGCTTGGGTGCGGGCGACAGAGCTGCCGCACTCACCACAGAAAAGGGCTCCCTCAGGGAGCGCACTCTGACACACCTCACACACCATGTCAGTGATGCTACCGGCGCTTGGGCAACCAAGCAGTGAAGCGAGCCCATGAGAGTCCAAATGATTTCACTGAGATCTTGGAACGGATTTTCTGCCAACGAGTGAGGTCTGCCCCTAAAGCTTTCACGACACCATCAGCTTCTGCCCAGGCGCGACTAACCTCAGACTCACTCAGCACATCAGCTGAATACTGGGCCGTATCTGCAAGCACAGCAACAACTGTTGCCGCTGGCAGATTGGTCATCTCTGCCACTTCTAAACGTGTGTTCGACTGTGAGGCACGTGTTCCGTGATCCACCAAAGCGTCCCGGATCTCACTCCAGGCACCGTCGACTCGGTCACGAGGATCTGCGGCGCTCTGCCGCGCTGTGCGGCGGCGACGCTTGGCCACGATGACTCCGAGGAATGGTGATGCCATTAGTCCCAGCCAGAACAGGCTCCACCCCACAACACTCAGCACAGCAAGGATTGCCTGCAGCACCGGGTCAACCACGGTGGGTTGTTCTTCATCAGCTGCTTCTGGGGCTGAGTTGTCATTGAGTTGAGGCTCTTCTTGAGCGGGAGGTTCAACAGCAGTCTGAGGGAAGGCAACCTCGGTGGGGTCCTGGGGCTGCTCGTCAGGAATAGGGCGTTGGGCAGGATTGGGGTTGACTGCAACCCAGCCTTGGCTAGTTGAAATCTCAATCCACGCTGTCATCTCAGCGCCTGTGAATGTGATCCCTGTGTCAGCATCGGAACCTTCAGGTGCAATGAACCCCATCACGACGCGGGAGGGGAAACCAA
Source organism: Actinomycetota bacterium (assembly GCA_041178865.1). Lineage (GTDB taxonomy): Bacteria > Actinomycetota > Actinomycetes > Actinomycetales > Microbacteriaceae > Aurantimicrobium. The sequence goes on along the minus strand of JBEGUL010000065.1, from coordinate 14,158 downwards.
TCTGGGTTGCCATCAGAGATGCTGCTGCAGCATATTGCTCTGCGTCGCCCACCATCGGGCTGGCAGCAAAGAGTGCAGCTAAGCGGTTAGCGCCGTGCCCTGAAGCGCTAGGAACCTCATCAGGACCACCGTGGCTGATGTATCCCTCAGAAGTGAGGGCTTCGAGCGAAGCTTGGAGACGTTCACCTGCTGTGGTCTGCCCCTTGGCTGCCAAGGAAACAAAGGCATCCAGGCCATCTGGCATTACTTCAGGTGCTGGAACACTCGCATCTCCTGGTTCAAGTGAACCGACCGAATCCACCAACACTTCAGGCGCTGCGAGGCCGGTCGTGCGATAAGCATCACCTTGTGCAAGACCCGTCGTCACTGCCCCAGTACCCGCAGGGCGACTGTAATAGAAATCATCAGTTAGGGCGCGTGAGCCAGAACCTGTGAAACTCAACGAACCCAGTTCGCCAGTGAGCGGCACCCACGCTCCACTGAGCCCCGAGATGGTGATCTCTGCCGAAACTCTTTCGCCATCACTCGAGTTCACCGGAATAGAACCGGGCAGCTTGGTGAAATCAGCAGCAACTCCTCCGACTGAGTACACAATGCCGGTGTAGTTATCAAGTGTGGCAATACTGACCCGCTGGCCAGCATTGAGCCCCACAACGGTCAGGAGGTCCCTGTTTTTGTCATCCCCGGAAACGTAGGAACGATATTCAGATAAGGGGCTGGTGTCATCTTGGAGGACGAAGGGCTGCTCTATTTCTGTGCGCCAGACAGTGCGGTCGGTAATGGGGGTCACCAACACCACAGCAGAGGCCACCACTGTGGAAAGAACCAAGATTCCTATTGCCCTGAAACCTGCGCGAGCAATTCCCACTCGGCTAAACGCAAACCACAGGGCGATGAGAACAAACACTCCCCCCGTGACCAGCACGCTGGCAAAGCTTCGGCTGGGCCCCAGCCAAATCGCAACAGCCAGCGTGATCACCGGAACAAGTGCAGCAAGGCTGGCACTGCCCGTCAGACGATTCATCCGCAGACTCAACACAACGGCAAGGAGAACACCCAGCAAGGAGAGAAGGAAAACAGGAACAAGCAGTGCTTCATACGCACCTACTGGAGGCATCACCGTGACCAGCTGCTTCCAGGACAGCACAGCGCCGGCGAGAAGGCTCAGTTCACCTTGCAGGCTTGGTAGAAACCCCAAAAGCGCATCATTGGGAACGGCAAGTGGAACACCGAAAACCACATACGCAACAACTGCGGTCAGAGCAGTTCTCAACACAGACCAGGAACCACGGGCAGAGAACAGCGCGATGACCGCACCCAAGACAGCTCCGCCTGTCAGAGCAATAAAGAACGCAGGATCTTGATACACCGGCCACAACGGCACCAGTGAAACCACAACTGCGAGGGCGAGGAAAAGTGCTCTCATCATGCCACTGCCATCCGCTTGCCGAGCAGCTGCTGGAGGTCATCTAGGCGGCCAATCGTGGCCACAGTGAGTCTGCCCATGCGGCGGGTCACCGGTGATGCCTCAGGTGCACAGCTCACGACAACCACTTCAACACCTGCAGGGAATGCGACGGATGCAGAGTGGAGAGTCTTCGAATCAACCGATGCACCCGTGACCAAGAAAGCAATAGAGACATCAGCTGATTGCGCTGAAGCCAGGCGGGAAAGCTCAATAATGCTGGGGCTGCCTTCTTGCAGATGAACTCCAGAGAGTTCATCGAGAAGGCGATCCCGAGAGACGGTGGACAGTGCACGAATGCGAGCTGGCGCAGCACCTCGCTCGCTGCGACGACGGGTTGCTAGCTCTCTGGCTGCCTCACGCAGTGCACTCAAACGCCCCGTTGCTGTGGGTCGCGCATCTGCACTGACCAGGACAGAGAGATCCCGGGTATCACGAATGGCACGAACACCCAAAGATGCGGCTGCGCTCACCGCGAGTTCAAACTCGTCATCGCTGGCAAAAACTTCTGGCTCAGTATCCAGGGCAATCAGGAGGTGGCTGCGACGAGTTTGTTCGAACTGTCGCACCATAAACTGGCCGGTCTTGGCCGTGGACTTCCAGTGAATGTTGCGGCGATCATCACCGGGAACATATTCACGCAAAGCGTGGAAAGAGAGGTCGCTATCGGTGAGATCTCTGGTGGGATTACCCTCCAGGTCTCGCACAAAGCCTGTACTCATGCTCAGCAGGCCAATAGTTTTCGGGTGAATAAACAGCGTGCGCACGTCACCATGAACTACTTCACGAGAGATGAGCCCTAAGGGGTCTTGCCTGATAACCCGGGCAGGACCAACTTGCACCATGCCACGGTGATCGGTGGGGACGGGTAAAGAATTCTCGTCGAGGGCACCCTTACGCAGACGACCAACCTGGGTTTCCACCTGCTGCTCCCCCACCGGGACAACGACATCCAAAGCGGGCAGTGAGTGCCCGGTTGGATTTGTCACAGAGACAACCAGTTGGGCTTCATCGCCCACAACTACTCGTTCATGAGCGAGCTTGAAGGAGACCTCATGGGAATGACGGAAAAGGGCGTAGAGCAAGGCGATGCCAAAGGTCAGCAGTCCGGCAACACCTAAACCAATGAGCTCAATCCATCCCTGCGCAGCACCAACGACAAGGCTGAGCAGGGCTACAACAGCCCAGCCCCAGCCTCTCGAAGTGACAACGCGGAAATTCATTATGCGGCAGGTGCTCCCACGGGAAGATCAATCAGAATCTTGCCCACAACGTTGTTCGCGGTGACACCATCGAACTCTGCTTCGGGGTCAAGCACGAGGCGGTGTGACAGAACAGAATCTGCAAGTGCTTTCACGTCATCGGGGATGACATAGTGACGTCCCTGTGAAGCAGCGTAGACGCGAGAAGCACGAATGAGCGAAAGCGCTCCACGAACAGATGCGCCCAAGCGAACCTCGGGCGCAAAGCGTGTGGCTTCAACTATGCGTGAGACATAGTCGTTGATCTCTGGATCAACATGAACGCTCTTAGCCAGCTCAATCAGTTTGACGACCATCTCGGCGGGCACAACACCGTCGAGTTCAGCCGCTTGCTTCTTAGCAGAGCCTTCCAGAATGAGCATGGTGGAGGCGTGGTCGGGATATCCCAGTGATGCCTTCATCAAAAAGCGGTCTAGTTGAGCTTCGGGAAGACGATACGTCCCTGCTTGCTCAATGGGGTTTTGAGTGGCAATCACCATAAAGGGCTCACCGGTAGGGTGCGTCACACCATCGACGGTGACGTGGTGTTCTTCCATGACTTCGAGCAGTGCCGACTGAGTCTTGGGGCTTGCACGGTTGATCTCGTCTGCAAGAACAATATTGGAGAAGATAGGGCCCTTGTGGAATTCGAAAGCGCCTTTCTTCTGGTCAAAGATACTCACACCGGTGATGTCTCCGGGGAGAAGGTCAGGGGTGAACTGAATACGAGAGTGACTTCCCTGCACGCTCTGCGCCATCGCGCGAGCTAGTGATGTCTTTCCCGTTCCTGGGTAGTCCTCAAGGAGCAAGTGGCCGCCGCTGAGCATGGCAGTGAATGCCAAGCGAACGGTGCGGTTCTTGCCCAGAAGTACCTGTTCCACGTTTCCGACGAGTTTGTCGAAAACCTTCTGGAACCCGGCTGCTTGTTCGGGTTTCATACTCATGTTGTGCCTTTCAATGGAACGGATGGAGATTTAGGGAGTCGGAGTAGGGATAGCTACGGTCAGAGCTGAACTCGGTGCGCTGCAGTTGGAAGCTGACAAACATGCCCTCACCACAACATTCTGACCTGCACCAGCTGTGATGCCATTGGCGGCATAGCGACTTGCGTCATATTCACCTGTGACGAAATCAGCTTCAAATGAACTCAGTTCAAGCCAGTTTGAATCACCGATCTTGACTTGGTAACTGACGGTTCCTGTTGCTGCCGGGGTGAGGATAATTCCGCTGAGCTTGAGCAGGAAGGAAGTATTTGCAGCCAGGTTAGTTCCACAGTTTGCTGAGGTTGCAGAAAGCGGAGCTAGAAGGCATTCCACTGCAGTAACAGTGGGCACTGCCAAAACTTCAACAGATGTGGTGGTGGCCGAACACCCAAAATCATTCACCGCAATAACGGCAAGGAAATAGGTTCCTGCCGACTTGTCTGCATCAGTACCTTGAAGTGCACCTGAGGCAGAGTGGCTTGCATAGTCACTAGGGCAGCCCTCAGAGAGACTTCCCACTCTGGTCACGTAGTAACGCATGGAACCAGCAGAGCCAGCAGCAGAAGCTGACGTCCACGTGAGTGTGGTCGCCCCAGAAGAGTTACTGCTCACTGAGGTAATCGAAACCTGAGACGGAGCACCAGGGGCAATGAAGGTTCCGGAATCTGTTGAATTCCAGTTGTTTGTCTGTGCGCTGTTCTTCGAAGTAACGCGGGCGAAGTAACTAGCTCCCGGGGTTACTTGGACGTTAGCAAGCGAAGTTTGATCAGCTGTCGGCGTGAAAGTGGAACGTGGTGTTCCGTTCTCGTAGAAGACCACTTCATAACCTGTAACCGGGCTACCCCCGGAAGGGGTACCTACTGCGCTCCAAGAAATCGTGGCCAAACCTTGCTGACCTGCTACTGCTGAGACAGAAACACTGGAGGGGCCCGCAGGAACAACGTCAGCGCTCAAGGATTCACTCCAGCTACTAAGTTGTGAGGTGCCTATGGCGTTTGTAGCGCTCACCGTGAAACGGAAGCGTTGTCCCGTGGGCAAACCATCAAGCGAGCAGATAGTGGAGGTGCACTCCTTGCGGTAGCCGCCATCACTCTCCACGGTGTACTTCGTAATGGCTGAGTTATTTGCTGCTGGCGCTGGCCATGACAAAGTCAGGGTTCCAGAAACAAAACCAGCTGCACGGGTAGGCGCTTGGGGTGCTGACGGGACATCCTGAACAGAGATGTTGATGACTCCCCAGACATAGCGGTCTGGGTCATTTGTGGCATCTGCCACCTCATATTCCAATGTGGTGTCGCTAGGTTCTGCGCTGCCTGAGACAGTCACGGTCAGAGTGGCCTTATCTGCAGAAGGCGTCACGCTCACGCCGATAGGGATGTTTCCGCCATCAAGTCCACGAACCGAGAGCACCTTGAGGGGTTGGCCAGGGAATGGATTAGTGGCTTGGTCGTTGGCCAAAACATCTACCGTCTGTGTTTCTCCACGCTTTGCCACGATGCTGTCCGTTGCAGGAATTGCTAGTGGTCTGGTGGAGGGCACAATTCGAATAATGATTTGCCCTGGTGACCCGTCGGCAACCTTGTCCTTGACGGTGACAGTCAGGGGAACAGTGCGCCCCTTAGCTGCATCATCGCTGGCCTTGAGTGTCAGTGTTTGACCGTCCAAGGTCGCACTGACCCCTTGGCCTGCACCGGAGATGGTGTATTCGAGTTCGTCTTGGTCATCCACGTAGGGGTAGCGCGTGACACGAACGAGGTCCAGAGTCTTTTCTTGACCAGGCTCAAGATCAATGTTGGCACCCATCATGACCGGGGGCATGTTTTCACGGGGCGTGACCGTTATCGGCAGCACAATGGTGGCGGTGTGAGCACCGGCTGAGGCGGCACTGTCACCGTCGGTTACTTCAAAAGATATTGAGGCGGGACCGAAATAACGGTCCTCGCTGGTGTAGCTCAAGGTGGTGTCATTGACCGCAAGGCGTGAGCCATCTGCATGAGTGGCACGAACGGTTGCTGAGTCTGTCAGCTTCACCGTTTTACCCAGTGCGGCAATGACATAGTCGTTGAGGTTAATACGCAGAACCTCTTCACTGACTACCGTTAGCGGAGCAACTCCACGTTTGCGCTGTGGCAAAGCATCATCCGTTCCAGGAACCCAGATGAAGGCGGTTGAGGTCACGCTGGGGTCATCGGGGTGCGCAACCGTGAACGGGATGATCTGACTTTGAGCCAAGACCTGCACTCGAACAGTGTTTGCGGAAATAACTCGGGCCGTAGACCCGTAACCATTCACAATGCTGGGGCGCAGGCTAGAAACGGGGCCATCTGCAAAGAAGGCGTTCGCCATGACGTTCACATCAACACTGTTCTGGCCCAGGATGTCTGTCAGGCTGACTACTGCGTCTGAAAGAACAGGTTTAGCGAGGGGTGCCTGGGCCTGAACATCAAGGGTGATGAAGTTGGAGGCGGAGCCTGCAAGGTCATTTTCAATTTCATAGACAAGGCCGTAGCGACCGGGGGTCAGTGGTGCCGTGATCTTGACTAAGTCGCCCACAATCTCTGCGGTGACAGAGCCGTCTTGGGCAGTGACAGTCACGAGAGATAGAGGCCGACCATCTGGATCACTGTCGTTCTGGAGTGCACGGACGTACACGGTGTAGCCGGGGCGGGCAACGACGTTATCTGCCACAGCAACGGGGTTGCGCCCACCGGCGAGAGGCTCGGCAATTCCGACGCGAATAGTCGCGCTGGCCTGAGCGCCAAGGGCATCTACCACCGAATAACTGAAGGAGTCAGTCCCAGTTGCATATGCGGATGCTTCGTATTCGACCCAGTCGCCGCCAACGGAGGTAATGGATCCCTTCTCCGGGTTGGTATCCAACCCAACGAATTGGACAGAGTCACCGTCGGGGTCAATGCCCACGAGCGGAATAGGAATTCGAACGGTTTGACCTGACATGGCACGGGCTGTGACAGTGCGCGGCGTGGGGGCTTGGTTTGTGTCTTCATCAATCGCTCGCACCGCAATCGTCACGGTCCCGCTAGCCCATTGACCGTTGTCTGCGTTCACGCGATAGACAGCAGAGTAAGTCCCGGGGTTATTTCCCGCCAAGAAACGCAACTGATTGCCGGAGACAAATAACAGCCCTGCTCCGGAGGGAACGTCTTGGTCAAGGTTGGGGGCAAGTGTGAGCTGCCCACCATCAGGGTGGATGTCATTGGTCAGCACCGGAATGCTGATGACATCCCCCACACGAACAGCAACAGCATCGGGAACAGCAACTGGTGCTTGAGCAACCGAGGGTGCCGGCGTCTGCACGACAGTGATCGTACCTTCACTCTGGGAGATGCCGTTGCTAATGCGATAGCCAAAAGACACGGCTGCATCTAGCGGCTTTGTCAGGGTGACGCGAACCAATCGGTGGTCAACCACTTCAACTTGAATGCCTGACTCGAGAGGCACATTCACTGTTCCCGTCACCACCAGAACTCCGCCGGCAGGGTCACGGTCTGTGGCAGTGACATCCACCGTGCGTGATTGCTGCAGCGGAACATACACAGCGTGTGAAGAAGTAATGGGCTGGGCAGAAACGTCAGGCGAGTCAATCACATCGATGCGCACCAGACCGGAACCGGTGGCATCACCGTCAGTGACGGCATAGGTGACATAGGTCGAACCGGTGCGGGAGGCCGTCACAGAGAATGAGAAGTCAGCAAAGTCAGTGACGATGTCCAGCCCGGGAACTTCCGGGACACCAGTCAAGCTCAGGACTCCCGAACCGCCACGGATATGAGAAGAAGGATTGATCGTGACTGGTTGTCCTTGCACCGCAATCACAGCAAATGCTTCCGCCACAATGGGCACTTGCCCAGGCGCCTTGACGTTCACCTGAACTGAACCAAAGCCGGAAGCGCGACCGTCAGAAACCTCGAGTGCGATCTGCTTGGTTCCGCCACCCCCGCGGCCAGAGTCAGTAAAGGCAATACGACCAGCGGGTGAATACGACAGGGAATCTGGTTCTTCGGTTGTTGCCGCTGCAACAAAGATGGCATCCCCATCCGGATCAACCCAGTCACCTAAGACATTGACTATGACCTGAGCACCCATGGCCACATCAGTGCGCGTGGGGCGAGCTTGAACCGGTGGTGAGTTTTCAGAATCTGGTCGAATGTTCAACGTGACCGTGGCTGACGCTTCACCGCCGCGACCATCTGAGATGGAGTAGTCAAACTGTGTTGTGCCGACTGCGTCGGCGCCTAAGCGAACCATCACTTGATTGCGGTCCGAACTGATGTAGATCTCTCCGAGCCCGGCAGGAATTGTGGTGACCTGGTCAATAACCAGGGCATCACCATTAGGGTCATAGTCGTTCAACAGAACAGGGAGGGCAGTAACCCGACCGGGGCGTGCACCAAGATCATCATCGACAGCAACAGGCGGTGCCGGATTCTTGTCATATTCAGGCGCATCTGCGTTGTTGGTCTGAATGACCTGCTGTTCCAGAGCCTGCTGAGCCAGAAGAGAATCCCAGTTATCAATCAGACGGACGCCACCTTGGACTGCCCAGACAAGACCGTTCACAGCGTCGTTGAGTGCAATGACTCCCTCACTCACACGGAAGGTGAGCTCAGCAGAACCTGTCATTGATTCAGCAACGCTGGTGGCTTCAGCATCAGCGTTACATTTTGACCACACACTTCCACCCGACCATGCCGCATAGACACAGTCACCTTCAATTAATGCCGCCGCAGGGCGTCCACTGGCGGAAGCAATCAGTGAAGTTTCACCGCTATCCAGGTTGATTGCTGACAGGCCTGTGCTGAAAGCAAGGAGAACCGAGGATGTGCCAGAGATGTTTGTGGCCGCGTTATTACTGGCATTCACTCCCACAGCACTGGGAAGTTGCAGCTGAGCCTGTGCCAGCTCTGTTGGAGTGGCGCTGAGTTGAATCGTTCGTCCGGCGGTGAGAAGTGTCCCACTCTCACGCTCCAACACAACCCAGCGGTCCCCCACCAGGGTGATGGCAAGCTTTCCCGCAGTGAGTTCAGCGTCAAGAGTTTTACTATCCGGAGTAACGGAGGTCAGGGTGTTGATACTAGAAACGGTGCCCAACGTGGCACTCACTCCAACAAGGTAACCCTGCGCATTAACCGCAATGACAGAATCTGCACCGACAGTGAAATTAGCTGGCTGAGTCTGCGCATCAAAGGTGGAGATCGTTGCAGCAGGAATGATCCACACATCACCTGAGCTGGGTGCATGCAGGACGACGTTGTCTCCAGAAAGTGCAACATAGGTCACATCTTGCGGAAGAGGAATGCTCTCGGAAACCTCACCGGTTGCTTGGTTCACCACATCCAAGGACCGAGTGGCGTCATTGATCAGGAACACATGCTCAGCGTTTTGAACCAAATCCATCTGACTTGAGTCCGTGCTGAGCACAGTGTTGAGTTCGAAAACTTTGGTATTAGCCCGGCCAATAGCCTGCTTGTCACCATTGGTTACCCACACAGCACCGTCATCCAAGTTGACGCGCTGTGCCTGATATCCGGTGGCAACCAGCGCACCCACGACCAGCAATGCAAGCACACTGGTCGCCGCTGTCCACTTAATCACAGTGCGACGGCGTGGAGTTGCCCCTATGAGGCGAGTAAACCACGAGCGGATCATGATTATCCGGCTACCACAGCAAGCAGGAGTGTGACGATAGCGATGACAGCCACAACACTGGTTGTCACAGAGACAAAGAGCTTCCTGCGACGCCTTGCTGCAATGTAGGCGAGCTCATCTCGCTCGGCAGGAGTTGAGTTATACCCCTGGCGACGCCAGCTAGGACTGGAGTGCGAGTCAAGAGATGAGAGGGCCGTGCGGTCATTCTCATTGATGACGATGGCGGTGGAGCCCCACTCGTCACCCACCACATCAAGAGGAGTCTGAGTGAGACCCAGGGAGGTCTCGACTTGTTGCAGCTGGCGTGCAAACTCAAGAGCAGAGTGTGGGCGCTCAATCGGGTTCTTGCTCAGAGCCTGGCCCAGCACTTCTTCCAGACGTGCTGGAACGTCACTGCGACCAATGGGTTGTGGCGTGGACTTCAAGATACGACCGGCGAGGTGTCCCGGAGAGTTGTCCTTCCCTGGAATCTCAAATGGGCTTCGGCCGGCCAACAAAGAGTAGACAGTTGCACCCAGGGCCCAGATCTCTGAAGCCGTGGAACCTGTGGTGCTTTCACGAATCACTTCTGGTGCAGACCAGGGAACAGAGAGTCCCACTGCAGTGGAGTTATCACCCAAATACACCGAAGAAGCAATACCGAAGTCGCTGAGAACCGGGTGGCCATAGGCAGTGACCAAAATGTTGCCCGGCTTGATGTCACGGTGGAGAACATTTGCGCGGTGTGCTGTCTCAAGCGCAGCAGCTATCCGAATACCTGTGCGGAGCGCTTCTGCCACCGGAATGGTTTCGGCGCGGAAACGTTCGCCATAACCACCCACGCAGACTTCAGTCACCAGATAGGGACGACCATCTGCGCTGACTCCCGCTTCAAAGACACTGAGGATGGAGGGATGCGTGCTCAGCTGAGACATCAGCTGAGCTTCGGATTGGAACATGTCTCGCACGCGTGGATTAACCACTTCTGGCAGGAGAACCTTCACTGCCACGTTGCGGCGAGGAAGCTGCTGCTCATAGAGAAAGACATCACCGAAACCGCCGGAACCCAGCACTCGAACAAAGGTGAACCCGGAGAGGACAGGCGGAGTTGAGGGTAGTCGTCTCGACATATCTCACCGCCTTCGTCACCCTGGGTTGAACTCTCGAAGAGCTCAACGCAAATAACGCCGTAAATTCAGCGCACGTGCAAGTTTAGGCAGGTGAAACTGAGGATTCGGTGTGCCCCACCGTGACCGCAATAACGTCAATGACAATCAGCGTGACATTGTCACGGCCACTGTTGGTCAGTGCCGCATTCATCAGCTCGCTCACGGCGTCCTCAACAGTGGGAGCGGTAGTCAAAAAGTGTTCGATGCCCACATCAGTGAGTTCTTTGGTCAAACCGTCTGAACAGAGCAACAGACGCATGCCTGGAACGACAGGAAGTGCCACATAGTCAGGTACTGGTTCGTCAATAATGCCTACAGCGCGGGTTATCACGTTGGCGTGAGGGTGGTAGTCAGCCTCTTCTTTGGTGATCGTTCCGGCATCCACGAGCTGCTGCACAACGGAGTGGTCAACAGTCACCTGTTCGAAGGTCTCATCGAGCTTCACATAGACACGAGAGTCACCAATATTGAACACTGCCCACTGCAGCTGGTCACCTTCGTGCACCAATGCAGCACCTGTGACGGTAGTGCCCGCACCCTGCTGATCTTCGGTGAGCTTGTTACGAAGGTCAACAACCGACATAGCAAGGGCCATCTCCAGGGCATCCAGATCAGCAAAGCCAGGCTTTTCAAGACCTGCAATGCGCTGAACAACACAATCGCTGGCGATATCGCCTGCGCTGTGGCCACCCATGCCATCTGCGACCGCAAAAACGGGGCACGCAATGGAGTAGGAGTCTTCGTTGTTTGCGCGGTGGTTTCCCACATCAGTTCCGGCAGCCCAGGAGAGGGTAACGCTCGCACCAGTGCTCGTGTCGACAACAGTTGTGCCGGTCGAGTTCTGGCCTAGGGCAGTCACGGGAAAATCTCCAAGATGATGGGGCTAGAACCGACAGTGAAACGGCTAACCAAGAACTTCAAGTCTATTACCGTCACCGAGGTCGATAATCGCGCCAACTCCCAGCGCCATGGAGTCTCCAGGGGCGAGCAAGGTGGTGGGTTGACCAGCAATGATGACGCGAGTGCCATTAGTGGAGCGCAGATCTGTCACCACAACGACATCTCCTTGGACTTCAACGCGTGCATGGGTCGAGGAGACAAGTCCATCAGGTGAGGCCACCACAACCAGGTTGACTGCCTGGTCACCGCGCAGCGGTGCCGCAGGGAGGCGACCGATAATCACCGGTTTACTCAACAGATGTTTAGTGCCATTGATGTGCCGCAGACGAAAACGAGTGACAAGTTCCTGCTGAGGTGCCGTATCCCCCGCATCACCGTGAAGCTCTGCTTCTGGTGGTTCAATGAGTGCGCCAAGCCCGAGGGAGGTATCCATCAAAGAACCAATGAGTGTGTTGTATTCGTCAGTCGTTTCGGGGATCACGGTGTCATCACTGGTGATGACCGTGTCATCTGAGGGAATATCAACATTCAATTCGTCCCCGATGACGGTGCTGTCATCAACGAGCTCAACTGAACCCACGACTGTCTCGTCGAGGGGAATGCGAATGATGGTGTCATCGGAGGCGTTATCGCCGATGACAGTGTCCTCGTTGACGTTAATGCGGGTGTTGTCCTCAGGTGTGCTCATGATGACGTTCTCACCTGCGACCGGCTAGGAAGCAGTAACTGCTTCCTGAGTTTCTGCCTCTTTAGCCGCAACTCGTTGTCCCACCACAGCAGAGACGCCGTCTTGACGCATCGAGACACCATAGAGTGCATCTGCAATTTCCATGGTGCGCTTCTGGTGAGTAATCACAATGAGCTGGCTGGAGTTGCGGAGGTCTTCAAAGATAGCCAGCAAGCGACCCAAGTTGGCGTCATCCAGAGCAGCCTCAACCTCGTCCATGATGTAGAACGGCGAAGGGCGAGCTTTGAAGATGGCAACCAGCAATGCCACGGCAGCAAGTGAACGCTCACCACCAGAGAGCAAACTCAAACGGTCAATCTTCTTACCGGCAGGCTTGACCATCACCTCAATACCCGTGGTGAGAAGGTCATCAGGATTCGTCAGTTGGATACTGCCGGAACCACCGGGGAACAAGATGGGGAACACTTCAGCAAAGGCAGCCTGAGTGTCATCAAAAGCAGACTGGAACACCGACTGCATGGTGTTGTCGACCTCATCGATGATGGTCATCAAGTCCTTGCGGGTATTACTGAGGTCGGTGAGCTGCTCCGTCAAGAAGGTGTGACGCTGCTCGAGTGCGGCGAATTCTTCAAGAGCTAGAGGGTTTACTCGGCCGAGCTGGCCCAGCTTACGATCAGCCTTCTCTAGACGAGTCTGCTGTTCAGAACGGTTGTAGGGCTTGGTTTCTGGCTCAGTTCCTGCAGGAGCATCAGCATCAAGGGCAACCGGAATGGGAACCTCTGGACCATATTCAGCAATGAGGACGTCTTCAACAAGACCCAACTCGTTTCCCGCACGTTCGAGCAAACCAGAGAGGTGCATCTTCTTTTCATAGATCTGAAGTTCCAGACCGTGCACGTTCTCTGTGATGGAGTGCAGGCGCTCACGCAGTTGTGATTCTTCTTGGCGCAACGTCACCAGTTCCTGGTTTTGTGCGGCGCGGTCTGCTTCACGCTGCCCCAGGAGCACTCGTGCTTCCGAAACGGATCGATCGACGGAGTCAAGAACAGCGGGGAGTGCTTCTGCCACACCGGCTGCTGCATCAATCTGGCGGCGACGAGCCACAGCACGGCGCGCGGCCTGCTCTGCAGCTTCACGGTCAGCCTCGAGCTGCTGGCGGAGCCCTTCAACACGAAGTTCTTCTGCACGAACGCGTTCACGTGCTGTCTCAAGTTCCAGACGTGCCTGAACTTCCTTTTCACGCACAACTTCGAGCTCGGCGAAGAGTTCATCACGAGCCGACACGTCCAAGATGGGACGTGGTCGAGACTCCACAGATTCGAGTTCGCTGGTGGCGCGGTGGGCGTTCTGTTCTGCTTCTTCAACGGAGGAAGCAGCCAAAGCCAGCGAGGCACTCAGTCGCTCAGATTCAGCAATGGCAGCTTCCACCTGCACGCGAGCACGGTTGAGAGCTTCAGAGCGAGCAGCGAGTTGAGAGTCGTATTCACGCAGGGCAGCAAGTGAGGCAGTTGAACGTTCCTTGGCAACCTGGGCAACCCCCCGCTGATCAGCAAGGTCAAGACGTGCTTTGTCAATCAGGCCAATAACTTCATCGAGGCGCTTCTGGGCTGCATCGCGATCGGAGACAAGTTCAATACGGCTCTGCTTGGATCCAGAACCACCTCGCAGGACGAAACGTGTGAGGACTTCACCAGCTTTGGTGATGATGATGACGTTGGCGTCGGACTTATCTAAGCCCTGCTTCCAGGCTGCACGGGCAGCGTCAAGGTCATCGGCGATAACCGTCGAAGCCAGCAATGCCAGCACACCTTCTGGAGCGGTGACCACGTCAGAAGCAGGAACAACGCCAGACACACTCGGCAAAGAAACAGCACTCTTGACAGGCTTTGCAGCAACCACGATTTCCACCCGGCCGAGGTCATCGCGGTCCACATTCGCCAGTGCCGAGATGGCAGAATCCATGTCATCTGCCAAGACTGCGTCAGAAAGTGAACCTAGGCCTGCAGCAATTGCCGCTTCGAAGCCTGACTTGACCTGAATGTGCTCAGCCACCAGGCCGCGAA
>JBEGUL010000064.1:0-35377 GCA_041178865.1 Actinomycetota bacterium | reverse complement strand
GTGGAAGATAAGCCCTGTTGAAGTCCAAGGTGATGGTGCCGTCAGGATTGGGAGCAACCATCAAGAAACGGCCCACGCTATAGGTCACGGGACCTGAGGTGGCATCCGAGAACACAATCATGAGCGCGCGGCCCTCTTTGAACGCGGAAGGTGCGTATTCCACGCCATCTACTGAAAAGCGGATATCTCCCGGGATCACCTTGTCACGGCTGGCGCCCTGATCTTTGAGGTGAGACACCTCGACTGCACGTCCACCGTCGATAGGAGTAAACGTGCCGGTGACCACCCAGTCAGGGTTGTAATCAAACGCATCGATGGAACCGAAGTTCTGAAGATCATCAGAGTTGGTATCCCACACACGGAGTGCGTACTTGCCGTCTTCACCCTTGATGATGGTTCCAGACTTGGTCTCATCAAAAATAATGGTGGAAGCGGATTCAGCGTCCTTGCCTGTGACCACAACAGTGCCATCCACCACAACACCATCCACGGTGATGCCCTCAGCCGCCTCAGCAGTGAGCTGGACACCCTTCTCACCTTCAGGAAGGGCAGACCAGAGTCCATTGACGCCCCAGACGCTTTCCGTCTCACCAGGTGCACCATAGAACCACTGCGTGTTCACCAGTGCCAGCGATCCCTGCGGAAGCAAAGCCATCTCGTGGCGTCTGCTGCGGAAGTAGGCATACGCCTCTTCAGGAGTTTGCGGGGCAGCTGGCGTGGGGGTTGCTGATTCAGTCACGTGTTCAGCGTAGTTTGCGGATCCGGCATTCTCTGGAAACACTCCCAGAGAGAAAGATGACGGGCGTCACTTCTCCGCTGAAACAGAGTCTTCAACTGAAAGTGAAATGGGCAACCACACCGTGAGTTTCACACCCCGGGTAAAGTTCTCGAGCTTGTAATCAAGTGCAACGCTTTTGAGAAACGCGGAACCCAACCCGTTTTGCGTTTCAGCGCTTAACCGCTCACCGTTATTAGTCATTGCCACCTGCAATATCCCCCGTTGCGGAGAAGACAGGATTGCAGTTGTTTCTGTTGAGTGACCGTGCTTCAACGAATTGTTTTGAAATTCACTCAACACGTCTTCCAGGATTCCCATGGCAACGGGGTCATTTTCAACCATGTTCAACGTTTCACCAGATGCTGTGAATCTCATTGTGATAATCCCAGCCCAGTTGTCATTGATTCTTTGGATGATTGAAGACAAGGTGAACTCACGAAGAGCAGTTGAACCGAAATTGATGCTTCGAGTAATGAGATCTTTGATTTCAGGTAATGCCTCAGCAGCAGAATCGGGACTTGCATCAACAGTCGCTTTGAGCTTGAGAGCTGCTGCAAGCAATGTGGCTTGAACATCATTGTGCAGTGTCAAAGCAAGGCTCTTTTGGTCAAGCCATAGCTCTGATTGAATTCGTGCGTTTTGCCAGGCTAAATCATCATTTATTTGGCTGATTTCAGACAGCATTTCAATTCGCGCCGTTCTCATACCTGCAGAAGAAGCAATCAACCAGCCGAGCACAAAGCCAAGTAAAGAGCCATAAAGGATTGTCTCGCTAATGACTGAATCTTGGACAATGTCTGAGTTGAGAGCAACTTGAACAAAAAAGATTGCAGGAACGGCGTACACAATCGAAATGAAGACAATACGAATGAACAGGGGTATCGATGACAAATGAGGAGCCAAGAATTTCCGGGCAAGCGCATTTGATGCGTAAATAAATACAAGAGCTAAAGCCCACTGAAAGGTATAAATCAGGCTGAGGTCAAGTAAAACAGACGGCAAAGAAAGCAGTGCTGCCATCACAGTGATCAAGCCGGGTCGAAATGGTGCAGCTAAGGAACTTTTTCGGATCACAGTTGTAATCGGCACCCGAGGAGCTTGCGCCTCCAACTGGTTAGCGCTGAGCATCAGAGGATTTTCAAATAATGAATGACTGAGCGGGCGCACGACTTCTTCGGCTACTGAAAAAAGATTTTGAATAATCAGTGGAAACTGAGGCGCTAACTTTTCTGTTTCCGAGAGCGTGCTTTTGAGAGCGAGTGAAAGTTGTTCTCGTGTGGTTTTAATGAGCTGGTCTCGTGCACGAACCAAATTATCGAGAGATGCCTCAATGACCGACCTGAGCTTGAAACGTTGAGTTGCAAGCTCTTTATAGGATTCCCTGTAAATTGCTGAGTCATTAACCACTGTAGAAACGAGTGCAAACACAATGATTCCTGTAGTAAGTGCTGCGACGATTCGAAATCCCCATTGGGGATTGGTTACCAGACCTGACGCCTCTGCAAAGAGTTGAATGAGTGCTGCTCTGACGAGTTCAGTTGTGGCATACAAGATGCCAATGAGCCAAGTGCGAGGTCTTCCGAGCCGAGGCAGTAAAAAATTGATAATGGCACCGAGCACGGTGAAATAGAGTCCAGCGACAATCAGAGCAGCTGCTGAAGATCGAAGGAGAATTAATCGTGACTCAGGATCATCAGAAATTCCTGAACTAGAAATATTCAACGAGAGTAGAAGAAGAATCGGCCACACAATGGCTTGCGATGTGGCTTTGTAGCCGCCAAACCTAAAGCTTCGTGAGCTGAGTTCCGATTCTTGAAACAAGCTTTCGGAAATACGTGGGCTAGTCACTAAATGCCCGTGAGAGAGCTGTCGGCCTGGTGGTGTCCTGTAAGAACTCCAAAACCGCAGCAACACGTGCATTCTTCCCCTCAGGAATGCCCAATGCGTCATAGATAGCAATGAGGTGGTTTCCCACAGAGTTCACTGCAATCCCTAAGTCATTTGCAATTGTTTGGTTGCTATCCCCCCGGGCAACCGAACGAATAACTTCAAACTGGCGGTTCGTAAGCGAACCTATACCCGTCCCTGGACGCGCTTGAGAGCGGTTGATCAGGGTCGGGTCAATGACCGTCTCGCCTCGTGAAGTAGAACGAATAGCAGAGGCAAGAGAATCAATCGACTTTGTTGAGCTCTTGGTGAGGTAGCTCCAACCAGCGCGCACGTCGTGAGGCAGGCCGAGAATGAGCTCCAACATGTCACGGTCTGAAAGCAACACAATCCCCAGGTTGGGATTGCGCCTGCGCATCGTGATTCCCAAACCAACACCATTGCCATCTGGCAGCTCGATGTCCAAGATCACAACGTCGAGGTTTTCTGGCTCAAACCACTTTTTGGCCTCGGTGACGTTATCTGCGGTGGCAATGACCTCGAAGTCGGCAACTTGTTCGAGGGCAGAACTCATCAGCTGCAGGAAGAGACTGTGGTCTTCTACAATTCCAATGCGCAATGGCTTTACTGAGTTCACGCTCTAAGTATCCGTCAGGGTCTAAGGGGTTTTTCCCTTGTTTGAGGTCTCGAGTCACAAATATTCTGAAAGAAATATTTGCAGACCCTAACAATGTTAGCCCCGGAAGTAAGCGGAATTATGTACTATTTGTTTATTTCTGAGAACCGCATAAAGCGGAAACAGTGAGGTCGATGGCAATTTTGTTCCACGCCTCTGCAGAGCATTGAGACGGGTCTATTTCAAGCACCAAACGGCCATTGACCATCCCCGTGTACCAAACCGAAAAAGCCATTGTGTCGAGCTCAGGAAGAACCCACCCCTGGGATTGCGCAAAGGTCAACGTCGAATCGAGAAGGTTGTGTGATTCTCGCTGCGCTTGGGCAACGGCCATTTTGAGCTCCGGACGCGACATGGCGCTTCCAAGAACATCTGCTCGAACCGCGCGCACCGATTGGCGATTTTCCGCAAAAACGGCAGTATTGACAGTCCTGATTGTCTCTATAAAACCTTGGCGTGTGGTGCATTGGTGCACGAGCTTGTCAAAAACCTGCGTCAATTCAAGAAGCCCACGTATGTACCGCTGTGCTTGCGCAGCTTCAATGAGTCCGTCTCTACTCCCGAAGTAGTGATAAACCGAAGGCTCTTTCACGCCAGCACGGGCTGAGATATCCCGCACCCTGAGAGCTTTGACCCCACCTTGATCAATCACATCAATAGCTGCCTCAAGGAGGCGATCTTGTGTGTTGGCAGCTTCAGGCATTTGCCAAGCCTAGAGTCGTCTATGCAATTCCCATTAACCGCAACGCAATAATCAGAATCACAACTCCACCAATACGGAAGAGGAGAGGGTTCCTCTGAGAAAAACGAACTTCATCCGGTGTTGCACCATGCCGGCCTAGAAGACCCAAAAGGGCGATGACCAAAATGGGCAGCGGCAACAGCACCATGTTCCAGGCTGCAAATGCCGGATTAGCTCCTATGAAAGCCATCACGATCATTGCTGAAGCCGCAGAAACGAACAGCGTGAAAACCAGTCCCGGCATACCCTGTGGCATTACGCGCCACAACACAACGCTGTTGGGGAATGAATCACTGAATTTACCCAAAATTGTGGGCAACAAGAAGAAGAATGATCCGACATAAACTTGCCAGACTTCACCAGACAAAGCACCCGTAAGGAATACCCACATCCCATAAGACATCACTAGTGCTGCCCACTGTTGAATAGCAGGTGGCTCTGGCAACGACGATGGGTTGATTGCGTTCAAACGTGCAGGGAACGCCTTAGTCGCAAATTCTTCGAATAACACACGTGCCATTGCTGCTACTGCAACATAGATTCCAAAAGCAGCCACATGGTTTGCAACGGGAAGAGTCAATCCTGCAAGAGCGGGCAGAACGGTCACAGCAGTGGTGACTGACACCCCAGCCATCACAGGTGCAATAACAAAGTCAGTTGCCCTGTCCCACACCCCAACAAAACCGGGCTCGGTGTCCTTCCTCAGCGCCCTGAAGGCAGTCATCAATAGCGCCGGACCCATCGAAATGAAGAGCACGCCGAAATACATTCTGAAGTCAGAAGCCTGAATTTGTTCCTGCGCAGTGAGAAGAGAAATGGCGATGAATACTGCTGCGCCCATAAACCCTGCAAAGGCGTCAAAAACACCAATGAGAGCAATGGCCAGGAACATTCCCCATTGCGGTGGAAGAAGCTGTCCTTGATTCGACACTGCCGACATGACCGCCAAAGTAATGGTGGCCATTGGCAGTAATAGCGAGAAGGAGCCCATCATGGCTCGCAGATAAGCACCGTCAATAATCAATTTGGCAAACATCGGGCTTAAACGTGCAGCCCTGATTGCACTGTTATGACTAAATCGATCCAAGAAGATAAACAATGCGCTGCCGAATATCGGGAGTTTGTCTCCCCAAGCAGAGCGGCTAATTGTGATGACGTCTTCGGAAGCTTCAAGCCCTTCTAACTCAGCTCCCCCATCAGATGAGCCAGAATCACCGCCTGAGGATCCTTCGCCTGCCGAGCCAGCCGAACCACCAGCTGTAGCGGCTGCAACACCACCAGCTAACGCAACAGCCATGACCAAGGCGCCACTCAGTGCCGCAATACTCTCTGGGCTACCGAGGGGATCAAAAGCTTCTACCGGCGCAGAATCATCACCGCTTGCACCAATTGCAGGATTGGCAACAGCCGCAGAGGGGTCGGTGATGATGCTTGGCGGAGCAAACGCTGCTGAAAGTAGTGCCGAAATTGCAGCACCTGGGTCTTTCAAAGCGTTCAGCAGTGCATCTGCCAAGGAGGGCGGGGATTTAGCAGGAGTATCTTCAACAGGAGCAGATTCTGCGGCTTTTTCTTCCACAGGTGGTGCTGGAGGCACTACAACTGCAGGCTCCTCAGGGACAGGTGTAAATGTGACGACGGATGGTTCGACCTCAACGGGAGTCACAGCAGGCGCTGCAGGGGCAACTGGTGCGGGTGGTGTCACCACGGGAGAAGTACCTCCGATGTTCACCACAACACTTTTCAAGGCGCTTTGAGTGACAATCTTGTTTCCCACTGGACCAGAGAGGTAGCCCATGCTCACATTGAGAGTTCTCGAAGTGGCCTGAATCCCTGGTTGAGTTGTGTACGTCAGCTTCCTGAGCACTGATGTCGCGATGGTATTGGTAATTGCAGGCAGAGGAGTTAGGCGGTTGAGATCAAAACTTTTGAAGCGAATCTGTGCACGATAAGTTGCAGGACCTGAAGTGCCATTGAATGAGGCTCCTGTTACCAAAACCAGTTTGTAGTTTCCGTCTGCGGGCACTGTTCCGGAGGCAGTTGTCCAGCTTCCTGAAAGTTGGCTTTCACTTCGGTAGAGCTGTGTCCAACGGGCGCCCGCATTGGGGATTGGGTCCTCTGCCCTGACAAGACCGACCCAAATTCGAGAACGCATAGTTGATTCGGTACCAGGAGATGTCATCGACAAACACGAAGTCGTGCACGAAAGGATTTCGAAAGAAACGGTATCGCCTGTTTTCGCAGAGAATTCATCGCTCCATGCAGAGAGGTTGTGAAAGTTTTGTTCCGTTGAAGACCGTTGAACTTGGAAATATTGGGTGAATCCGAGGCGCTTAACCCCGTTCACTGGTTGGGTAGTTTCGACCTTGTTTGTCGCATCAGGCGTGAGCGAACCAACAGTGGCGTTGTCATCAGTCAGCGAGTTCATCGACGAATACCCACTGATACCTTGGCTTGGATCTTCGCTCACAAATCCTGCTAATTCAGAGACTCCTAAATCAATTCTGCGAAGAGGAGAAACTGTCCACCCCAAAGGAACTTCTCCAGGAACTGCACCAGCAAGACCAGGATCAATGATGAAGTCAGTGTCGAAATTGATTCGCAAAGCCTGACCGTTTAGGCCATTGAGGACGGAATCAATCTGTCCAATTCTCCTTGCAATTGAACCGTTCCCAACATAAACAATTGAGTCAGTAGACCCAATGCTCACTTGGTTAGCAACTGTTGAGGGAGAGACAACTGTTTCGATGCCAAGTACTTCATTTGCGGAGTCCAGCTGTAGAGCCTCAACCTGCAGATACGTTCCATTGAAGTTATCTGAAGACATTGAGCCTGCAGGCAAAATAGGCGTAGCTGAATCTCCAGCATTCACATTCAAAGTGCCACTGCCGGTAAGAGAATCCGCAGCAGTCGAAGAAGTCGATCCAGCAAAAAAGAGGCTTGCCATTAGTAGGGCCGCAAGGATTGAAGCCAAAACGCGCGAAGAAGTAAAACTTCTTGACTGCGTTACTGAGCTGGTTTCCATTGAAGCTCCCGCGAAAATTATGGACAACATTTAACATTCGCAGATTTGAACATTTTCTTCTTGGGTCAACAGTATGAAACCCCTGTCGAGGACCGGCCTTGAAAATTGATGTGAATCAGTTATCCACAGATTTAGACTTATGGTCTAAAAATGCAGACCTTTCCCAGAATGAGTCACTTAGCTCGAGTTATCCCCCAGTGGTGAATTAACCGCTATTCGACCGCTGGATTATTCGATAACTCAACGAGGAGAAAGATCTCACGTGAAGAACAAACGAGCGACAACCGCTGCGTTAGCAGCAGTGGCAACCACGGTTGCCACGATGGCCGGCTTTGCCATGCCGGCCCAAGCAGCATCAGCTGATGTGAATGTGGATTGGAAGATTACACAGGATTGGGGTTCTGGCTATCAGGGCACCGTGACGGTGAAGAACACATCCACCAAGAGCATCAACCCCTGGTCTGTCACCATCCCCTATGCCAACAGCATTAGTTCAACTTGGGATGCAACAGCAACATCAACCTCTGGTGGCTACCGCTTCTCTGGTCCTAGTTGGAACCTTTCTCTAGCACCAGGTGCTTCAGTGACTTTTGGTTTCATTGGTGCAGCCAAGGGTGGGGCACTCACTCCAACCAGTTGCATAGTTTCTAGTGCAACATGTGCTGTGAACAATGGCTCTGCAACTGTGACCCCTTCCCCCACACCCACCAGCCCAGCGGGAGAACCCACAACTACTCCCGCACCGACACCATCAACTCCAGCAGCAACCTCCACGGCACTAAAGGTGTCACTCAAAGTCACCAGCGACTGGGGAACCGGTCGCAACGTCGACATGGTTGTCACCAACACGGGAACCACGACATTGAATAAGTGGTCAGTTTCAGTGCCCTGGAAGGGCTCCAGCGTCTCAATGTGGAACGCTAGCTCCTTCCTCGCCGGCGGGGTGTTGACCGCAACTAACCTGTCCTGGAACGGAACACTCGCTCCTGGAGCGTCCGCTTCTCTGGGCTTCACAGACAACGGAAGCTTCACTGTGCCCACGAGCTGTGTCACTGCTGTGGGAACCTGCGAACTCAATGGTTCTAGCGTGACCCCACCTCCTGTCCCTTCTCCAGCTCCCACAGAAACAGTGACACCCACACCAACCCCCACTGTGGATCCCGCACCAGTGGTGGACCCGAGCACACCTCCGGTTGACCCCTATGTGCCCAGCCCTGATGCCTACACCGGGGATAAGAAGATCGTGGCTTACTACCCCTCTTGGGCAACCTATGGTCGCAACTATCAAGTTGCGGACATCCCTGCAGAAAAGATCACTCACATCAACTTTGCCTTTGCCAACATTGCAGATGGCAAGTGCGTGGTCGGTGACAGTTATGCAGACACCGACAAGGCCTTTGCCGGAGACAGCTGGGACACTGGTGCCAAACGAGGTAACTTCAACCAGCTCACCAAACTCAAGGCCGCCAATCCCAACCTGGAAACGATGATTTCAATTGGTGGATGGACGTGGAGCAAGAATTTCTCTGCAGCAGCTGCGACAGATGCTTCACGTAAGGCATTCGTGTCATCGTGCGTGGACTTCATGAACACTTACAACTTCGATGGCATCGATATTGACTGGGAATACCCCGTTTCAGGTGGTCTTTATGCTGGCACGCCAGCAGACAAGGCAAACTACACAGCCCTCCTTGCTGAGTTCAAAAAAGAGTTAGCCGCGCAGACTGCCCTTGATGGCGAACACCACCCACTCACCATTGCAGCACCTGCTGGTCCAACCACCATCCCTAACTTGGAAGCTAAGAACATTGGTCAGATCGTGGACTGGATGAACCTCATGTCATACGACTACCACGGTGGCTGGGATCCTGTCACCGGTCACAACGCTCCTCTAACCGTGGGATCTAAGGACACTGCGAAGGGATTCAGCGTTGCTGATTCTGTAGACAGCTATCTGAATGCGGGATTCCCTGCACAGAAACTCGTTCTAGGCCTGGCACTCTATGGCCGTGGCTGGGAGAACGTCAATCAAAGCCAGAACGGTCTCTACCAAGGCGGAACCACGGCTTCAGTAGGAACGTGGGAAAAGGGCGTTTTTGATTACACCGATATCAAGAACAACTATCTCCCCACAATGACTCGCTACTGGGATTCTGAAGCACAGGTCCCTTACCTCTATGACCCTGCGCGCAAGCTCTGGATCAGTTATGACGATCCCCAGTCCATCAAGATCAAGGTCGACTACATCAAGAACAAAGGTCTTGGCGGAGCGATGCTGTGGGAACTCAGTGGTGACCGCGATGAAGAACTCATCGACACTATTGGTGCAAACCTGAAGTAGTTCAATCTCACAAAGACTTTGCGGGAGAAGCTCTTGAGCTTCTCCCGCAAAGTCTTTTACTGGCTAGTTTCTAGAACGTTGGAGTTCTGAAGTCTTTCTAAACAAATTGGTCAAAGCGGGAATAGCCTCAGGTTCAGATTCCAAGACTTTTTCGAGTTGAAGAATTTCCTGAGAAGAGAGCCTGAGAATACGTTCTTCTATGAGAACTGTTCGAGCTGCACTCAATGCGGAACTCAAAACAAAAGAGGAAACATCTTGATTATTTACTTCGGCTGCGGCTTTCAACTCCCCTAAAGCCTCAGGAGTTATTCGCATATTCAACCGAGAAGACCTGGTTGAAGATTCTTTGATAAGTGCGTCCATACGAAGAGTGTACTACCAGTGTATGTACATTACAAGCTGCGAAGAGATTGCTTAATTTGCTTCATTGTCACAAATAGTCGCAACGGAGAATCAGCAAATGACATAAATCCATTTCTTCTATAGAACGCCACCGCATCCGTGTTGAGCGCATCAACGACAACAATTTCCACACCAGCATGATCAGAGATTGCAACAGCACCTAACAACGCATGCGACAAGAGAAGAGAACCCAGCCCCTTTCCTTGGACTGATTTGTCAACAGCTAACCGTGCGATAAGAACTGCTGGAATGGGATATCGCCTCGAGGCCACGCCCCACAATTGAGAGGCTGCATCAGGTTCCACCTGAGCTATGACAGAGCTGTAGTAGCCGCACACATTGTCATCTTGATACGTATGAGCTAGGAATGTCCGAGTATTTCCACGATCCTCTTGTTGACCAGCCTGGGTTTTTAACCAGTTATTGAGAACATCCGAACCGCAATCAAAACGATTTCGCACAAGCTTTCGAGAAAATTGTTCTATAGAGAATTTCATAACATCCCTTACCGTGAATGAGTTCACGATAAGGGCTGCCACTGACATATTTCGGGAGTAGGGCGGACGGGACTTGAACCCGTGACCGACGGATTATGAGTCCGCTGCTCTAACCAGCTGAGCTACCGCCCCTAGTGGAGTTACGAGTAAAAGTTTAGTCGTCTGTGAGCTCTGGGTCGGGGTCAACCACCTCGTGACCTCGATAGAGAGCCTCGAACGTGTCCAAGGTGCGCGTGATGTCGTGACCACGGATGAACTTGAGGGAGTTGTTCTTCATCCGAAGAAGCTCTTCCTTATCTGCGGTGAGAACTGTAACCAGCTTGTCGCGAAGATCATCAACATCGTTGGGCTCAAAGAGGTAACCATTTTCCCCATCATGGATGAGGTGCGGTAACGCCATGGCGTTAGCACCCACGATGGGAAGAGCAGTGGCCATGGCTTCCATGGTCGCAATGGACTGAAGTTCAGCGATTGAAGGCATCGCAAAAACCTTGGCACGGGTGAGTGAAGCTTTCAGCTCGTCGTCCGAGACGTAACCGGTGAAGGTCACTTTGTCACTAAGTCCAAGATGAGCCACCAATTGCTTCATGGGCTGAAGCTGGTCTCCCCCGCCAACAAACTCAAGTGAAGCATTGAGCTCTGGGGGGAGTTTGCGGAAAGCCTTGAGGAGAACATCAAGCTTCTTCTCCCCCGTGATGCGACCGACAAAGACAATTCGGTTTTCACCGTCGGTGTCAAAGTTCGGTGTGTAATGGTGCGCATTGATGCCGCAGGAGATGGCGTGAACATCGGTGAGGTGGGTGTATTCCTCAAGGAAGTTGGCAGCACGACGCGTGGGGGTTGTGACAGCCTCGGCGCGACCAAAGGTGCGCGCTGCTGCCTTCCATACCAAGCGAATGACTCCACGCTGTGTGGGGCCAGGAAGCAGGGTGAACTGCATCATGTTTTCTGGCATGAAGTGGTTCGTGCCAATGATGCGGATGCCCCGAAGCTGTGCTTCCTTGGTGAGGCCACCTCCGACGATCAGGTGTGACTGGAAGTGAACGACATCTGGTTTGAAACTGTCGAGTACCCGTGCGCTGTTCTGGCGAACGCGCCAGGGCAGCATGTAGCGAAGCCAGTCGTGGGGATACCAGCGCCAGCTCTTGATGCGATACATCGTCATGGGCTGACCTTCATGGGTTTCCACCCACGTTCCCGACTTGCGTCCGGCAGCAGGAGCCATGACACGAACATCGTGTCCACGCTCAACAAGGCCGGCTGCTAAACGTTCAGCGAACTTGGCCGCTCCGTTAACGTTCGGACCGAAGGTGTCACACCCAATCAGGATGCGTAAAGGTTTCGGCATAGTGGCTTTAGTTTACGGACTTAGCCTTCTTGATGGCCTCTTTGGCGCCGTGTGCCGCAGCATTGACCTTCGCTTTGGAATCAGCTGTAGCGCCCTTGAAACCAGCTTTAGCTTCAGCACTAGCTTCAGCGAGTGGTTCGTGTGCATCAGGGTGATATTTCGCCAAGAGGAAGACGCCAATCACGGCAAGAACACCCGCGATGATGTAGGCAACGATCGCCCAGGGTGGTGCTTGTGATGCCTCATCCAAGATGACAATACCGATGGTGACAGCAACGATGGGGTCGATCACTGTTAGTCCAGCAATCACGAGATCAGGCGGGCCAGAGGAGTATGCGTTCTGGACAAACAAGGCACCGAGAATGGTCGCTGCGAGCAATGCCACCAAGCATGCCCAGGTCAGCCAATCCATCGCACCGTGGGTGATGCTGGTGATAACTACCTTGGCCAGTGTCGCCACGAAACCATAAAGGACCCCGGCACCCACGATGTAATACAAAGCCGACAGGTGCTTGCGCAAGAAGAGGAAGAGTGCGCCAAAAATAGCCAGCACAACCAGCAAGATAACAAGAATTTCAGCCAAGTCAGCCGATGTCATCGGTGCATTCACTGCGGTGAATGCAGCGATGGAGACGAAGATACCAATGCCACCCACCGAGAGGGTGATCGCCAAAATGGATTCTTTATTGAGCTTGGTTTTGTTGACACGTGAGTTCAGAATCGCGGTCATCACGAGTGCAACAGCACCAATGGGCTGAACCACAATCAGTGGAGAGAATCCCAGTGAAATCAGCTGGAAAACAATTGCTCCACCCAAGAGTAGAGAACCGGTGAGCCAGGAAGGGCGACGGAACAAACCAAGCAGCTGCTTGAAGTTCAGCGAGGAACTTCCCTCATCTGCATCGTCGCCGACTTTGCCCACACCGCGGTGCTGCAATTGCGCACCAATCGACATCAACACAGCGCCAACCAGCGCAAAAGGAATACCGATGAGCTGCGAGGGTTCGAACTGGACCTGCGAAAGGTCGGGCATGTCACCAAGCATAAGTAGAACGCTACCTTGCTCAACTGAGAATAGGCTTAAGGCATGACCGTGCGCCCTATTGTTATCTCTGGTGATCCCGTCCTTCACGAACCCGCTCAGCCGGTTACGGAATTCAACGATGAACTGCGTCAACTCGTCCAGGACATGTACGACACCATGGATGAAGCCCCTGGTGTCGGCCTCGCTGCACCACAGGTGGGCGTTGGACTTCAAGTTTTTGTCTATGACTACCCCGAAGACGATGGAACCCCTCGCCGTGGCGTTGCAATCAACCCCACTTTGCTTATCTCCCCTCTCGAAATCCGTGACACCACAGATGCAGATGATGAGGGATGCCTGTCATTCCCCGGTGAGCGCTTTCCTTTGGTGAGAGCAGAGAAAGCATTACTGCGCGCTGTAGACCTCGAGGGCAAGCCTTTTGAGATTGAGTGTGACGGCTGGTTCGCTCGAATCTTCCAGCACGAATACGACCACCTTCTTGGCTACCTCTACACCGACCGCCTGGACTACGAATTTAATAAGCAGGCTGCCAAGATTGAACGCAAGCGTGGCTGGGGTAAGCCAGGTAAGAGTTGGATGCCGGGCGTCGATAACCTCGACGACTAAGCCATCCAGCCCAGGTTTCGAAGCACCACTGCCACAACTCCTGCGACCGCGACGACCACAATAAAGGGCACGCGGAACGAGAACAGGATTGCTGCCACAATGACCGCAGGAATGCGGGCATCAAGAGCAATTGCTTGCCCAGCACCCAATGTTTGCACTGCCACTAAGGCAGCCAACATGGCCACGGTGAGCAGGTTGGTGACACGTGTAAAGGTCGGCTTCTCCAGCAACCGTTGAGGGATCAGATATCCGGTGTACTTCACTGCAAATGAGAGCACCGAAGCAATAATGACGGTCGTCCAGAGGGTCATGAGTGTGACTCCTCATGCCCGGGGTGGAAACCAGGAGTATCTAAAGGCTCTGAAGCATCATCGGGCTGAACATCAATGTGGCCGTCAGGCTCTGTCACGGGCTCTCGGTGTAACCAGTTCGTTAGACCAAACACCAGTGCAACAACAGCTGCTGCAAGCACAGGGACTCCGGGGGGCGTAAGAGGAATCAGAATGGTTGCCATCACAGCGGCAACCATTGCCACGGCAGCTGCTTGGAGTTGCTTCAGGCGCGGCCAGAGCAAACCCACAAAGGCGGCAGCGGCTACCGCGTCGAGACCGAACATGTTGACGTCACCAACAAGGTTTCCCAACAATGCTCCGGCAAAGGTGGCAAGGTTCCAGCCGATATAAATCGCGATACCTGTGGTCCAGAAACCAACCTTCTGGGCGCTCTTTTCATCTTGAGCAATGGCCACGGCGGTTGATTCATCGATAGTCAGTTGAGCAGCAACCAGCTTTCGCCACCACGGGCCATCCCCCACGATGGGTGCCACTCGCATGGAATAGATGCCGTTGCGCAGTGCAAGAAATGTGCTGGAAGCAATGGCAGGAATTCCTGCTGCAGCTCCACCAGAAGCAATGATGCCGATCACAGCGAACTGAGACCCACCTGAGAAAAGAACAAGGGATAAGAAACAGGTCTGCCAAATATCGAGGCCAGCGGCAACGCTCAGGGCCCCAAAAGAAACACCATAAGCTGCCACGGCAAGACCGACGGAGATACCTGTTCTCATGGCGCGCTTGTCAGCAGCAGATAAAGCCACAGCGCCTCCTCATGATGAACATCCCCCACGCTACCGAAGTACAGCGGGCAAAGTAAAAGCCCCTGATCGTGGAGGACCAGGGGCTTCGCTCCCCGACATGGACTCGAACCATGAACCTACGCATTAACAGTGCGTTGCTCTGCCAATTGAGCTATCGGGGAATGCTTTTAGGCGTTTTTATATTACCCCAAATGAGAGCGTGCAAAAACCGTGTAATGAACCTGCGTCAGAACTCGCTCTAATACCCGGCTTCAGTATCGACCACGCCTATGAACTGTTCGCCTGCAACAAAGGCTGAGACATTGCGAGAAATACGCTCTGCCAACAATGGAGCAGTCATATCTGGCGTATCAGCCATGTGAGGGGTGATTAACACATTCTTAGCACTCCAGAGCGGATGACCATCAGGAAGCGGTTCAGGCTCGGTGACATCCATTGCTGCGCCAAAAATCTGCTCAGAGTTCAGTGCTGCAACCAGGGCTTCCGGATCAACCAATGGGCCGCGAGCAATATTTACCAGAACGGCGGTGCTCTTCATCAAGGCCAGTTCCT
This sequence comes from Actinomycetota bacterium, assembly GCA_041178865.1. Lineage (GTDB taxonomy): Bacteria > Actinomycetota > Actinomycetes > Actinomycetales > Microbacteriaceae > Aurantimicrobium. Next base: position 20,385 of record JBEGUL010000064.1, on the reverse strand, counting down.
CAGCACCGATGAGATGCGTGGTCTCCCCTGTCAGCGCAGCTGCAATCACTACAACATCTGCGGTGGGCAGAATTTTGTGGAGTCGATCCGTGGTGACGGTACTGTCCGCGCCAGGAACCTGGCCTGCCGATCTTCTGACCACTGTGATTCTGGTGTTGAAGGGTTCAAGAAGGCGAATAAGCTCACGAGCTATTCCACCTGCACCGATAATCACCACGTTCTTGTGGAATAAAGAAATACCTTTGGGAACGGCATCCCAACTGGTGGCACGAACACGTCTGGGGAAGAGGCGAAGAAGTGCCAAAATCATGCCAAAGGCATGTTCTGCCACGGGCTGGGCATAGCAACCCTTAGCGCTGGTAAAGACAAGTCCAGGCCTGGCTGCCTGTGAGAGCACATCCGCGTAAGCATCCACTCCTGCCCATGGCAATTGCACCCAGGACAGCTGAGGATTGGCGGCGAGGACTTCTCCCAGGGCAGCGGATTGCTTATAGGACAACCACACCAGTCCACGGGTGTCAGAGTTCAGTTCGGCTAATGTTCCTCCGGCAGCGGTTACTGCGTCTCTGAAGAACGCTCCCCCAACAGCAGAGTTGTCGTCTTGCTCAGGCATGACAGCAATGGGGCCTGCTTCCACACGTGGAGCTGAAGCAGAAGTTAATTCATCTCCGAGAACAGCACTGTGTTGGGGAATCTCACAGACGCAGTCTTTGTCTCGAATCTTCATGGACTAATCCTCGCGCAGAGAACGGCGCTTTGTCTCAAGTTCCAGCAGTTCGCGCTGGATTTCACGGCTAACTTCACCCTGATCAACACTGGTGCGCTGGAGTCGTCCCACCAGCTCAGACTTTCGTCGAACCAAGTCACGTTCAATCAGCGAGACGACAACGCCACGGCAATAAATCTGTGTTTGCTCGGCGTTCTTTTGTGGCAGCGGTGCAACAGCGAGCTGAGTAACCAAAGGCTTGAAGTCCTGAGGAAGATCATTCTGAATACGATCGAGCCAGGTGTCACCACCGAGTTCGTTGACGTTAGCACCAATAGCGTCGCGCACGGTGGCCAAGTTGGCGTCCATGATTGCGCACTGCGCAGCTTCAGCCGCAAGTTCGAGCCCGACAAGTTCCGGGTATTGAATCAGTGCCATCAATGCGTCTCGTTCCAGACGCGTTGAGGGGTCATTCTTCAGCTCAAAGACTCGGGGTCCTTCTGGCTCTGCGGGTACATCGCTCACTACATCACCAGGTACTCCAGGAGCTCCTACTGGGCGAGCTGTGGCTTGTCCGGCATATCCTTGCCGTGCACCTTCAGACGTGGTCTGCATTCCCTTAGAGCGCGACGCCTTGACGGCGTTAGAAACAGCAACCTGTGCTTCAGAAACATCAACACCGGTAAGACGAGCAAGTTCACGGGTATATCCAGGGCGGAGCGCAGAGTCACGAATATCGGCCACAACAGGGGCAGCTTCACGCAGTGCTGCAACACGTCCCTCGACGGTGTCCAGGTTGTAATTCTTTAACATCTGACGAATCACGAATTCAAACATGGGCACCTTGGCATCCATGAGATCACGAACAGCTTGTTCGCCTCTCTCCAGGCGCAAATCGCACGGGTCCAAGCCCTCAGGAGCAACGGCAACGAATGTTTGTGCCGCAAAGCGCTGTTCTTCAGCAAAGGCGCGCATGGCGGCCTTCTGGCCCGCAGCATCTGGGTCGAAGGTGAAGATCACTTCACCGAGACCTGAATCATCTCCCATGATGCGGCGAATGAGTTTGATGTGCTCCACGCCGAAACTCGTTCCGCAGGTCGCCACAGCTGTGGTCACCCCCGAGAGGTGGGCAGCCATCACGTCGGTATAGCCCTCGACAACAACGACGCGACGGGTCTTAGAGACGTCACGCTTGGCAAGATCAAGTCCATAGAGTACTTGCTGCTTGTGATACACCGGGGTTTCGGGAGTGTTGAGGTACTTAGGTCCCTGGTCATCTTCATAAAGCTTGCGGGCACCAAAACCAATGGTTTGACCCGTCACATCACGGATAGGCCAGATCACACGACCGCGGAAGCGGTCATAGACGCCCTTATCTCCCTGGGAGAGCAAACCTGCTTGCAGCTGTTCTTCTTCGGTGAAGCCCTTGGTCTTGAGGTGATCGCGAAGTTCGTTCCACGCCTTGGGGGCATAGCCAATGCCAAAGTGTTCAGCAGCAGCTTTGTCGAAGCCACGTTCACCCAGAAACTTACGGCCCTCGGCAGCGCCTGGCGTAGCCAATTGAGCAATGAAGAATTCAGCAGCAGCAGTGTTGGCAGCAAGAATACGCGAACGATTGCCCGACTCATTGGGCTTGCCAGAGCCTTCTTCGTAATGAAGTTCGAAGTTGATGCGCTGAGCGAGACGTTCGATGGATTCCGTGAAGCTGAGGTGGTCCATCTTCTGGATAAAGGTATAAACGTCACCTGACTCTCCACAACCAAAGCAGTGGAAGTAACCGACAGTGGGACGAACGTGGAAGCTGGGTGAACGCTCATCATGGAAAGGGCACAGTCCCTTCACGGAACCCACACCTGCGCTCTTGAGAGTGACGTAGTCGCCGATGACATCGGCGATGTTCACACGCTGCTTGAGCTCTTCCACGTCCGCTTGACGAATACGACCAGCCACTAGGAAATCACCTGCGCAGAGTTGTTCCCGCCGCAGAGACGGTCATGCCAGGCAAACGCAGATTGATCAGTGAGGCTCGCAACTTGGTCAATCACAATGCGACGGCGAACAGCCTCATCAGAAGTGCGATTCCAGTCGTCAGCAAAGTGACGATCTAACACATCAGGCCCCTGAGCAAACAGTGTGTTACAGAGGTCCGTCAGTACCTCACGCTGTTGCGTGTACACAGGCTTGCGTGCTTTTGTTGTCATGACGAAAGCAGCCACAATTCCCTTGAGAACAGCAATCTCAGCACGAACATCAGCAGGCACGATGACGTTTCCGCCGAAGCGAACCAGGCCCTGTTGAGGGTAAGCCTCACGCGTTGCGTGAACGGCTGCGTGAGCAAAGCGGCCGATCAACTGACTGGTGAGGTTCTTCAGTTTTGCTTGCGCAATGCGTGAACCATCCCAGGTGTCCAACCAGACATCGAGATTGTCGAGACGATCGAAAGCAGCAACGAGCTCGTCGTGGGTGAATTCGCCACCAATCCACTCAAACATGGAGTCCACCAGCTCGTCGTGGTTCACTCGTGCTCCGAGCTCTCCAGCATCGACGTAGCCATTGAAGATGGCATCTTCAAAGTCATGCACTGAGTAGGCGATGTCATCGCTGAGGTCCATCACCTGCGCTTCAATACAGCGCTGGCGATCGGGAGCGCCCTGACGCATCCATTCAAAAACATCGAAGTCATCGGCGTAGAAACCGAACTTCGCACGACCTGTGGGATCAATGACGGCCTGCTGTTCTGGCCAGGGATACTTCGTGCTCGCATCCAAGCTGGCACGAGTCAGGTTCAAACCAAAGCTGCGACCGTTGGTACCAAAAACCTTGGGCTCTAGTCGAGTGAGGAGGCGAAGGGTTTGAGCGTTCCCTTCAAAGCCACCAATGTCTGCACACCAGTCATTCAAAGCTTTCTCACCGTTATGGCCGAATGGTGGGTGGCCGATGTCATGAGCAAGGCTCGCTGTATCGACCACGTCAGGGTCAAGGCGCAGTCGACCAGCGATCTCGCGACCCACCTGAGCAACTTCAAGGGAGTGTGTCAGACGATTTCGGGCAAAGTCCAAGCCAGCGGTGGGGCTCAGCACTTGGGTCTTTGCCGACAAGCGACGCAGTGCACTGGAGTGCAGCAAACGAGCCCGGTCACGGGCAAAGTCGGATCGACGTGAGGAGTGCGTCTCCTCGAGCATGCGCTCAGCATCAAACTCCGAGTAGCCCGGGGTAATCGTCGGGATGGAAGCAGTTTCGTGAAAGTGATCAGACATTAGCCACCACTCGCATCTATCTCAGCGTGGGCAACAACAGCTTGCTCAGCAACGCTGAGGGATTGTGAAGCTAACCACTGATCTGGCAGAGCAGGGCGCTTAGGGGTGCCCTGGCGGCCACGCTGACCCTCGGCATCTGCACCGGGGTATGGCACTGACCAATCCAACTCACCCAGCAAGTCATCAAGGTGCTGCAGGCTGGTGACCTGAGCAAGCTGTGAGCGCACGTCTCCCCCGACGGGATATCCCTTGAAATACCAGGCCATGTGCTTGCGAATATCTCGGCTTGCATGTTCTTCAGTGTCAAAGAATTCAATCAATAACTCAAGATGACGACGCAGCGTTGCTGCCACGTAACCCAAGGTGGGTTCCACGCGGTTTCCGGGTTCTTGTAAACCAGCACGCTCGCGGAACGCGGCGTCCAATTCAGCGAAGAGCCACGGGCGCCCCAAACATCCGCGTCCAACTACAACACCATCGCAGTCAGTCTGGTCCATCATGCGAATGGCATCTTCGGCAGACCAAATGTCTCCATTACCCAGCACAGGAACACTCGTGATTGCTTGCTTGAGTTCGCCAATGGCATTCCAGTCAGCGTGACCCGAGTAGAACTCAGCTGCGGTGCGGCCATGCAGAGCTATAGCTGCCACACCAGCCCCCTCGGCTGCCTTACCTGCCTCAATAAACGTCAGGTGGTCAGCGTCGATGCCTTTACGCATCTTGATAGTGAGCGGAATATCACCGGCAGCTTTCACTGCTTCTTCGACAATTTCGCGGAAGAGGTCTTTCTTCCAAGGCAAAGCAGAACCGCCACCTTTACGAGTTACCTTGGGCACGGGGCAACCAAAGTTCAAGTCGATGTGGTCTGCACGGTCCTCGGCAACGAGCATGGTCACTGCTTCGCGGACTGTCTTGGGAGCAACGCCATAGAGCTGTATTGAACGGATTTCTTCGCTCGGGTGAGTCTGGATCAAGTGCATCGAGCCTGGTGTGCGCTCAACAAGGGCACGAGAGGTAATCATTTCGGAGACGAAGATGCCGGAGCCTTGCTCACGGCACAAACGACGGTAGGCCATGTTGGTAATACCAGCCATGGGTGCAAGAACGACAGGAACTTGGGCCTGAATAGGCCCTATGTTCAAATTGCCCGCGCGGGCACCTGTCTTCACACTCGTCATCGTCATTCGCTCCTGTGTTCTCAGTATCCCACGTTGTGAGCTGGGACTGAAGCGGAAAGAGGAGAGTTAGTCCCTGTTTTCTGCGGCTTCGGTCAGTGCAGCGGCGAAGGTGTCAGAATCCTGAGCACCAGAGATGCCGTATTTGCCATCAATGAAGTAATAAGGCACTCCGTTGATACCGTATGCCTGCGCCCGCGCCATATCTGCCTTGACTGCAGGCAAGTACTCTTCCTCCGTCAAAGAGCGCAACACGTCAGCCTCGTCGAGGCCTACTTCAGCAGCCAGCTTGGCTAGGTTCTCACTTTTACCCACGTGTTCACCATCGATGAAGTACGCCTTGAGAAGTCGTTCCTTCATCTCCAGTTGCTTACCGTGTGCCTTGGCATAGTGAAGTAGCTCGTGTGCCTTGATGGTGTTGGTCTGGTGCACCTGGTCGTAGTTGTAGTGCAGACCTACGCTCTCGGCGATGCCCGTGACACGTTCTAACATCTGGTGGACCTGTTCAACAGGAATGCCTTTGCGTTCACTGAGGTAGTGAACGGGATCACCCTCGAAGTCCACGGGAGTATCAGGGGCTAACTCGAACGAGTGATACTCAATCTCCACGGGGCGTCCATAGAGCTCAGCGCCTTTCTCAAACTTGCGCTTGCCGATGTAGCACCAGGGGCACTGCACGTCAGACCAGATATCAACCTTGATGGGTTCGTTCATGAGTAGTCCTTTGCAATGAGTTCAACGATGGTGCTGGCTGCAGAAGCTGGTTGTGGCCTCACTGCATGAACCAAAGCTTGGATTTGTGTGGTGCGATCAGGCAGATTTCCTGTCTGGGCCTGCAAGAGAGCCTCTGTGACTTCTGCCATGGTGTGAACGGTAACCGTGGATTCAGCCGCGATATTCCCGAGAGGAGAGAACTCCCAGTGAACTTTCTTCTCCCAGAAGATGGCGGGCTTTCCCGTCACCAATGGGTATTCAGCCAAGAAAGAGACACCGTCGGTCAGAAGTGCATCTGATGCCAGCAGAAGTGACGTCAATGGTGCGCCCAGATCAGTGAAGGTGTTGGGCAATGCATCCCACCGAGAGCGCCAATCATCGACTTCGTCTTGCGTCATCACATCACGGTCGGTCATGGTGCCAAATAAGAAGGGATGCGGCCGAAAGACGATGTCCATCTCTGGGTGCGCTGCGGCATATGCCAGCATAGGTTCGCGTTGGTCGTTGAAATGACCAAAGTTCAACCACCGATCGGCATAGCTGTGGTGTGGGGCCCAGATCAGTCTGAACGGTTGCTTCCCAGCTGGCAGTTCTCTCACAATCGGCCAGATTGACCGAACATGACCCTTCGCTTCAATCAGAGCATCAATTTTTGGAGTTCCGGTCAGGAATGCGTGGTTAGCTCGACCGTTGGCGTCAAAAGCTGCTTTGGTATCAGCATCCTGCAGGAAAACCATATGAGCCAACTGGTGGGTTGGCTGGGTGTACTGGTGTGGAGCAACACCAGGCTCCCCCGGTTCCTGGACGAGAGAAGTAGAGAAATAGGGGACGTAACAGACTTTGGTGAACTCGACGAGTTTCTCGATCTGGTAGTTCTTTTTGTAATTGCGTTGCCAGGGGTAGTTCAAAAACAAGTAGTCAGGAGCAAGTTCTTTGAGTCGAGACAGGCCTTCTTTACTCTTCTTGTAACGGAATCTCTCATGTTCGATTCCTTGCGAGTCCAGAAATGCACTGACCTTCTTCTCATCGCGGAACTTGTCATATCCCGTGAGCTTGCGAGGAATCGATATGACCAGGGGCTCAAAACGGTCATCGGCCAACATGGTGCGATAGATGGCATCCAAAGAATCCCAGGCTTCAAAGTAGAAGACCAGGAAAACCACGCGGATAGGTCGGCTCATGCCTCGACTTTAGGCGGTGTATCCAGTTTGGCGCAGGCTATTTCGCGCTGGGCTTATCCACCGCTCCGCCAAAACGACGGTCGCGGCCAATGTATTGCTCAATTGCTTCCCAGAGGTCGGTTCGGGAGAAAGCTGGCCAGAGCTGGTTGAGGAAAACCATCTCTGCATATGCCGACTGCCAGAGCAGGAAGTTAGAAGTGCGCTGTTCGCCACTGGAGCGAACAAACAAATCAACATCGGGCATATCTGGAATGTAGAGATTCTTCGCTAAAAACTTCTCAGTGACCTTGTTTGGGCTGATTTTGCCGGAGGCGACATCCTCAGCAATCTTGCGCACAGCGTCAGCTATTTCGGTGCGACCGCCATAGTTCACACACATGGTGAGGGTCAGAGTCTTGTTCTTCTTGGTGAGTTCTTCAGCGAACTGAAGCTCTTCAATAACCGACGCCCACAGCTTGGGCTTACGCCCTGCCCAGCGCACCCTCACATCCCACTCGTTGAGCTGGTCACGGCGGCGGTGAAGCACGTCGCGGTTGAAGCCCATCAGGAAACGAACTTCATCCGGTGAGCGCTTCCAGTTCTCTGTGCTGAAGGCATAGACGCTGAGGTGCTTGACTCCAGCCTGAATGGCTCCTGCCACAACATCAAGGAGGGCTGCTTCACCGGCTTTGTGGCCTTCCACACGAGTGAGACCGCGCTGGTTAGCCCAACGCCCATTACCGTCCATCACGATGGCAACGTGGCCTGGAACAGCACCATCAAAAGCAGGCGGATATAAGCCAGTCCAGTCAATGGGCTTATATTCGACCGCGTCTTTGTGAGTGTAGGGCTTACTCATTTCGCTACATGCTCCAAAGATCGAAGGGTTCGTTCAAGATGCCATTGGGTATAGGCCGAGACCAAGGCAGAAGCCTTGCTCCAATTCTGCTGGGTATGAGCCTCTGCCGCATCCCACTCACCACGAACAAGTGCATCCAGTAGAAGAACGACCTCGGGGACAATGTGCGGAGCACCCGGGGGCGCACACTTCACGCAGACCATGCCGCCGAGTTGAACCACGAAGCTTTCGTGAGGTCCCATCTCGCCACAGCGAGCACAGCTATCGAAGGTGGGAGCCCAGCCAGCAAGACTCAGAGCACGAAGAAGGTAGGAATCAAGTGTGAGCTCGGTGGGGTGCTCTTGCCTGGACAGGGAGCGTAAGGCTCCCACCAGCAGCAGATACTGCTGCGGGGAGCCTTCGAGCTCAGTGACTTTGTCGGCGGTTTCCACCATCACACTGGCGGCTGTGAAGCGCGGGTAGTCATCCACAATGTCAGCACCATAGGACGCGATGGTTTCTGCTTGCTGAATGGTGTCCAGGCTACGGCCTTCATAAAACTGAATATCCGCCACCATGAATGGCTCCAACCGAGCACCAAACTTTGAGGAAGTCCTGCGGACACCCTTTGCAACTGCACGGACCTTGCCGTGGCCTTTGGTGAGCAACGTCACAATGCGATCTGCTTCGCCCAGTTTGTGAGTGCGCAGCACCACTCCCTCATCACGATAGGTGGGCACTACAGGTCTCGTTGAATGTCGACTGGACCGGTCAAATCAGTGGGTCGAACGAGCTTGGGATTTCGCAACGACTTCAACATGCGCTGCTCCGGCAGCGACCAGCCAAAGCGGACGGCAAGCAAACGCAACACCGTGGTGACCGCAACGCTGATGGGCACGCTGATTTCTAAACCAATGTTTGCTTCGTTGAAACCCAGCAACACAATGGAACCTGCTGCCGCAGCGATGGCATAGAGCGAACCCACATGCATCACTGAGATAGGCATGTTGAGTAGAAGGTCTCGAATGAAACCACCGCCCACTGCGGTAATAACCCCCACAAACAATGCCGGCACAAAAGGCAAACCAGAAACAAGTGCTGCCGTTGTTCCCAGCGCACCAAACAATCCCAATGCCAGGGCATCCAGGACTGTAATCAACCAGTCAATACGGCGGAAGATGCGAGCTAAGAACATACCTGCAAGAGCAGCAACAAGGGCTGTCAGGATGTACCAGTTCTCAGTCAGCGCGATGGGAAGACGGTTGAGAAGAATATCCCGAAGGAATCCTCCGCCTAGGCCGGTGGCAATACCGATAACAGCTACGCCGAAGAGATCAAGCTTGCGATCACGGAAACCAGAAGCATAGATAGCCCCCTGCAAACTGGCCACGCCAATAGCGAGTCCGTTCACCCATTCGGGCACATCAATTGGCTCAGCAATCAGCATGATTACAGGTTACGCCCGCACCTAATGGCTGGGACCTTGGCGCGCTGTAGGACTACTGAACCTGGTTAACGGTCAGGATCACGGAAGGAATTTCTGGAATGAACCCTGAACCACCTTCTGCATAAAGTCGCATATTCGGATTCGGGGATTGCCACATCAACTGCACAGACTCGTTTTCACCCGTGGTCGTCACAAAAAAGTTCCAGGCGGCAACACTGCTTGCTTCTTTGACGGTGTGGGCAACATCCATTCGAGTGTTAGTCCAGGGAATGGGTTCTCCTCGAGAATCTGCAAGCCAAATATTGATGAAGTCATTCGCTTGAACTTCGATATCTATTTGTGCAGAAAACTGGACGTTGTAAGTTCCAGGCTTTTCAAAAATAATTTGAGAACGCTCAACAGTGACTCCCACTGCACCTGGATCGGTTACGTCAAACTCCATCGCATTAGCCCCATTGGGGTCACTATTACCCTGTGTCTGGGTCGAGTAGAAGGCTCCATATGCTCCAAAGCCACCCGCAGGCCCCTGCGGCCCGGGTGCGCCTGAAGGGCCAACTGTACAAATTCCGGGGGAACCCGAAGCTCCTGGGGAGCCTGGGGCGCCAGGAGTTCCAGATGCACCAGGAGAACCGCTAGCACCAGGTGTGCCGGGAGCACCACTTTCACCTGGGGTCCCAGGTGTTCCGTCAGTGCCGGCAACACCAGGTGAGCCCGAGGGTCCCGGTGTTCCATTCATGCCGTCAGTACCGTTGATACCGTCTTGACCGGGGACGCCTGTGATGCAGTCATTTATCGGGGTGGCATTCCCAGAACATCCAGCCAAAGGAAGGACCATCAGAGCAGCCCCGAAGACAGCAAAAGCAAATTTAGTTTTCATCTCAACCCCCAAGAGAACTATCTACAATCCTAACGAGGATTGAACCAGAAAAACTTATGCCAACTCAATAAGGTCGGCGTATTCCTTGTTCCAGTGATCCTCAATGCCATCCGGCAAGATCAGCACACGCTCAGGGTTGAGTGCCTCAACAGCGCCAGGGTCGTGAGAAACCAGGACTACAGAACCCTTGTAGCTGGCAAGCGCACCCAGAATCTCTTCACGAGAGACAGGGTCCAAGTTGTTCGTGGGCTCATCCAAGAGCAAAACATTGGCACTTGAGACTACGAGCATGGCCAAGGCCAGACGCGTCTTCTCGCCACCGGAGAGAACTCCAGCAGGCTTGAGCACATCGTCCCCTGAGAATAGGAATGAACCCAGCACCTTGCGGCACTCTGTTTCAGTCATATGTGCTGCGGCAGAAACCATGTTCTGAAGAACAGAGTCTTGAACTCGGAGAGTCTCGTGTTCCTGGGCGTAGTAGCCAACCTTGAGGCCATGGCCTTCGATGACTTCACCAGTATCAGGTTTATCAACCCCTGCGAGGATGCGCAGCAGTGTGGTTTTGCCGGCACCGTTGAATCCCAGAATGACTACACGCGAGCCCCGGTCAATTGCCAGGTCTACAGCAGTGAAAATCTCGAGAGAACCATATGAACGAGACAAGTCTGTTGCCATCAGTGGAGTTTTACCACAGGGGGCAGGATCTGGGAAGCGCAGCTTCGCCACCTTGTCGCTCATGCGAACTTCATCCAGTCCCGCCAATAATGTCTCTGCACGACGAGCCATCTGCTTTGCTGCCACAGCACCCGACGCGCGGGCACCCATCTTGGCAGCCTGGGTTTGGAGAGTTGTCGCTTTTTGCTCAGCGTTGGCACGTTCACGCTTGCGGCGCTGTTCGTCTTGTTCACGCTGCTTCTGGTAGTTCTTCCAGCTCATGTTGTAGACGTCAATGACTTGACGGTTGGCATCCAGGTAAAACACGCGGTTCACTGTTTCGCCCACAAGTTCCACGTCGTGACTGATGATGATCAGTCCGCCCTGATAGCCCTTGAGGAATTCTCGAAGCCACACAACGGAATCAGCATCCAAGTGGTTGGTGGGCTCATCGAGCAGCATTGTTTCCGCTCCGGAGAACAAGATCCGTGCAAGCTCAATGCGTCGTCGCTGTCCACCTGAGAGAGTTTTGAGGGGCTGTTCGAGAATGCGGTCAGGAAGTTTGAGGTTGGAGGCAATAGAAGCAGCTTCTGCTTCAGCGGCATAGCCACCGAGAGCATCAAAGCGGTCGGCAAGTTCGCCATACTTGCGCATAGCCTCAGCAGCAATCTTTTCGTCGGGGTCACCCATCAGCATGCTGTTCTCAGCCATGCCCTGAACCAGGGATCCCAAACCACGAGCGTTGAGAATACGGGTACGAGCAAGTTCTTCAGGGTCGCCAGAGCGGGGATCCTGCGGGAGATAACCGATCTCTCCGCCAACCTCAATGAGGCCACCAGCTGGTTGCAGATCGCCAGCGAGTGTTTTTGTCAACGTGGTTTTACCGGCACCATTACGGCCGACCAAACCAATCTTGTCTCCATTGGAAACGCGGAAGGAAACTTCCGACATGAGCACTCGGGCACCTACGCGCAGCTCAAGGTCTTGGACGTTGAGCACAGGCTTTTCCCGATTCTTTGGTACATCTTGGCTAAGCCAACTGGCTCATCACTCCCATTAGTATATTTCTATGTCGAACATCACTCTTGCTGCTTCACGTCCCGTGCTCGCTGACCGCATCGGTTCACGCACTCTCGTAACCGATGTTGCCCTCATTGCTGCTGGTGCAGCTCTGACTGCAGGCGCAGCCCAGATTGTTATTCCCATGTGGCCTGTGCCGATTACGGGACAGACTTTCGCGGTGCTGTTCGTTGGAGCAACGCTCGGTTCACTCCGCGGCGCTCTTTCCATGCTTCTCTACGTAGGCCTTGGTGTTGCAGGTCTTCCCATCTTCGCCGAAGGCGGCGCTGGTCTTGAAAAGCTTGCTGGCCCCACCGGTGGTTACATGATTGGTTTCGTTCTGGCAGCTGCCCTCGTAGGCTGGCTCGCGCAGAAAGAGTGGGACCGTAAGGTTCTTGGCACCATCGGTGCTTTCCTTGCAGGTACCGCTGTGATCTATGCAGTTGGTCTTCCATGGCTCTCTGTTGCTCTTGGTCAGCTGGGTTACCCCAACGACCTCAGCGCAACTCTTCAGGCTGGTCTCTACCCCTTCATTCCAGGTGACCTGATCAAGGCCCTGGCTGCAGGTGGACTACTTCCTCTCGTATGGAAGCTGACTTCCCGCGCGAAGTAACTAGGTTTTCCAAGAAGAAAGCCCCTGACGATTGTCAGGGGCTTTCTCTGTGTACAGGTGAAATGTCGCAGGGGTGCGACGAACAGATCAACCTGTAGGTCTAACGCGTATTCGCGAGTGTTTATTACAGCAGAGAATCCAGTGCTTGTGCAAGGTCTTCAATGAGGTCATCAATATCTTCGATGCCCACACTAATGCGTACGAGGTTCGCAGGAACCTCAAGTGCGGTGCCTTCAACAGAGTGATGGGTCATGAGTCCTGGATGTTCAATGAGGGATTCAACCCCGCCCAGTGAGGGTGCCAAGGTGAATAGCTTTGTGAGAGTGGTCAGCGTTGTCGCCGCCTTCACTCCCCCGACAAGTTGAATCGACATCATTCCACCGAAAAGGGACATCTGGCGTTTGGCCACATCATGACCGGGGTGAGAAGTAAGACCTGGATAAAGAACGCGCTCTACAGCCTTGTGGTTCTCAAAGCGCTCAGCTAGAGCCATCGCGTTGCTGGAGTGGCGCTCCATGCGGACACCAAGAGTCTTGATTCCACGCATGGTCAAATAGGCATCAAAGGGTGAAGAAATAGCGCCCAGCCAGTTTTGTATCTGGGCAACTTTTTCTGCAAGCTCAGCATCTTTAAGCACAATGGCACCACCGACAACATCGCTGTGGCCACCCAAGTATTTGGTGGTGGAGTGCAAAACCACATCTGCGCCTTGTTCGAATGGGCGCTGCAGTGCAGGTGTGGCAAAGGTGTTGTCCACCATAACCAAGGCATGGTGTTTATGCGCAATTGCTGAAACACCCTGGATATCCACGATGGTCATCATCGGGTTTGTGGGGGTCTCAATGCGGACGACACGAGGCTTCGTGGTTTTGATGATTTCTTCAACCACCGCAAGATCACTGAAATCTATAGCCGAGTTTGTAACACCCCAAGAGCCATAGACCTGCTCGATAGCACGGTAGGAGCCGCCGTAGGCATCATTGCCCAGGACGATGTGATCCCCAGGCTTGAGCACTGCTCTATAGAAAGCATCTTCTGCCGCCATGCCGCTGGCAAAGGAATAAGCCATGAGACCACCCTCAAGGGAGGTCAAGTTTTCCTGCAGCGCCGTGCGGGTGGGGTTGTCGCAGCGAGAGTATTCAAAGCCATTGAGAGGCGTTCCCGCAACCTCTTGCTCGAAAGTCGAAGAGAGATAGATCGGTGGAACAACAGCACCCGTAGTGGGGTCTGAAGTTTGACCGGCGTGGATAGAACGCGTATTGAATCCCTGAGACATGTTCTCAGGCTAAACGAGAGAAAGAAGTTGTGAAAACTTTCATCCCGGAATTGTTACGACGAATCGGACTCTAGATAGAGAATCCGAGGGCACGCATCATTTCGCGGCCGTCGTCAGTGATCTTCTCAGGACCCCATGGTGGCATCCAGACCCAGTTGATGCGGAAAGCATCAACGACCTTATCCAGGGCCTCTGCGGTCTGCTCTTCGATCACATCGGTGAGCGGGCACCCCGCACTCGTCAGCGTCATGTGAATGATCAATGCATCATTCTCGTCGTCCCACTTGAGGTCATAGATGAGACCCAAATCAACAATGTTGATTCCGAGTTCAGGGTCCATGACCTCCTTGAGTGCTTCGATGCACTCGTTGTAGCGGTCGTCAGAGAGATCAGAGGACATTGTTAGGCAATCTCGAGGTAACGGTCGTAACCCTCAGATTCCAGACGGTCAGCTAGTTCAGGGCCGCCTTCTTCTGCAACCTTGCCATTGACAAAGACGTGAACGAATTCAGGCTTGATGTAGCGAAGAATGCGAGTGTAGTGAGTAATCAAGAGCACACCCATGTCTGAGTTCTCTTTGGCACGGTTCACGCCCTCAGAAACGATCTTGAGCGCGTCAACGTCCAGACCTGAGTCAGTCTCATCTAGAACGGCGAACTTGGGCTTGAGAAGTTCCATCTGGAGAATCTCGTGACGCTTCTTCTCGCCACCCGAGAAACCTTCGTTGACATTGCGCTCAGCAAAGCTGGGATCCATCTTGAGGTTCGCCATGGATTCGCGAACATCCTTGATCCAGTTGCGCAGTGAAGGAGCTTCGCCATCGATTGCGGTCTTAGCAGTGCGCAGGAAGTTGGTGACGGTGACACCAGGGATCTCAACGGGGTACTGCATAGCAAGGAAAAGTCCTGCCTTTGCACGCTCGTCGACGCTCATCTCGAGAACGTCCACACCATCAAGGGTGATGGAGCCGCTATCCACGGTGTACTTGGGGTGACCAGCGATTGTGTAGGCGAGAGTCGACTTACCTGAGCCGTTGGGGCCCATGATGGCGTGGGTTTCACCCGAGTTGATCTCGAGGTTGACGCCGCGCAGAATCTGCTTGGTGCCCTGGTCGGTCTCGACGCTGACGTGCAGGTCGGTGATCTTCAGAGTTGACATGGCTTAGATCTCTTTCGTGACGGTGGGGTCAATGAAAATCTCGCCGTCGATAACCTCGACGACAAAAACGGGAACGGGTTCGTAGGCAGGCAGTGTTAGTGGCTTGCCGGTGGTGAGTTCAAACTTGGAGCCATGGGCCCAGCACTCCAGGGTGTCGTCTTCGACGAACCCTTCCGAGAGCGAAATATCTCCGTGAGTGCAGGTGTCACCAATGGCATGAATATCTCCCGCAGCGTCAAGAACGAGTGCAACGGGAATGCCACCCACAACTACCTTCTTGGCTTGGTTGAGCACCAGCTCATCTACTGCACAAACTTTTTCAGCAGCCATTACTTCACCCCTGCTTCGAGCTCAGCATTCAGAGAGGCTTCAATGCGCTCCGCAAGTGCGGGAACACCCAGCTGCTGAACAACTTCGTTCAAGAATCCGCGAACAACCAGTCGTCGAGCTTCTTCTTCGCTGATGCCACGAGCCTGGAGGTAAAAGAGCTGCTCATCGTCGAAACGACCTGTAGCAGAAGCGTGACCGGCGCCAGCAATGTCGCCGGTTTCAATCTCAAGGTTTGGAATGGAGTCAGCACGTGTGCCCTCGGTCAGCATGAGATTACGGTTCTGCTCGTAAGAGTCAGTTCCGGTTGCTTTATTTCCGATGAGGACGTCACCAATCCACACGGTGTGAGCGCCCTTGCCCTGAAGCGCCCCCTTGTAGGTGACACGGCTCTTGGACTGGGGTGCGTCGTGGTTGACATACACCTGCTGTTCGATGTGCTGATGAGCGTCTGCAAAGTAGACACCCAGCATGTTGACCGAAGAACCATCTTCTGCGAGAACAGTCGAAGGGTTCACGCGGATGACTTCACCAGTCAGCGAGACAACGCTGTGCTGTAGAGAAGCGTTGCGGCCAACACGTGAGAAGTGGCTCGAAAGATGCAGGGCATCATCATGCCATTCCTGAACAGTGATGACGTTAAGCTGAGCTTCTGCTCCCACAAGGATTTCCACGTTCTCAACCAGACGGGCATCTCCGTTGTTCTGAAGAACAACAGTTCCCTTGGAGAAGGGCGCTGCCTCAATCACAATGTGGGCTGCGCGGTGAGTGGTGCCGAGTGCATCACGAGTGATCGTGATCTCAGACACATCTTCAGACGTGACTGAAACCAGAAGTACTTCAGTTGCCGCAGCCCAGGCATTGGCCGAGGCCTTGTCCTCTGGCAGACCTGCAACACCCACGCGTGGGTCAGTTACTGGAATCCAGGACAAAGAAACGCCTGCAGTTTCACTAGCGGTGTACTCAAAACGTGAGCCATCAAGGTCGCCAGCGATGAGTTCCTGGAGCTTGGCTACAGGGGTGAATTTCCAGTCGAGTTCACGACCAGTTACGGCCTCAAAATCAGCTGGATTAGTCGATTTCGGGCGCGCAGAACGAACTTGTACGGGGACAGTCACTTAGCCCACGGATCCTTCCATGCCGATTTCAATCAGCTTGTTGAGCTCGAGTGCATATTCCATGGGAAGTTCACGAGAGATGGGCTCAATGAAACCACGAACAATCATGGCCATTGCTTCGTCTTCAGCCATACCGCGGCTCATCAGGTAGAAGAGCTGGTCTTCGCTCACCTTTGACACAGTCGCTTCGTGGCCGAGCTGAACGTCATCCACACGGATGTCGATTGCGGGGTAAGTATCTGAACGAGACTGAGTATCTACCAACAGAGCATCACAGCGCACGGTGTTGGCGGAGTTATGCGCGTTGGCATCAATACGAATTTCACCACGGTAACCCGCACGTCCACCGCCACGAGCGATCGACTTGGAGACAATCGAGCTCTGGGTGTTGGGGGCCATGTGGATCATCTTGGCGCCAGCGTCCTGGTGCTGGCCGGGACCTGCGAAAGCGATGGAAAGGGTCTCACCCTTTGCGCCTTCACCAACCAAGTACACCGAGGGGTACTTCATGGTGACCTTGGAACCAAGGTTGCCGTCAATCCACTCCATAGTTGCGCCCTCGTGCGCAATCGCACGCTTGGTGACCAAGTTGTAGACGTTGTTAGACCAGTTCTGGATGGTCGTGTAGCGAACGCGGGCGTTCTTCTTCACAATGATTTCCACCACAGCTGAGTGCAGAGAGTCGCTCTTGTAAATCGGAGCAGTACATCCTTCGATGTAGTGAACGTAGCTTCCCTCATCCGCAATGATCAGGGTGCGCTCGAACTGCCCCATGTTCTCTGTGTTAATGCGGAAATAAGCCTGAAGGGGAATCTCGACGTGCACTCCGGGAGGTACGTAAACGAATGAACCACCGGACCACACTGCAGTGTTGAGAGCGGCAAACTTGTTATCTCCCGAGGGAATAACGGTGCCGAAGTATTCTTCGAAGAATTCGGGGTGTTCTTTGAGAGCAGTATCGGTGTCCATGAAGATGACGCCCTGGCGCTCGAGCTCTTCATTGATCTGGTGGTAAACCACTTCAGATTCATACTGGGCTGCCACACCAGCAACGAGGCGCTGGCGCTCTGCTTCAGGGATACCCAACTTCTCGTAGGTGTCTTTGATTTCATCAGGGAGGTCTTCCCAGGTTTGTGCCTGACGTTCCGTTGACCGGACAAAGTACTTGATGTTGTCAAAGTGAATACCAGAGAGGTCCGCGCCCCAGTTCGGCATCGGCTTGCGACCAAAAATTTCGTAGGCCTTCAGGCGCATCTTGAGCATCCACTCGGGCTCATTCTTGAGGCCAGAGATGTCAGAAACGACTTCTTCACTGATGCCACGGCGAGCGCTAGCACCAGCCGCATCTTTATCGTGCCAGCCAAATTCGTACTGGCCGATGCCATCAAGTTCGGGCCGGTCAATCAGGATGTCTGACATGGCACTCTTCCTATCGAATCTAAACTGGGAGAAGAACGCACGATTTGTCGCGAAAACCGCGGCAATCTCGCATGTTCTCGCCCTCGAGATATCGGCTTACGCACGATTACATTGAACTTACTTAGCCTAACCTTAGTTCGTTGAATTAGACAGGGTTTCTCGTTCTTCCATAGCGAACAACAACATTCACCAAAGGACTCTTCCGCATCGTGAGTAAATTTACTGACCTGTTCCCCACCACTGTTGACCGCAAGGTGCGCATTGCTGCCTGGACAACGTTCGTTGTGCAGGTTCTCATTGTGGTCACAGGTGGTGCTGTGCGCCTCACCGCTAGCGGGCTTGGTTGCCCCACGTGGCCCAAGTGCACAGACGAGTCTTTGGTTAACACCCCAGAGATGGGTATTCACGGGGTTATCGAGTTTGGTAACCGCTTGCTGACGTTCCTCCTTGTCATTGTGGCTGTTGCAACATTTGCGTTGATTTTCCGGATGCGCAAGCAGCGTCGTGATCTGTTTTGGATGGCCTTGCTCATTGGTTTAGGCATCCCCGCTCAGGCTGTCATTGGCGGCATCTCAGTCTTGATGCAGTTGAACCCTTATGTTGTGGGACTGCACTTCATCGTCTCCATCGCCATGATTGTGCTGTCCACTGTCCTCGTTTTCAATGTCTATCGAGGTAACGGCCCTTGGAAGGTTGCGGTCAATGGATGGACTGTTGCACTGGCTTGGTTCATGGCCTCTTTCCAATTCATCACTATCTGCGTGGGAGTTTTGACTACCGGTTCTGGCCCTCACGCCGGTGACGCAGATGCTCCTCGTAATGGTCTAGACAGTGAACTACTCCAACACATTCACTCTTACCCCGCCTACATCGCTCTGGGTTCGGTTGTGCTGTTGCTTGTCTTGTCTATTCGGTACAAGCAGGATGCTTTCCGTAACGCAGTACTGGGCTTGTTAGGTGTGAACCTCATCCAGATCATGACAGGGATTGCCCAGTCACGTCTTGGCTTACCCGAAATCTTGGTGGGCATCCACATGTTGTTGGCGTGCTTGGTGAGCGCGGCAGTAACTCACGTTCTTCTCAACCTCCGAACGAAGGCGTAGCCTGGGCAAAACCTCTGCCTAGAAAGGCAACAGGGCATCAATGGCTACGGCGAGGAATATCACCGAGAGGTAGCCATTGGAGAAGTGGAACAAGCGCATGGGCTTGGGGTCCACATCACGCAGCGCACGTGAATACAACAAGTGGCTCTCTACGACGAACCAGATGCCGGCAACCAGCGCAATAGCGGTATAGGTCCACCCCATTTGCCCAATGGGAACTAAGAGCAGTGTTGCGGCAAAGGTTGCCCAGGCATAGAGCACAATCTGAAGGCCTACTGTGACACGTCCGCGCACCACGGTCAGCATAGGAACCTTGGCGTTCTTGTAGTCCTCGCGATAACGCCAGGACAGTGGCCAGTAGTGCGGTGGAGTCCACAAGAAGATGATTAGAAAGAGAACAACGGGTGTCCAGGTCAGAGAGCCGGTCACAGCTGCCCATCCGATCAGCACGGGGAAACCACCTGCTGCCCCTCCCCACACGATGTTCTGAGGTGTGCGGCGCTTCAACAGAAGCGAGTAGATGATGACGTAGAAGGCAATCGCAGAAACCGAAAGTGATGCCGCCAGAACGTTTGTGAAGAGCAAGAACCATGCCGTGGAGACAATCGCCAGAATCCATGCGAAGGAAATCGCCTCGCGATCCGAGATTTCACCGGTAACCAGAGGTCGTCCTTTGGTGCGATTCATCAGACGATCAATATCGCGGTCGATGTAGCAGTTAAAGGTTCCCGCAGAACCGGCACTCATCATGCCGCCGAGGAGAACGACGAGAACTAACCAGAGGTTAGGAATGCCTTCTTGAGCCAAAAACATGGTCGGGATGGTCACTGCAAGGAGCAGTTCCATCACGCGAGGCTTGGTCAGAGAGACATAAGCCGCAACTTTGCGCTGAAAACCGACCTTGGACACCACTGTGGTGCCAGATTCGGAAGCGTTCATAAGTCCTCTAAAGGTGAGTGCGCGGGAGTTTCAAGTCTACGGGAGGTAATGCTTCGACTTATGGCACGTTCCCCGTCGGCGTAAGCCTGCAACTGCCTATACTTAGAGGAGCCGTTATTCGGCATGCATGGCCTATTTTTCCGGCCATCGTAATTTTCTCCCTCACCTCCTCTACGGAAATACGGAAGGCCGATATTCACATGGCGCAGCTCGACTGGTCCGAACTAGATAACAAGGCAGTTGACACCGCGCGTGTACTCGCCGCAGACGCAGTCGAGAAGGTGGGCAACGGTCACCCCGGAACCGCCATGAGCCTCGCTCCTGCTGCCTACCTACTGTGGAACAAGGTCATGCGTCGCGATCCTCTGGATGACCAGTGGATCGGCCGCGACCGCTTTATTCTTTCTGTCGGTCACTCTTCGCTGACCCAATACGTCCAGCTGTACTTGAACGGTTACGGCCTTGAGCTCGATGACCTCAAAGCATTGCGCACCTGGGGCTCGCTGACCCCCGGTCACCCCGAATATGGCCACACCAAGGGTGTG
>JBEGUL010000063.1:0-14877 GCA_041178865.1 Actinomycetota bacterium | reverse complement strand
ATCTTGATCTGGCTGATTTCGGCATAACGACGGTTGAGCTTCTTCGAGCGTGACGCGTCAGCGTGCACGGCCGGGTCGGAGAGCTGAACCTGCAGCTCTTCGTACTCGGCGAGAAGGCCTTGTACAGAAGAAAGCACGGTTTAGTCCTCCTTGGAGACGTTGGACTTCTGCATCAACATGAGGAACTCAACGTTGGTTGCGGTGTCCTTGAGCTTGCCTACAACGCTTTCCAGTGCCTGCTGCTGGTCAAGACCAGCAAGTGCACGGCGAAGCTTCCAGGTGACCTTGACTTCGTCAGGGCCCATGAGCATTTCTTCGCGGCGAGTACCCGAAGCATTGACATCAACTGCAGGGAAGATGCGCTTGTCTGCAAGAGAACGCGACAAGCGAAGTTCCATGTTGCCGGTGCCCTTGAACTCTTCGAAGATAACTTCGTCCATCTTCGAACCGGTTTCAACCAGTGCCGAAGCAATGATGGTCAGTGAGCCACCGTTTTCAATGTTGCGTGCAGCACCAAAGAACTTCTTGGGTGGGTAGAGCGCAGCTGCGTCCACACCACCGGAGAGAATACGACCGGAAGCAGGTGCTGCGAGGTTGTATGCACGGCCCAGACGAGTAATCGAGTCGAGTAGAACAACAACATCTTGGCCGAGCTCGACGAGGCGCTTTGCGCGCTCGATAGCGAGCTCTGCCACCATGGTGTGGTCTTCTGCGGGGCGGTCGAAGGTAGAAGCAATAACTTCACCCTTGACGGTGCGCTCCATGTCAGTGACTTCTTCGGGACGCTCGTCGACAAGAACAACCATGAGGTGAACCTCAGGGTTGTTCTGAGCGATAGCGTTCGCAATCTGCTGCATCACGATGGTCTTGCCAGCCTTAGGCGGCGCAACAATCAGACCGCGCTGACCCTTACCAATAGGCGAAACCAGGTCAATGATGCGACCTGTGATCTTGGAAGACTCAGTCTCCAGACGCAGGCGCTCCTGAGGGTACAGAGGAGTCAGCGACTGGAAGTCAACGCGGGTTGCTGCTTCTTCGATGGTCTGACCATTGATGGAATCAATCTTGACCAGTGCGTTGTACTTCTGACGACCGAAGCCCTCACCATCACGAGGCTGCTTGATCGAACCGATGACAGCGTCACCCTTGCGCAAGTTGTACTTCTTGACCTGGCCGAGCGAGACGTAGACGTCATTGTTTCCGGGAAGGTAACCGGAGGTGCGAACGAATGCGTAGTTGTCGAGAACGTCCAAGATACCTGCGATAGGAATCAGTACGTCGTCTTCGAGGATCTCTGGTTCAACTTCGTCACCCATGCGGCCACCGCGGCGGCGGTCACGCTGACGGTTATTGCGGTTGTTGCGGTCATTGCGGTCGAAGCGCTCTTCACCTTCGGACTCGGGACCGTTGTTACGGTTACCGTTGTCACCTTCGGTGCGATCGTTACGGTCGCGACGGTTACGGTTACGGTTGCGGTTACGGTTGGGGCGATCGCCTTCGGCGTTATCGCCCTCTGAAGATGAACCAGCAGCGCCTTCAGAAGAGTTGTTGTTCTCTGCATCGCCGTTGCTTTCAGCAGCTTCGGTGTTGCGGCCACGGCCGCGTCCGCGGCGTGGCCCTGCTTCGCCAGCTTCAGCAGGTGCTGCAGATTCGGTTGCAGGAGCTTCAGTAGCAGCGTCAGCTGTCTTCTTAGCTGGACGGCCACGTCCACGACGTGGTGCTTCCTCAGCGCTGGCCTGCAGAGCAGGTGCCAGCGCAGGAACACCAGCGTCGCCTGAGTTCACGTGGTTAGACGCGCTCACTGACACAGCACCAGATACTGCATCAGCAGATGACACAGGAGCGGTAACGGTTGCACGACGTGAGGTGCGCTTGCGGGGAGCTGCTTCTGCAGCGGGGGTTTCGTTGATCGAGTTCTCAGACATGAGTTCTCCTTATAGATATTTAGAGCACTAGAGCTTTTCCAAACCGCTGCATTCAGCAAAGAATGTGGGTTGTGTGGAGGTAGTGCGAATTGGGGTGTTACAGAAGTTCGATATCGAACTGGTGAATGCTCCGGGAGGCTTTCGCGAGATTTCGCGACTTCAACCGGTGCAATCACATTCTAGCAGTTTGCCCACACGAAGTCTGATCGCATGCTGGATATGGCGTGCCCTTGTAGTCTGAGGAAGGAAATTTCTCATGACAACACAGACCACTGCCCCCAGCGATGTAGCCATCATTACCGTGAGCTACAACTCCAGCGCGCAGTTGTCAGACTTCCTCTCAAGTGCCGTGAAGTCTGTAGCCTCCCCCAGTCAGATCACGGTGGTAGACAACAACTCCACTGACATAACTGTCACGGAAAAGCTCACCGCCAAGTTGGGTGTGAACCTTCTTAAACTGGATAACAACGTGGGATACGGCGCTGCTGCGAACAAAGCAGTTCTCACGCTTCCTTCAGAACTCACCACATTGCTGGTGTGTAATCCTGATTCAGAGCTCAACACCACAGCAGTTACTGCCCTAGTCAATGCTGTGTCAGACAAGACTGTAGGTGTTGCAGGCCCTCGTATTTTCAACGAGGACGGCTCTGTTTATCCATCTGCCAGGGCTATCCCCTCTATTCGCAATGGCGTTGGCCATGCTCTCTTTGCCAATATTTGGCTCACTAACCCCTGGACCAAGAGCTACCTCTCTGAAGCACATCTTCAGAACTCCACTGTGCCAACGGGCTGGGTTTCAGGTGCATGTCTTGCTATTCGCAGGGATCTGTTTTCGCAGGTTGGCGGCTTTGATGAAACTTACTTCATGTATTTCGAAGACGTGGATCTGGGTTATCGCACTGGGAAGCTTGGGTATACCAACCTCTATGTTCCCGAAGTTTCCATTACCCATATCGGTGGCGAATCAACCAAGGCCATAAAGAAAACAATGCTTCGCGTTCACCATGAAAGTGCCATGCACTTCATTCAGGTCAAATACAAGGGAATATTGTGGGCACCCGTGCGCGGCGCAATTCGAATTGGCCTTGCCCTGCGCTTCTGGCTCCAAGCCAGAAAAGCTACAACTTAGAAGTTGTTATTCAGCAGGTGCGTAAGAAGCACCTGCAAAGTCCACAGCGAGCATAAGTGCTCGCCAGGGGCTTTCTTCATGCTGTGCTACCAGCTTTGCTGCTTCCACGCGCTGTGCAGGATCTGAGCAGAGAACCAAAATTGACGGACCTGCTCCAGAAACCACAGCAGCAAAGCCGTGCTCACGAAGAAGCTTGATCAGGGTGCTGGTCTGAGGCATTGCTTCAGCCCGATAGTCCTGGTGAAGCTTGTCTTCGGTTGATTCAAAGAGAAGCTCAGGGCTCTGAGTTAGAGCTGCAACCAAGAGTGACGAACGGGAGACGTTGAAAATGGCATCTTCATGAGGAACGCTCTCAGGCTGAAGGGCGCGTGCCTGCTTGGTCGACATAGTGAAGGAGGGAACCAAAACCAGTGGTGAAACACCACGGTGAACGAGCAGACGCTTGCAGCGTGGACCTTCTTCAGTTGTCCATGCAATAGTGAGGCCACCGAAAAGCGCAGGGGCGACGTTGTCGGGGTGGCCTTCGAGGTCGGTAGCAAGGCGCAGAAGGGTATCCGCATCGAAGTCATAGATTCCTTCAAGTAAGCCCTGGGCAGCAACCAAACCAGAAACGATGGCAGCACTGGAAGATCCCATGCCGCGGCTGTGAGGAATGTTGTTGTGTGCACGAAGGTTGAGTCCGGGCATTGCTACACCAGCATGAGCGAAGGCGTGAGCAATGGACTGGACAACCAAATTAGAAGCATCAGTAGATACAGGAGCTGCACTATCTGCAGCGCCTTCACCAATTACTTCAACAGTTGCACCAGCTTCAGAACGAACAGAAACTTCTAGCTGGTCATAGAAACCTAAAGCAAGACCAAGAGTGTCAAAACCGGGGCCCAAGTTAGCCGAAGTAGCCGGTACGCGAACGGTAACCGCTCTACCTACCGGCACCTGCATGGCCCCAGAGGACATTAGTGCGTAGCGCCCTTGACCAGGCCAAGTACGCCAGCAACATCTTCGGTGCTCACAGGAACGACAGTGGGGGCAACTTCAGTACCGTCTGCCTTCTTGAGAGCGTAGAGAGGGTCCTTGAGACCGTGACCGGTCACGGTCAGCACAACAGTTGATCCAGCTGGGATGTGGCCGTTCTCGGCACGCTCCAGAAGGCCTGCAACAGAGATTGCAGATGCTGGCTCAACGAAGATGCCAACTTCGGCAGAAAGGATGCGCTGTGCAGCAAGGATGCCTGCGTCATCAATGGCACCGAAGTAGCCATTGCTGGTGTCGCGTGCACCGAGTGCGAACTCCCATGAAGCTGGGTTACCAATGCGAATAGCGCTGGCAAGAGTTTCTGGGTTCTTGACGGGGTGACCCAGCACGATAGGTGCCGAGCCAGCTGCCTGGAAACCGAACATGCGAGGAAGCTTGGTGGCTGCGCCACGCTCGAGCTCTTCGCTGTAGCCGCGGAAGTATGCGGTGTAGTTTCCTGCGTTACCCACAGGAACAAAGTGGAAGTCAGGAGCATCCTGAAGAACTTCTACTACCTCGAAAGCAGCGGTCTTCTGTCCTTCGATACGGTCAGGGTTGACCGAGTTCACGAGGTGAACTGGGTAGTTAGCTGCGAGGTCACGAGCGATATCGAGGCAATCGTCGAAGTTTCCCTGAATCTGAATGATTTCAGCATTGTGAGCTACAGCCTGGCTGAGCTTGCCCATGGAAATCTTGCCCTCAGGAATAAGAACAGCTGCAGAGATACCAGCGTGAGTTGCATACGCAGCCGCAGAAGCACTGGTGTTACCAGTGGAAGCACAGATAACGGCCTTAGCACCGTGCTCTACTGCCTTTGAGATGGCCATCGTCATACCGCGGTCCTTGAAAGAACCCGTAGGGTTCATTCCTTCGTACTTCACGAAGACCCGAGCACCGGTGCGTGCCGAGAGCGCCTTTGCTTCAATCAGTGGCGTTCCACCTTCACCCAAAGTAATGATGGGGGTCGCATCAGAAATGTTCAGACGGTCTGCATATTCGGGCAGAACGCCACGCCACTGGTGTGCCAATTTAGGCTCCTTCAACTCGTAGAACCGAAACCACTGAGCTCACGGCATCCAGCTGCGCGAGAGCGGAAACGGTGGCCGCCAGATCAGACTCAAGAGCTGCGTGCGTGCCAATAACTAGCGTAGCCGTCACAGCAGCCTCTCCAGACACCGCCTCGCTACCGAATGTGCCTTGCTCGACTAATTCGACGGAAACACCATGCTTAGCAAACTCTTCAGCAACAGATGCCAATACACCGGGACGGTCAAAGACCGACAAGGTCACGTGATAGCGAGTCGTAATTGCACTAATGGGAAGTACCGGAAGGTTGGCGTGGGTTGACGCACCCAAACCAGGCCCACCAATAACGTGACGGCGTGCTGCAGAGACAAGGTCACCCAGTACTGCAGAAGCAGTCTCGGGGCCACCAGCACCTGCACCATAGAACATCAGCGAGCCGGCTGCTTCTGCCTCAACGAAGACAGCATTATTTGCCTTGTGCACGGCGGCAAGAGGGTGTTCGCGGGAGATCAAAGCCGGGTAAACGCGAGCTGAGACGCCCTCTTCACCAGTGGCTGGGTCGATCAAACGCTCGCAGACTGCGAGGAGCTTGACCACGTATCCGGCCTTCTTGGCCAGTTCAACTGTTTTGCCAGAAATCTCACGAATACCTTCGCGGTGAACACTCTCCAAAGGAATAGTGGTGTGGAAAGCGAGGCTGGCCAGGATCGAAGCCTTCTGAGCAGCGTCAAAAGCATCTACGTCAGCGGTTGGGTCTGCTTCGGCATAGCCGAGCTCAGTAGCCACGGCGAGCGCGTCATCGAATGATGCGCCTTCGGTGTCCATCTTGTCCAGGATGTAGTTGGTGGTTCCGTTCACAATGCCCATGATGCGCTTGACGCGGTCTCCTGCAAGGCTCTCGCGAAGCGGACGGATGATAGGTATTGCGCCTGCAACAGCAGCCTCGAAGTACAGCTGAGCGCCAACGCGCTCTGCTGCTTCAAACAACTCTGTTCCGTGGGTGGCAAGAAGCGCCTTGTTGGCAGTGACGACGTCAGCACCAGAGTTGATAGCCTGCAGGATGTAGCTGCGAGCAGGTTCGAGTCCGCCCATAACCTCAATGACAATGTCCGCTCCGAGAATCAGCGACTCAGCATCAGTGGTGAAGAGTTCCTTTGGGATATCTGCAGAGCGTGCAGCGTCCAGGTTGCGCACAGCGATGCCGGTCAGCTCCAAGCTTGCGCCCACACGTGATGCGAGCTCATCTTTGTGTTCTAGTAGCAAGCGGGCAACCTGTGCTCCGACGGTTCCACCTCCGAGCAAAGCTACGCGGACGTTACGGTACTCAATCATTAGTTTGCCTTTCGGATTACGCCCATGTCGCGCGCTAAGAGGTCTTCTTCGGTTTCGCCGCGCACAATCACGCGTGCGACACCGTCTTTCACTGCCACGACCGGAGGTCGTGTTAAGTAGTTGTAGTTACTGGCAAGTGACCAGCAATATGCGCCAGTGGCAGGAATCGCAAGCAAATCAACAGGGTGCACGTCACCTGGAAGGTAATCGGCATAAACCAAGATGTCGCCTGATTCACAGTGCTTCCCGGCAATACGAACAAGAGCTGGTTCTGCATCGGAAACGCGGTTCGCCATGCGGACTGAATAATCAGCACCATAGAGAGCGGGACGAGCGTTATCGCTCATCCCTCCATCTACGCTGACGTATTTGCGAACAGCAGTGTGCCCAGTTGAGTCGCCGTTTTCGTCGACTACATCGACGGTGACGTCTTTGGTGGTTCCTACTTCATAGAGCGTGAAAGTGGAGGTTCCAATGACAGCACGCCCTGGCTCAACACAAATAACGGGAATTTCGATTCCTAAACGAGAGCACTCTGCAGAAACAACTGAGGCGATTTCCTGCGCAATCTCTTCGATAGGAGTAGGTTCATCTGCTGGAGTGTAGGCAATGCCGAAGCCGCCACCGAGGTTTAACTCAGGTACCGGGCCACCCTTGAGAAGCTCTGCGTGCAGAGCAAGCAAACGTGATGCAGATTCAGCAAAACCGTCAGTTCCGAAGATTTGAGAACCGATGTGGCAGTGAAGACCTACGAACACGAGAAAAGCATGAGAGCGTATCTCAGCAACTAGTGAAGGAGCGTTAGCAATAGTGACACCGAACTTTTGATCTTCATGCGCAGTAGCGAGGAAGCTGTGGGTATGTGCGTGAACACCACTGTTGACACGAAGGCGGACGCGTTGCGTCTTTCCAGCGCGACGAGCTGCATCTGCGACTCGTCCAATCTCTACAAGGGAGTCAATCACGATGGTGCCGACACCTAGATTTACAGCTCGTTCGATTTCAGCCTGTGACTTATTGTTGCCGTGTAAACCAATCCGCGCTGGATCTAGACCCGCGGCGAGCGCCACCGCAAGCTCTCCTCCGCTGGCAACATCCACGTTGAGCCCTGCCTCGGAAACCCAACGAACTACTTCAGTGCACAGGAATGCTTTACCTGCGTAGTAGACCTTTGCCTTGGCACCAACAGCACTAAGTGCAGATTCAAAAGCGGTTCGAACCTGTACTGCACGATTGCGTGCATGGGATTCGTCAACAACGAATACTGGAGTGCCAAACTCTGCAGCCAATGCGGTAACCGAGATCCCAGCGACTTCAAGTTCACCCGAGGGATTACGAAGGGTATTTGATGACCAGATGCCACTAATGAGCGCGTTGTCATCCACACTGGCGTCAAGCCAGTGTGGTGCAAGCGGGTTAGCAACCACAGGAATACCTCTTGAGATGAATATCAGAGTAAAAGTGTGGGCGAGCGGACCCGGCTTGGTCCCTGAAGCCTTTCACCAAGCGATGAACGCGGTGAACCTCAATTCTAGGCGAGTGAAAACACCCACGCGAACTGGTTACATGCGCTCCGGAGCCGAAACACCCAGCAAACCAAGTCCGTTACGAATAACTTGTCCAGTCGCATCGTTGAGCCACAGACGAGTGCGTTGAAGATCTGTTACTTTTTCATCTGCTTGCGGGATAACTCGGCACTTGTCATACCAACGGTGGTAGAAACCAGCTACTTCTTCGATATAGCGAGCAACGCGGTGAGGTTCACGCAGTTCTGCAGCTTGGGCAACGATACGTGGGAACTCCTGGAGCACACCTAACAGTTGAGATTCTGCCTCGTGATCGAGAAGTTCTGGAGCAAACCCATCTTCACGTCGTACGCCAGATACCTCAGCATTACGTGCCACTGCACACGTGCGGGCATGTGCGTATTGCACATAGAACACAGGGTTGTCATTGGTCTTCTTCCCCAGAAGATCAAGATCAATATCGAGTTGTGAGTCACTTGAACTGCGCACGAGTGCATAACGACCTGCGTCCACACCAACTGCTTCAACCAGGTCTTCAAGAGTCACAATGGTGCCGGCACGCTTACTCATGCGCATGGGCTGTCCATCACGGACCAGGTTGACCATTTGGCCAATCATGATTTCCAGGTTGACACCTGGTTCGTCACCGAAAGCAGCACACATCGCCATCATGCGTGCCACATAGCCATGGTGGTCTGCCCCCAACATGATGATGTTGCGATCAAATCCACGTTCACGCTTGTCTAAGTAATACGCAAGGTCTCCCGCAATATAGGCAGCTTGACCATCACTCTTGATAATCACCCGGTCTTTGTCGTCGCCGAGTTCGGTTGTGCGAAGCCAGGTGGCTCCATCTTGTTCAAAGATGTGTCCTTGCTCACGCAAACGTTCGACTGCGCGTTCGACGGCGCGTGATTCGTGTAGCGAGTCTTCGTGGAAGTAGACGTCAAAGTCCACGCCGAACTCGTGCAGGCTTGCCTTAATCTCCCCAAACATGAGTTCAACACCAATTGAGCGGAAAACTTCCTGCATCTCATCCCTAGGAAGTACCGAAAGGTCGTTGGCATATGCAGCGGCTACACGTGCCGCAATGTCATGAATATACGCCCCGCCGTAGCCATCTTCAGGTGCGGGTTCGCCGAGATGTGCAGCGATCAAGCTCCGTGAGAAGCGGTCAATTTGTGCACCGTGGTCATTGAAGTAATACTCGCGTGTTACTTCGCCACCAGCTGCCTGGAGAATACGCGCTAGCGAGTCACCCACGGCCGCCCAGCGAGTACCGCCCATGTGAATAGGGCCCGTTGGGTTCGCAGAGACAAACTCTAGATTGAGCTTCACACCACTGTAAACATCACCCTGGCCATATTTTGAACCACCCTCAACGATGGTTTTAGCAAGAGCGCCTGCAGAAGCCGCATCTAAGCGGATATTGATAAAGCCAGGACCTGCGACCTCAACGGAGGATATGCCCTCAACAGATTCGAGTTCTGTGGCGAGTTGTGCTGCGAGCTCACGCGGGTTCAGACCCCAGGGCTTAGCTAGTTTGAGGGAAATGCTGGATGCCCAGTCACCGTGGTCGCGATTCTTAGGGCGTTCAAGGACTACGTCGTCTGCAAGGAGGTTGGAAGTATCGAAACTTCCACGCTGGGAAACGAGGAGAATGCGTTCGAAAAGTTCGCGTGCAAGGTCTTGAGGGGTCACAATCGACAATTCTACCGGCGGACTCGTCCTCAGCCCGACTGATAGCCTTGTTCAGTCCCGCCCTCGTAGCTCAGGGGATAGAGCATTGGTTTCCGGTACCAAAGGTCGGAGGTTCGAATCCTCTCGAGGGCACACTAAACGGGTTGAATGAGATCCCGTGCGATGTCTTGGTATCCAAGACCAAAGTCACTATATCGACCTGTTCGCATTTCCTTAATTACTGGTTTGATTCTTTTGAGTCGAGCTTGAGGTAGCCCTTGCCGAGCAACTTCATGCGCCAATTTACCAATGGCCGCTTTGTGTGCTTCAGGATTTTGTTCCTGGAAAAAGCTGTGCTTGTTCATTTGCTCTGCACGATTTAATAGCATTGCGTTTCTTTCACTCCGAGAGAAGATAAGCCTGCCAATGTAGTGACGAAGCCCAGGCTTTTTCATACCAATCTGGTTTTTTCCATGCTGCCTGTAGTCAATGAGGCATTCTTCACTAATATAAATTTTCCCGGCAAATGCAGAGACGAGCGCCAACCACTCATCGTGGACCCAATCGACGGGGAATGGCGTCGCAATATCCACAAGTGACTTTCTCAACATCACTGTTGCACCGGTTGCAAGATTCCTCTTCAGAAGGACTTTTGCGCCATTACCTTCTTCAAATGCTGTCTTTTCGGATTTGGAAACACCAAGTGCATCAAAGGATGTGTACCCCAATGGAGAACCTTCAGCATCGACTAGCTGAGAGTCGGTAAAAACAAGTAATAGCTCTTCATTTTCATCGAAGATTTGAGAAAGTACTTCTAGCTTTGTAGGCATCCACAGATCATCTTGGTCACACAGAGCAATGAGGGGATGAACACATGCCATCAATGCCTGTTCGAAGTTTTTTGTCACTCCGAGGGGGGCTGCATTTCGAATGATTGTCATTTGGATTGAGGCGAGAGATTCATTGTGAAGAAGTTGACTCTCCCAAAAACTTTCGATGTGCTCAATAGTTCCGTCAGAGGAACCATCATCAGATATGACAATTTGTGTAGGCAAGACCGTCTGACGAAGGATGCTCTCCAACTGTTGCTGAATGTATGCAACCCCGTTGTAGGTGCACATCGCGACGGAGATGTTTTCTGAAGTCATTACTTGCGGTCTGTTTTCGATGAAGCTACTAATTCAAGAAATTCGTCATAATCATGAATGTAATCTTCGGCTTCGTAAACCCGTGAGGCAAGTACAAGTAAAACAGCGTCTTCTGAGTAGTCGTATTGAGCACCCCAGGTAAGTGGGGGCATATGCAACCCCACATCAGGGCGATTAAGAGAAATTACTTGTCGAGTTTCACCATTGTCAACCATCGCTTTGACTGATCCTGCGACGCAGACAAGGAACTGGTGGCACTCTTTGTGGGCATGAATTCCTCGAGGTTCGCCTTCTGGAACGCTTGAGACGAAGAAAAATCTCTGTGCCGAGAATGGGAGCTGTTTGTTTATTTCCCCCACAATCAAGCTGCCACGATGATCATTGAAGCCCGCGAGCTCGATGAGTTGAGGTTGAGACGGTTGTGAAGAACTTAACAATTGGACAGTGCTTCCGTGATCCGATCAACTTCAACTTGCTCAAGTTCTGGAAAAAGCGGAACGGAAAAAATTACTTGAGATGCCCACTCAGTAACGGCCAGTGGCATCTTGCGTGGGGTGAAATCGGGGTAATGCTGTTTGTGGTCTGGAATGGGATAGTGAATATCGGTTTTAACACCCGCAACCTCTATAAAGTTACGTGCGACATCACGATTCGAAGAAACCACGACTGCTAAGTGGCCAATGAAGGCTTCGGAGGCAGTATTGACCAACTTGATTCCGTCATGATTGGCAGTTTCAAATTGAGTGTGAATATTTCTCCGGCGTTCATTTTG
Source organism: Actinomycetota bacterium (assembly GCA_041178865.1). Taxonomy (GTDB): domain Bacteria; phylum Actinomycetota; class Actinomycetes; order Actinomycetales; family Microbacteriaceae; genus Aurantimicrobium. Next base: position 3,325 of record JBEGUL010000063.1, on the reverse strand, counting down.
CTTATCCAGTAGGGGTAATTTGACCCTCAAAATTGCTGCCTGGATTTCGTCCAAACGCGAATTTTTACCATGTGCAAAATCGATGCTGTATTTGGACGACCAACCATACTGGCGCATGCGTCTGACTTTCTCAGCTAGATCGTCGTTGTCTGTGAAAACTGCTCCGCCATCTCCAAGTGCGCCAAGGTTTTTGGTTGGATAAAAACTTGTTGTGGATATATCTGCAAAACTGCCACCACGCTGGCCCTTGAAACATGCACCTAGAGATTGAGCACAGTCCTCCACAATCACAATGCCATGTTTGCGTGCTACAGCTACTAGTTCGTTTATCGGCGCAAGTGCTCCATACAAATGTGTCACCACAATTGCTTGGGGTTTTTCTGGAAGAAGGACCAACGTCTCTTCAAGAGTCGAAGCGGACATGAGAAGTGTTTCTGGATCAACATCACAGTAAACAGGTTCTGCTCCGAGCAATAGTGCTGCTGTACTTGTGTAAGCCCCAGCATTTGCAACGGTAACGACAAGGCTGCCTGCCTTCACACCTACCGCAGCTAAAGCAAGTTCGAGTGCGTCTGTACCATTTCCAACATTGATTGTGTGTTTCGTCCCGACGTATTCAGAAAGTTCAGCTTCGAGTGCATCATGTTCGGGCCCGAGTACAAACCAGCCACTTGAAACAACACGAGAAATTGCGGCATCTATTTGGTCGCGGATTGCACTGGTTCCTCGACTTAAATCATTGAAAGGGACTAATTGCTCACTCATGAAAAGTCCCCCCAAAGCTCACGCATAGTCTCTTGTACAAGGTTTTTTCGACCATAATGAATAAGACTATCGTGCCTAATTTGACGGAATACATTCATGACAAACGCGCTCATTATCTCCACCGGCTATGACCCGGAATATTTGAGAATTGTTGAGCAAATAACTCGAGAATGCCTCAAGCATGACCTCACTCCTGTAGTTGTTGATTTAGCGACAATCATGACAAGTCCAACTGAAACATACTCACCAAAAGTGTTGAATCTGTTTGGCTACAAAAGTTGCGCGCAAATCTTTGCCCCAGAAATGGCAGTCCGAGGAATCCGGGTCATCTCTGCCGCCGAAATCACTTCGTGTAACGATGAGATTTCACCTGAGGCTCACTCAGTTCTCCAAGAATCAACACAATCAGCTTTGCTCACATATTTCCGGACAGACATCCTCGATTTCAGCAAACAACGTATTTCGCGAACACAGCAACGTCTTATCGATGAGGGTGCCCGCTCTTACATCGTGATGCGCGAACTCTTGAAATCACAGAGTTTTGAAATTGCTTATGTGCCGAATGGGCGTTTCCCAGTTCAGCGCATGGCCAAATTTGCTCTCCTCGAAGCAGGAATTCCCGTATTCCATTTCGAAAAAGGGGCGACGAAAGATCATTCATTTTTTCGGCCATACTCTCCTCATGACCGGATAGCCACACAGGGAGATGTAGAGAAAGTCCTCGAGGGTTTAGCCGCTTCTGAAGTAGAAGTAATTGCTGATTCATGGCTCGCAGCACGCCTTCCCTCGAAATCTTCCAGCAACGAATATGCAGCAATTTGGAGTGATTCAGAATCTGATGTCGTTGCGACTAAACCGAGCGCAACAAAGATTGGTTTTTTCACCTCATCCCAAGACGAATTTCTACATCTTGGCCCTGACTGGCAACTGCACTCCTGGAAAAGCCAGTTTGAGGCTTTTGACACGTTGATGACCTTTTTCGAAAATCAGGGTTTTCAATGTTTCATGCGAGTTCACCCCAACCTGAGCACAAAAGATCATGCATGTTTCAAGAGAGAACTCAAAGGTCTCCAAGAGCTAGCTGCTCAACATCCCAATCTTGAGATTTATTGGCACGACAACGCCACGAGTTCATATTCACTTCTCGAGGAATGTGCCGGGATCGTTGTGTGGGACTCAACTATCGGTTTAGAAGCTAGTGCAAGAGGGATTCCAGTCTGGAATTGTGCTGCCTCATACTATGGATTGATTGCTGATACACGTCAGGTCCTTGGTCCAGAACACATGGATAACCACAACCTTTCGCTGTGGGAAGTTGACGCACATAAAGCCAAACGCTTCATCGCCTGCACTGTTCTCAGAGATTTGCCACTTTCAACTAATGCAAATGACTGGGCTTCATGGAACGTTCAATCTCCACCATTTGTGGTTCGTGCGTCAACATTCGTCAGAAGCGGCGGTGCACCAACCGCGACAGATTCCTTCTTGGCGTCGATAGATCCATGGCGACACAGAAGTTTGAACGTCAATCAGAAGCTTCTCAAAGCAAAGTTTTCAAGACTTTTCCAGAAGTAAAAATTCTTTAGTTTCTGACCTTAGGGCCGAGTTCTCCGACTTCAGCATCTAGGCGTTCATGAGCGTTCCCGGATTTATATGCGTCAAGGATGATAGGAAGAGTCTCCTCATAAGCACGGGCAATGTGCTGAAGTGCCTCCTCATCATGTGCGTCCATCACATTATGAGTTGCAATCATTAGCACCCCACGTTTACTCATTTCTTGCATAAATAAGATTTTGAGGTCGGCAAGTTGTTCACCAATCTCGGGGTTCCACACGAGGAACATCCAGGATGGGTGGCCCTGGAGAGAGAGTAAATCACCAGCTCCTGCCGCATCAATGACTTCGTTCACAAGGGCAGTGAGTCTCTCACCCTTCGAAGAAATACGGCTGATTACATCAGTGTTCTTGATTCGTTCAAGAACTTTTTTTGCAGCTGTCAATGAAAGTAGCTCGCCGCCAAAAGTTCCTGTGAAGAATGCTTTTTCAAGGACCATCATGTACTCGCGCTTACCAACAATTGCGGAGAGTGGATAGCCGTTGGCCATGCCCTTGCCAAAAGTAGAAAGATCAGGTGTTACCCCGAAATATTCTTGTGCGCCACCATTAGCAAATCTGAATCCCGTGACCATTTCATCGAATACCAGAATTGCGCCGTAACGGGTAGCAAGCTCTCGAACTCCTTCGAGATACCCGTCTGCAGGCCACTCGAGGGTCATTACCTCCATAATGATTGCCGCAGTGGGATTTTTCTTCAGCGCAGATTCCATCGCATCCAAGTCATTGAATGGTACAGAGTGTGCCAAAGCAGCCACATCCTCTGGAACGCCCAGATTTCGTGATGAAACAGTGCCGATGTACCAGTCATGCCAACCGTGGTATCCACAGACAATGACGTGCTCACGTCCTGTGTATCCTCGCGCAACTCGTATTGCAGCGCTGGTTGCATCTGAGCCATTTTTTCCAAAACGAACCATCTCGGCAGAAGGCACAAGATCAACTAT
>JBEGUL010000062.1:0-8282 GCA_041178865.1 Actinomycetota bacterium | reverse complement strand
CACGATGCGAGCCTGGATCAGAACCGCTGCTTCCTGTATCACGTCATTGGCGGCACCACCGGCGACTGGGATGTTCCTGTCGGCGGCATGGGTGCAGTCTCGGGTGAGATTGCTCGCTCTGCCCGTGAAGCTGGTGCGACTCTGGTCACTGAAGCTGAGGTAACCGCTATTGCTCCTGCAGAAAAGGCCGGCGAAGCCGCCTCTGTTTTCTTCAGTAAGGATGGCGTTGCTACTGAAGTGATGACACCCTGGGTTCTCTCCAACGTCTCACCCTGGGTTCTTTCTGAGCTCTTGGGTGAAACTCCTGAATCTACTTCTCGCCCTGAGGGAGCTCAGGTCAAGGTAAATCTGCTGCTCAAGCGTCTGCCCAAGTTGGCTGACTCCAGCGTGACCCCCGAGCAGGCATTCGGTGGCACATTCCACATTAACGAGAGCTACACACAGTTACAAACTGCATTTGATGAAGCTGCCTCGGGTAAGGTTCCCTCCACATTGCCCTGTGAGATTTACTGTCACTCTCTTTCTGACCCCAGCATCTTGGGTCCAGAATTGCGAGCTTCCGGCGCGCAAACTCTGACGGTGTTCGGTATTCATGCACCTCACTCACTGGTAAATCGACAGAACAACGATGCTGTTCGAGCTGAGTTGCAGGCTGCTGTGTTGCGTTCGCTCAACAGTGTTTTGGCAGAGCCCATTGAAGACGTGCTGATGCGCGATGCCAACGGGGACCTTTGTGTGGAGACCAAGACCACCCTCGACCTCGAAGATGCCCTCAACCTCACCGGCGGAAACATCTTCCACGGCCTGCTCTCTTGGCCTTGGGTTGAAGATGGCGATGACCTGTCCACTCCCGCGAAGCGCTGGGGTGTGGAAACCGACTACCCCGGCGTCCTGCTTTGTGGTTCGGGTGCTCGTCGCGGTGGTGCTGTCTCGGGTATTGGTGGCCACAACGCTGCCATGGCTGTTCTCGAAAGCAACTAATTACACTTATGCCTCCCATTGAGAACCTCATCGCGTTCATGATCGCGGCGCTGGTGATCATTTTGATCCCCGGCCCCTCGGTGATGTTTGCGGTTGGGCGCTCGCTTGCCCTGGGCAAGGGCGCCGGCGTTCTCACCGTGGTGGGTAATGCGATGGGCACCTTGGTGTGGCTCATCGCGGTAGTTCTGGGCTTGGGTGCCATTGTTGCCAGCTCAGAGTTCTTGTTCTATGGAATCAAATATCTCGGTGCTGCGTACCTTGCATATTTGGGTATCCAAGCTTTCCGTCACCGCAAAGATCACGGCTTCGATGTGGACGCCACGGGTGCACCACAATCCAAGTTCAAGACATTACGAGAGGGCTTCTTCGTTGGCTTGAGTAACCCGAAGACCATGGTGTTCTTCACTGCCGTGCTTCCCGGCTTTGTGGATGTGAAGCAGGGAAATGTCATGCTTCAGTTGCTGATCCTTGGAATCATCTTTGAAATCATCGGTATCTTGAGCGACTCGATGTATGCCATTGGTGCGGGGTTAGCGCGTGACTGGTTTGCTAAAGACGTCAAACGTCTTGCCATCGTTCAGGGCACTGGAGGTGTCCTAATCGTCGGTTTGGCCATTTGGGTGGCCTTCTTCGACTCTCTGTGAAACTGGGGATTAGATTTCTCGCAGAATGTCGAAGAACCTTCTATTGATGAAGATTCGATCCCTGCCAACCTTTTTATCTTCTAATATTCCTGCTTGTTGAAGTGACTCAAGCCATTTGGTTGCAGTAAGTCGTGTAACACCACATTTTTCAACCACATCTGAAATTCTGCAAAAAGGCTTGGCAAACAAAACATTCACGAGGTAAGGGTCGTTACGAACACCAGGAACCTCACGGAAAAGTGACATATAGGTGCTGTACAGACTAAAGATCTCTTCCACGAGCTCTGTTGTTCTCTCACATGTTTCTCTGACCGCACGCAACATAAACAGAATCCATTCTTCCCACGCTGCATTTTGCGTCACGGCCAGCAACTTAGAGTAATACTCCTCTTTGTGCCTAATGATGTAACGCGAGAGATACAGGATTGGCAAAGTCAGCAACCGCTTTTCGAGTAGAAAAAGGATGTTGAGCACTCGGCCGGTACGACCATTGCCGTCACTAAAGGGATGTATTGCTTCAAATTGGTAATGCATCACCGCCATTGCGATGAGTGGATCTAGCTCTGTTGTCGAATGTAAAAACTCTTCCCAATTGGTTATCAATGTATGAAGAACGTCTCTACCCTGAGGTGGCGTATAAACAGCTGCACCCGTTATTGCATTGCCAATAAATGTTCCCGGTAAAGTGCGAATATCCATTTGTCGGTTCTTTATCTCTGAGCACACATGCTGTGCTACTGAAAAACTCAATGGTCGAGTATCTAAATAGTCGATTGCTGAAAATACTGCCCTGCGATATCGAAACGTTTCCTTCAGTTCAGGGCTAGATGAAATCGTCTCGTTTTCAAAATGTTGAAACAGGTCATCACGCGTCGTCATGATGTTTTCTATCTCTGAACTTGCTTGTGCCTCTATGAGAGGGAGTGCGTTCAATAAAATAACGGGCTCTGGAATAAACCTGATGACTTGATTCAGTGTTGCCAGTGCTGCGCGAGCCTCGGTAGTGGCCCTCAATACCTGCTTTGTCTCTATCTCTTGAGCAGGAGGTAACAATGGAAGGCGGTTAAAAGGCAGATCTGGGTTCCATTGCATTCACCAATGTTATCTCAACTTCGGAATATATGTATATTTTTTTGTAAAAACTATACATATTTTAGGAACATGTATAGCTAGCTATACATATCTACGTATTTAGTCGAGCAACAGAGCGGGTTCTTCAACCACGCTGGCAACGTCAGCCAGGAATCGGCTCGCCACGTCGCCATCGACCACACGGTGGTCGAAACTGGCACCCAAGGTGGTGACGAAACGTGGACGAACTTCACCGTCAACAACCCAGGGCTTTTGCTTGATGGTTCCCAGTGCCAAGATGCCCACTTCACCAGGGTTCAGAATGGGTGTTCCGGTGTCCATACCAAACACACCAATGTTGGTGACCGTAATGGTTCCACCAGCCATATCGGCTGGCGAAGTCTTGCCGTCACGAGCATTCAAGGTGAGCTGTTCGAGAGACTGTGCCAGCTCGAGAAGACTCATCTCCTGAGCATCCTTCACGTTGGGAACAATAAGACCCCGAGGAGTTGCGGCAGCAACACCCAAGTTCACATAGCGGTGAACAATGATCTCTTTGTCGGTCCAGGTGGAGTTCACGGTGGGGTTGCGTCGCACTGCCCAGATGATGGCCTTGGCCAGAATCAGCAGTGGCGACACCTTCACACCAGCAAAGTCAGGTGAGTTCTTCAAACGCTTGACGAACTCCATGGTGCGGGTGGCATCAACATCAACGAAGACAGACACGTGAGGTGCAGTGAATGCGCTCTGCACCATCGCTGTAGCGATGGCCTTGCGCACACCCTTGACCGGAATGCGCTCTTCGCGCTCTTCTGGCCACTCAGGAGTCTGGATGTTGCGGAAGACACTCGCCTGAGAAGCGTGGCGAATCACGTCATCGCGCGTGATTTCACCGGCAAGACCTGTTGCTTCGACCTCAGCGAGGTTCACATCCAAATCCTTGGCAAGCTTACGAATAGGGGGCTTAGCAATGACAGGAACAGCTTCGGTCACAGGCAGCGATGCAGGACGCTTAGCCACAGGTGCAGGAGCAACAGCCTGTGGAACAGGAGTAACTAATGCAGGTGCTGCGGGAGGAGTCGGTGAAGGTCCGTTGCCGCCGCGGCGACGACGCGTCGCAGCGTGGCCGCCAACACCGTATCCCACGAGAACACTTCCGGAGCCTTCATCCTTGACATCTACTGCGCCGTCGATCTCGCTGTCATCGGTGACGAACACTTCGTTCGCCATCGCTGCCTGAGCGAGTGTAGGGGTAGGGGAGGTCAGCATAGAGTGACCGGCTGTGGAGATCGTGATGATGGCAGTGCCAACCTCAACGGTTTCACCCTCTTGAGCTAGAAGTTCACCAACCTGGCCCTCATAAGGGCTGGGAAGTTCAACGAGAGACTTCGCGGTCTCAATTTCAACGAGGACATCGTTGATAGCGACCGAGTCACCGGGCTTGACCTTCCACGAGACAATTTCTGCCTCAGTGAGGCCTTCGCCAACGTCGGGGAGATAGAACTTTGACACCGTCATCTGGTCACTCCTAGTAACTCAGCACTCGGTCGACTGCGTCGAGGACGCGGTCCGAGTCGGGTAGGTAGATGGCCTCAAGCTTTGCTGGAGGGAAAGGTGTATCAAAACCGGTCACACGAAGCACGGGCGCTTCGAGGGAATAGAAACACTTCTCAGTAATACTCGCTGCCAGTTCGGAAGCAAGGCTGACATTTCCGGGGGCTTCTTGCGCGATGACACAACGACCTGTCCTGCGAACCGATTCGAGAATTGGTGCGTAGTCGATGGGTGAGAGTGAACGGACGTCGATAACTTCCAAGCTCATACCCTCTGTTGCGGCAACTTCTGCCGCCTGCAACAGAACGCTGACCATGGCGCCATGACCAATGACGGTGACGTCATTGCCGGGACGAACCACGCGGCTGGCGTGAAGGGGGAAGTTCGAAGCCGAAGTGTCGACATCTGCCTTAGGCCAGTAGCGGCTCATGGGCTCGAAGAAGATGACAGGGTCATTGGAAGCAATGGCTTCCTGGATCATCCAGTAGGCGTCATGAGGATTGCTGGGGCTGACCACGCGCAAACCTGCGGTGTGCAGGAAGTACGCCTCATTGCTTTCCTGGTGGTGCTCAACCGCGCCAATGTGGCCGCCATAAGGAATACGAATCACCACAGGGAACTGCATAGCTCCCTCATGACGATTAGTCAGTTTCGCCAGCTGGCTGGTGATCTGATCAAACGCCGGGTAAACAAAACCATTGAACTGAATCTCGATCACTGGGCGGTAGCCGCGCATGGCCAGACCAATAGCGGAACCGACGATGCCGGATTCGGCCAGGGGAGTATCGAGGACACGGTCAGCGCCGAATTCGTTCTTGAGACCTTCAGTCACACGGAAAACTCCGCCGAGGGTTCCGATGTCTTCACCCATCAGAATGACCTTGGGATCGTTGAGCATCGCCTGACGAAGGCCAAGGTTAATTGCTTTACCTAAAGGAAGGTTTTCGATAGCCATTAGTGACCGCCCCCCTGCTCATCGAAAGACGCTTCATAGTTGGCAAGCCACGCGCTCTGCTCATCCATCAAGGGGTGAGGGTCTGTGTAGACGTGGTTGAACATGCTGGCAGGTTCTGGGTTCTTGAGATCCACCGTGCGACGACGAATATCGTTTGCGAAGTCAGCAGCTTCTTGGTGAACCTCGTCGAAGAATGACTGGGGAGCACCTGAGTTACGCAGGAATGCCTCCATGCGGGTGATGGGGTCACGTGCAATCCACGATTCCAGCTCAGCATCTGTGCGGTACTTCGTGGGGTCGTCGCTCGAAGTGTGCGCACCAATGCGGTACGTGTGCGCCTCAATCAGGCTGGGTCCCTTGCCACTACGAGCATCATCGAGTTGCTTTGCTGTCACGGCATAGCTGGCGAAGACGTCATTACCGTCTACCTGAACACCGGGAATGCCGAAGCCTTCGCCACGCTTGTAGAGGGGAACTCGTGCCTGAGTACTGACGGGAACTGAGATAGCCCAGTGGTTGTTCTGCACAAAGAAGACCTGTGGTGTTTGGTAGCTGGCGGCAAAGACCAAGGCTTCGCTGACGTCACCCTGGCTGGATGCACCATCGCCGAAATAGACAATGACAGCTTGGTCGGTGTCGGGGTTTCCCGTATTGGTCGCACCGTCAAACTTGATGCCCATTCCGTAACCGGTAGCGTGCAGTGCCTGAGAGCCAATTACCAGGGTGTAGATGTGGAAGTTCCCATGTTCGGGAAGAGTGGGATCCCAACCACCGTGGGTCAAACCGCGCAGAACACGAATGATTTCCAAAACATCGATGCCGCGAATCATGCCAATGGCGTGCTCGCGATAGGCGGGGAAGATATGGTCTTGCTTCTTGGTCGCGTGAGCGGAACCTACCTGCGCTCCTTCTTGGCCATGACTGGGAACCCAGAGAGCGAGCTGTCCTTGACGCTGAAGGTTGGTGGCCTCGGTGTCGAAACGGCGAATGACAACCATGTCACGGTAAAACTTGCGGTGGTCTGCCTCAGTCAGGCGCTGAAAGTAAGGCAGAAACTCTTCTGCACTTGCGCTGGGGGCATAGTGTCCCTCGGGCGTGAGGAACTGCACCATGGGATCTAATGTCTCATCGGCCATGTACCCAATCTATCCGGTCACAGGCCCTTGAACTGGTAGGTCTCCTACAATCTCTCGCGAAAAGCGTAGGAGAATCCCAACTAGTGAGCTCACCTGCCAGAATGGAGGTATGAAGTCACTCCTTCTCTCCACCGTGATCAATGCCATTGCACTGTGGCTCACCACCGTCATGATGCCTGACAACATTCGCATCATCCCCGAGAACCAGCAGACCTTGGGTTATGTTCTCACCCTTGCATTTGTTGCTTTCATCTTCGGAATTGTGAACGGAACAGTCGGTCGCGTACTTCGATTCCTCGCTTTCCCCCTCTTCATTCTCACCTTGGGTTTCTTTGCCCTCGTAGTCAACGGCCTCATGCTCATGTTTGTTGCGTGGTTGACCCAGGTTCTTGGATTTGGTTACGGTCTCGAAGTTGCTGGATTCTGGGGCGGATTCTGGGCAGCCATCGTTCTCTCTCTTGTCAGCTGGCTTCTGGGCCTCATTCTTCGCCCAGCTGCAGGCAAGTAGTTACCGCACCCGATCTGCCCGCCACAATGTGACGGTAGCTTCGCCCTGAGTTCGAGCCGTTATGCGCTTCTGCTCAGTCATCAGCTTGCTGTCCCCGCTGCGATCCATCACGGCAGCTGTTTCGATATATCGAGAGAGATTATGAGCTGGGAGTAGCCCTCCTCGAGGAGCTGTCGAGTGTGCAAAAAGCGACCTGGTCACTGTCATGTGTGTTGCTACCGCAGCAGGTGCGGCAACACCACTGAGGGAGGGGATGACATCCTCTGCATGCTCAATAGCAACGAGATTCACCTCTGCCGGAAGCTCAACTTGATGCAACGGAGCTCCCACGGTGACCACGTCGCTCACTCGATAGTCACCCGAAGCGGCTAACTGCGCTGCAACAAGCCCGCCTTGTGAGTGCCCTACCAAGATGACGTTGTCCTCAGCAGTAATCCCTGCCTCACGCATGGCAAGTACTGCTGCGTTGTAACTTCCCGAATCAAGCTGGGCAATTGCAGAGATATTGCTTGTCATATCCCACGGTTCTCCTTGGGGATTGATCCCTGAGTCAATGGTTCCGCCGAGATAGACCACATAGCCCGACTCATACTCTTCAATACGTATCTGAGCAGCGCCCTCCTCTGCGCGAGGAATTCGCGAGACGAGATCCCGGTAGCTGTCTGCAGAATCAGCCGTATCGGTGGAGACATTCTTCACTTTCACAGGGGTTTCTTGAAGAGCCTGAGCTCCAGCAATGCCCAATCCTGCGATCGCTGCACCGGCGACTAGATCTTCTCCCGCCATTGGTCCATCTTGGACAGGCTTGGGCAGGCCAATGAGTCCCGCCACAAAGTCATCTGCACCAGAAGTGAGATGAGCGGTTGCCTGAACCACGAGTGGTTGACTCGTGAATTGACCAGAATCTGGCAGCCGCTTTTCTAGTTGGGTGAGGAATCGGTCATATTGACTTCCAGGAGTTAGCCTTCGTGCTGCGGCCAAGCACAGCACGATGGCTACTCCCCCAATAATTTCTGGCCCAAACGCTCCCATCAGCGCTGGCATTGCGCGGCCAAGATTCCACATCAACGTGGAGCTCACGTCCTCAGAGACAGTTCGGAGAAATTGTTCTCGCTGCGCATACTGACGCGAGCCTTCTGCAGTTGCACTTGATAGCTCTCTAAGCAGCTTGGTTGCTTGGTTAGCCCTGCTGAAAGCATGCCGGGCTTGGGCAGATTCACTACTGAAAGGAACCGTGGCATGTAGAGCATGTTCGAGATGCCATAACTTTGCGTGAATCCTGCCGGAAAGATCATCCAAGGCGAGTGTGTCAGCACCTGAACCTGGCTTCATTGCGGCATTCCTTGATCGATATCGAGAATTGCCCAGCGCGCTTGGCGTAGTTCATCCATGACACGTTCTGTGTTGACATCAAATGCTCTGCGAGATGGTCC
>JBEGUL010000061.1:0-7122 GCA_041178865.1 Actinomycetota bacterium | reverse complement strand
GTCAGTTGGTCGGTTATCCCATTACAAAACTTCATGAGCCAATGGATGTAGTGGCCTATGTGCGCACTATCGAAGGTCTCCTCATCGATGCTGCATCAGAACTCGGCGTAACAGGTGAGAGGGTCGAGGGCCGTTCAGGTGTCTGGGTGAACCGGGGACTGAATTACGACAAGGTCGCAGCTATCGGCATACGTATCAGCGAAGGCGTCTCCATGCATGGCTTCGCTATCAACTGCAACAACTCTCTTCAGGCATACGAAAACATTGTTGCCTGCGGTATCCGTGATGCTGGCGCAACAACTCTTTCCCAGGTTTCGGGAACAAACATCACCCCCAGTGATGTTGCCCCAATCATTACCCGTCTTTTCACTCACTACTTTGAGGATGCTCATGTCAGCTGATGGTCGCAAGCTTTTGCGCTTGGAAGTTCGTAACAGCGAAACTCCTATCGAAAAGAAACCAGAATGGATTCGCACCAAAGCGAAGATGGGGCCTGAGTATCAGGCACTCCAAAAGCTCGTAAAGAGCGAAGATTTGCACACCGTCTGCCAAGAAGCTGGTTGCCCCAACATCTACGAATGTTGGGAAGACCGTGAAGCTACATTCTTGATTGGTGGCTCTCAGTGCACACGTCGTTGTGATTTCTGCCAGATCGATACCGGTAAGCCAGATGCGTTTGATCGTGACGAGCCGCGCCGTGTGGGCGAATCTGTTGCTCAGATGAATCTGAGGTACGCCACTGTCACCGGTGTGGCCCGTGATGACCTCGAAGACGAAGGCGCGTGGCTCTATGCCGAAACTATTCGTCAAATTCACCAACAGAACACCACCACCGGTGTTGAAATTCTCGTTCCCGACTTTTCGGGAAATCCTGATCACCTCAAACAGGTTTTTGATGCTGCTCCTGAGGTCTTTGCTCACAACGTGGAAACAGTTCCCCGTATTTTCAAGCGCGTGCGTCCTGCTTTCACCTATGAGCGTTCATTAGATGTTCTCACCCAGGGCCGTAACGCAGGCATGATCACAAAGTCCAACCTCATCCTGGGAATGGGTGAAACTCGTGAAGAAGTCAGCCAAGCACTGCAGGACCTTTATGACGCAGGAACTGACATCATCACCATCACCCAGTATTTGCGACCCAGTGCGCGCCACATGCCCGTTGACCGATGGGTTCACCCAGAAGAGTTTGTCGAGTTGAAAGATGAAGCGGAAGCAATCGGCTACTTAGGCGTCCTGTCTGGACCTCTGGTTCGATCTTCCTACCGTGCTGGTCGTCTTTACGCACAGTCCATGCGAGCTAAGGGACGAGAGATTCCTGACAGCCTGAGCCACCTGGCAGATGCTGAATTGGGCTTCTCACAAGCCGTTTAGGTACAACTTGAGGTGATCTCCCCCGTGGTGGTCATTTAAACCACTCCACGATAGGTATTGTTTTCTTCATGGCACGTACGAAAAAACCCAAGGGATCTTCACGTCTAGCTCAGATGTGGCAGGTCTTCCAGATGACCCGTCGCTACGACAAGAGCATTGTCGGATTCCTCTTTCTTTCTCTCCTACTCCCTTCCGGAGCCGGTGTGGCTGCAGGTTTGCTCCTGAGCAATGGAAATGTCTTCACCTTGATCATCTGGATCATTGTTGGCGTCATGCTGGGTCTGCTCGTTGGTCTGATTGTGCTGGGTCGTCGCGCTGAACGCGCTGCATATTCTCAGATTGAAGGCCAGCCCGGAGCAGTTGGTGCGGTTATGAAGTCTGTGGTCAAGCGCAGCTGGATTGCCGAAGAGATGCCCGTCGCCATTAACCCCAAGACTAAGGACGCTATCTACCGCGCTGTTGGTCGCGGTGGTGTTGCACTTATCGCCGAAGGCCCTATTGCTCGCACTCAGCGCCTCGTGGACGATGAAAAGCGAAAGACTGCGAAGATTCTCCCCAACGTTCCCATCACCGTTGTCACGGTGGGTCCCGACGAAGAATCCGTCAAGCTTTACAAGCTTGGCTGGAAGCTCACCAAGATCAAGCATGCATTGACCAAGAGTGAAGTTCGCGTTGTGTCTCACCGTTTGGCTTCTCTGGGAACCAACGTTCCCATCCCGAAGGGCATTGACCCTTACAAGGTTCGCCCTTCTCGCGCACGCTAAAGAATTCCTTATCCGGTCTACTCAAAAGAGTAGGCCGGATTTCTTTATGCGGATTTCAGCAGAAGCGTTCCGGCAATCTTGTCGTGAAAACCTCGTTGATCCGAATCCCACACCAGTGCGGGGACAACCAATGCCAAAAGCACACTTCGGGCAATCGGACGCCACCAGGTCAAACTCCCGCCGTGAATATTTACGACGTAGAGTCGCATGATCCGATGACCGATACTTCCACCGATCGCCCAAATCGAAAGGATTTGTAGCGCTACAAAGACGCCTAAGAGTTGAAGTTGACCTGCAGCCGAAGAGGAGATAGTGAAGTAATCCTGACCTGTCATCAACATCAATACCAGTGCTGAAACGATCCAATCCAGAGTGATAGCTGCGAAACGGCGACCCACACGGCCAACTGATCTGGGTCCACTCTCGGGGAGTCCTAAACGTTCACCTGGGTATCTGCTCATAGGCAGATCTGGACGTTTCGAGTTACCGGAGTTGTGTGTAGCCATACCCCTGAGTTTACGCGCCAGATTGGCTGTAACATGGTGGAAACAAATGCGATACAGCTACGCAACGCCAGACTCGTACATTGATATCAAGGTTGCACACTCGTAACCGCTTTATTCCATCTAATTTGGAGCTATCTAAGCATGTTCAAAGATTCCTCTGAGGTTCTGAAGTTCATCAAGGACACTGACGTAAAGTTCCTTGACATCCGCTTCACCGACCTTCCCGGTGTTCAGCAGCACTTCAACATCCCCGCCTCCACAGTTGACGAAGAATTCTTCACTGTAGGTCAGATGTTCGATGGTTCGTCGATCCGTGGCTTTGCCTCGATTCACGAGTCGGACATGCAGCTCATCCCAGACCCCACTACCTGCTACGTTGACGAGTTCCGCACTGAGCGAACTCTCGTCATGCTTTTCGACATCTACAACCCACGTACCGGTGAGATTTACCACCGTGACCCCCGTCAGGTTGCCAAGAAGGCAGAGAAGTACCTCGCATCAACTGGTATCGCTGACACTGCGTTCTTCGCACCTGAAGCTGAATTCTTCATTTTCGATGACGTTCGTTACGAAGTGAACCAGCACACTTCCTTCTACAAGATTGACTCTTCCGAGGCTCCCTGGAACTCTGGCAAGAAGATTGAAGGCGGAAACCTCGGAAACACCACTCCCTACAAGGGTGGCTACTTCCCTGTCTCCCCAGTTGACCAGCACGCAGATCTCCGCGATGACATCTGCCTCAAGCTCATCAACGCTGGTCTCATCCTCGAGCGCAGCCACCACGAGGTTGGTACCGCAGGTCAGGGTGAAATCAACTACCGTTTCGACACTATGGTCAAGGCTGCAGATGACATTCTGAAGTTCAAGTACATCGTGAAGAACACCGCCAACGAGTGGGGCAAGACTGCAACCTTCATGCCTAAGCCCCTCTTCGGCGACAATGGTTCGGGTATGCACACCCACCAGTCACTCTGGAACGATGGCAAGCCACTGTTCTACGACGAAAACGGCTACGGCGGTCTCTCTGACCTCGCTCGTTGGTACATCGGTGGTTTGCTCAAGCACGCAGGTGCTGTGCTCGCATTCACGAACCCAACGGTGAACTCCTACCACCGTCTGGTTCCAGGTTACGAAGCTCCCGTAAACCTCGTTTACTCTGCTGGTAACCGTTCCGCTGCGATCCGCATCCCCTTGACCGGTAACAACCCCAAGGCAAAGCGCATCGAGTTCCGTGCACCAGATGCTTCGGGTAACCCTTACCTCGCATTCGCTGCACAGATGATGGCTGGTCTCGACGGAATCAAAAACCGTATCGAGCCACACGAGCCTGTAGACAAGGATCTCTACGAACTTCCTCCAGAGGAAGCAAAGAACATTCCTCAGGTTCCTGAGTCGCTGGAGCACGCTCTCCAGGCTCTCGAAGCAGACCACGAATTCCTGCTCGCAGGCAATGTGTTCACCAAGGACCTCATTGAGACCTGGGTTTCGTACAAGCGCGACAACGAAATCAAGCCTCTCTCGCTGCGTCCCCACCCCTTCGAGTTCGAGCTCTACTACGGCGTCTAATCGTCATAGAGGAAACTCAGAGAAAGCCACTGCCGAAAGGCAGTGGCTTTCTTCGTAAAATCACACGACGATCAGAAGTCAAAAAATATGCGTTCAACCACTTGGCGGCAACGACGAGTAATGGAGAGATAGTCCTCTTCCATACGTGTTGCAGAACCTGGTGGGTAGTTCAACAAACGGGCAATACCCTCAAGGTCTCGTGTGTCCTGCGGAAGTACATCGGTAGCTTTATCTGCCCAGATCGTAATTCCTGAACGTACCCGGGAAGAAAATATCCATGCATCTATGAGCTTCTGAGCATCGACCCGATCAATCAACCCCTCACCGGCTGCAGCGCGAAGTGCTCCTAGAGAAGAGGTTGTTTGTAATGCAGGGTGCACGTGAGCAAACTGCAATTGCAATAGCTGCACAGTCCACTCCACGTCACTGAGCGAGCCGCGCCCGAGCTTCACGTGTCGCGAAGGATCTGCTCCTTGAGGTAGTCGCTCAGCTTCAACACGGGCCTTAATCCGGCGTATTTCGCGCACATCATCAACAGAGATGGCCTCGGGGTAGCGAACGCTGTCGATAAGTTTCATCATGTCCGCTTGAAGCTTTTCCTGGCCGAGAACTGCACGCGCACGCAAAAGTGCTTGTGCTTCCCACATCAAAGACCATCGCGCATAGTAAGCAGCATAAGAGTCCAAGGATCGCGCGATAGCGCCATTCTTACCTTCTGGGCGAAGGTCAGTGTCAATCTCAAAGGGAAGGCGGTGATCTTCTGAGAGTTCCTTGATTCGCAAAATAATGCGTTCAGCACGTTTCTGTGCTTGTTCTCCATCACACTGCTTCGTTCCGCGATACACATAGATGACGTCAGCATCACTATCGAAGCCCAGTTCTTGGCCACCGTAGCGACCCATTGAGATGATTGCGAACTCTGGATTGTGTTCTGCCTCTCGAAGCGCAATTCCGAGGTATCCATTCAAGGAAGCTGTGGTGACATCGCTCAGCCCCTGGCTGATTTGATCGATAGTGACAACATTGAGAATTCCACCGATAGCGAGGCGAAGAACTTCACGGCGCCGCATCGCGCGAACAGCTTTTCGTGCCGCATCATCATCCCCATGGTGACGGGCCAGAATGGCAAGCACTTCTGACTCCAGCACTTCTGCTGGCGTGGGTGAAAGTTCGTCATCGCCATCAAACCAGGCTGCAGATTCGGGGATAAGTTCCATCAAGTCAGAGACATAGCGAGAACCACTGAGGACCTTTGTTAGGCGCTGAGCTGCACCAGCAGAGTCTCGGAGCATGCGCAAGAACCAGTGAGACTCCCCTAGCTGCTCACTGAGCAATCTAAAGGTCAGTAAACCATGGTCAGGGTTTGCCCCTTCAGATAGCCACTGCAACATCACCGGCAGGAGTGCACGTTGAATAGCTGCTCGGCGGGAAACACCATTCGTCAAAGCTGCGATGTGTTTGAGGGAGCCCTGTGGATCACGAAAACCAATAGCGGCAAGTCGAGCTTCAGCCTGATCACTGGTGAGTTGGTGCGTCTCTTCTGGGAGTTTGGCAACAGCTGCCAGGAGGGGGCGATAAAAGAGACGCTCGTGGAGTTCTCTCACATCAAGTTTGGTCTGTTGCCAATGTGAGACAACCTCCTCAGCGGTGTGCCAAATGCCTGTTGCACGTGCGAGAACGCGTTGACCGGCTTCATCCCGGGGCATCAAGTGAGTCCGGGAGAGCTCTCTAAGTTGCATCCGGTGTTCTAGCAAGCGAAGGAAGCGATAGTTGTCGGCAAACGATTGAGCTTCGTCACGACCGACATATCCAGCATCGGATAAGCGTGTGAGCGACTCAAGTGTGCCCGTGGTGTGAACGGATTCGTCGACGAGACCGTGCACCAATTGAAGTAGTTGAACAGTGAACTCTATATCTCTGAGACCACCAGGACCAAGCTTAATTTGGAACTCAACATCATCTCCGGGGATGTTCTCTGTGACACGTTCGCGCATCCGTTGAACCTGTTCAACAAAGTTCGAACGGCTAGCACTTGACCACACTTTTGGTGCGACTGATTCGACGTAGAGTTCACCTAATTCTTTACTCCCCGCTAACGGGCGCGCCTTGAGTAGTGCCTGGAACTCCCAATCTTTAGCCCAGCGTTCGTAATACGCCAGATGTGAGTCAAGCGTTCTGACGAGTGCTCCGTCCTTACCTTCAGGTCGCAGATTCGCATCTACTTCCCAGAGACCAGGTTCCTTCGACACCTCAAAGATTGCGCGTGCAGTGTGTTGGGCAAGACGAGTGGCAATGGTGAGTGCTATGTCTGTTGGAAGTTGATTTTCGTCCTTGGAAGCACCTACATAAATGACATCGACGTCGCTGAGGTAGTTCAATTCCCTAGCTCCGCATTTACCCATTCCAATAATGGCAAGCTCAACGAGTGCTACTTCATCCTTAGAGAATTGCTCAGCAACCTCGGTTCGAGCAATAGCAAGAGCTGCCTCGAGGGCACCCCCTGCAATATCTGAGAGAGAGCCCGTAACCCATTCGATCTGATGCAAGGGATCTTCATGACATAAATCCCACATAGCTATTTTGAGAAGGAGTTCGCGATAGTGAACACGGAGAGAATCCCGCGCAGCATCCCCACCGGACTTCGCAAAGCCTTGTGTGGATGACACGCTCTGAAGAAGTGAAGTGCGCATCTTTTCCTGATCCCCTGGCAGACCGGGTTCTTCATGAAAAAAGGTAAGCGTGTGAGGGTGGCGCTCAATGAACTCCGCCAAGCCTTTCGACCCGCCCAGAATGCTGAGCAACCGCTTAGTGGGGGCTGGTTCAGAAAGAATCTTCGAGATTGATTTGAGCGGGGAACTGGTGTGGCAGAGACGTACAAGCCACGTGAGTGCCCTGTCTGGGTCAGCGCAGTCGTG
>JBEGUL010000060.1:0-2810 GCA_041178865.1 Actinomycetota bacterium | reverse complement strand
TAGGCCGCTATACGATGGGGCCGTTTGCGACGTGTCAATAATGCCACAAGAACTTATCGCTCGCCAATCGAGGCGGTTTTGCTTAGATAAACACCCGCACAGCTGCTGGAACAACATCGACATGCACAGGCAAAGCCCATACACGCTCACCATCGGCATACGCGACGATGCCTGGTGCATCAATGACGACTGTTTTCCCCCGCTCTATGAAGACTTCTGGCTCAGTGATATGAGTTCCAGCAAATACTCGAGGGAAGATACGCAAGAAACGCAGTCGCGAAAGCGGCCGCAAAACAAAAACATCAAGCAAACCATCACGCATGCTCGCTTCCGGAGTAACCCGCATTCCCCCACCCATTGTGGAGTTATTTGCCACGGAGATTAACATGGCCGATTCTTCACGCTGCACACCGTCAACAGTGAGTGAGTATTTCACTGGCTTGAGAGCGAATAGCTCCAGCAAGAGTGCCAGGGTGTAGCGAGACTTACCTTTGGGTCGGTGCATGGCGTTTGCACGTTCGTTCACAATGGCATCAAAACCGGCAGAAAGGATGCTGGCAAACCAGCGCACTTCTGAGCCATCAACACGTGTAATTCGGCCTAGATCTAAGCGCTCAGGTTCGCGCTCAAGCGAGTCAACCATCAGCGAGATGCACAGAGGCAGGTCGCTCACGGGCAAACCAATCCCCCGGGCAAGATCATTACCTGTTCCAGCCGGAACCACCGCAAAGGGAATAGAAGTCTGGGCAAGCATATTGATCGCGAGTGAGACCATGCCATCTCCACCGACAACAACAACAGCATCAGGCGTGAGGGTCAGAGCACGATTGAGCTGCCCGCGCAACAGGTCAAAGCTTTCTGCACGCAAAGCAGTGACTCTAAATCCAGCTCCCTCAAGAGCAGAAACAGTCTGTTCGCCAGCTGAGAGATTTTTCCCAAAAGCAGCTGTGGGATTGATGGCCACAACGACGTGGCGAACTGTTGAAGTCACCTGTTGATTATGCCGGTTAAACGAGAAAACCCTCGCTATTGCGAGGGTTTTACTTGCTGGGGTACCTGGACTCGAACCAAGAACAAAGGAACCAGAAACCTTCGTGTTGCCAATTACACCATACCCCACCGGGTCTGAGCCAAGCCCTGAACCGACTCCCTAGCCTAACCCACGAGGGGCAGACTAAACAAACTCGAGCGCCCTAGCGTTCGTTGAAACGAACGAGACGATCAATGGTGTCCTTCTTGCCCAAAATCTCCATAGATTCGAACAAGGGAGGAGAAATGCGGCGACCAGAAATGGCTGTGCGCAAGGGCCCAAAAGCATTACGTGGCTTGAGTTCCAAACCCTCAATGAGGGTCTCGTTCAACGCCGCCTGGATGCGATCGTGGGTGAACTCTGCATCAGGAATGAGCTCCAGTGTGCCCACAGATGCGGCAACAATCTCACCCGAGTTCTCGGGTAGTCCCTTGAGAGCATCTTCTGCATAGGTGATCTGTGAGGCAGGGGTGAACAGGAATTCGAGAAGCTCCGGAGCTTCGCTCAGCACATTCATGCGAGTCTGCACCAGAGGTGCAGCTGCAGCAAGAATCTCGAGCTGAACATCGGTGGGGTCGTTCGAAAGAACATTGCCCGCTTGCAGATAAGGAATCATGCGAGCGGTGAAGTCTTCCACGGTAAGCAGACGAATGTGATCGCCGTTGATGGCGTCAGCCTTTTTCTGATCGAAGCGTGCAGGGTTTGGGTTCACGTTGACCACGTCGAACGCCTTGACCATCTCTTGAATGGAGAAAATATCGCGGTCGTGGCTCAGGGACCAGCCCAGAAGAGCGAGGTAATTGATCAAACCTTCAGGAATGAATCCACGATCACGGTGGTGGAACAGGTTTGCTTCAGGGTCACGCTTCGACAGCTTCTTGTTTCCTTCGCCCATGACATAGGGAAGGTGACCAAAGCGAGGAATGTGAGTGGTGAAACCTGCATCAATGAGTGCGTGATACAAAGCAATCTGGCGAGGAGTCGAAGAGAGCAAGTCCTCACCACGAAGAACATGTGTCACCTGCATGATGGCGTCATCAACAGGGTTGACCAGCGTGTAGAGCGGGTCACCGTTGGGGCGGACCACAACAAAGTCTGGGAATGAACCAGCAGGGAACGTGATTTCACCACGAACGAGGTCATCAAAGGTGATGTCCTCATCGGGTACGCGCACCCGAAGCGCAGGCTGGCGTCCTTCTGCGCGGAAGGCAGCCTTCTGCTCGTCTGTGAGCTCGCGGTCAAAGTTGTCATAGCCAACCTTGGGATCTTTACCTGCGGCAAGGTTGCGAGCTTCAATCTCTTCAGGAGTCGAGAAGCTCTCATAAACACGGCCCGTGGCCCTGAGCTTCTCAATGACATCTTTGTAGATATCAGAGCGCTGGGACTGACGGTAAGGACCATGCGGTCCCCCGACATTGATGCCTTCGTCCCAATCCAGGTTCAACCAAGACAGAGCGTCAATGATCTGCTCGTAGCTTTCTTCAGAGTCGCGGGCAACATCGGTGTCTTCGATACGGAAGATGAACTTTCCACCGGTGTGACGCGCGTATGCCCAGTTAAACAGAGCAGTACGCACAAGTCCTACGTGAGGTGTTCCGGTCGGTGATGGGCAGAAGCGCACGCGAACGTCGCTCCCCGCTGCCGTGGAGAAAGGGTAATTCGTTGTCATGCGTCGAGCCTGGTCATCCATCCGTGGCGGTCAGGGAGGCGACCGTATTGAATATCGGTGAGTTCTTTACGCAGGCTCATGGTGAGCTCACCCGCAGGAGCGTTAGGGTCT
>JBEGUL010000059.1:0-23430 GCA_041178865.1 Actinomycetota bacterium | reverse complement strand
CAGTATGTGGACATCGGTGCCCAGGCCTAGTTTCTCAATTACCTCGTGGATGTCCTTTCCCAAGCGAGATAACTCATAGCCCGAAACATCATCAGGGCCTTCTGAAAGGCTTTGCCCACGCTGAGAGAAAGCTACGACTTTATAGCCACGCTCCGACAAAGGCTGAAGCAACATGTTGAAGGTGTCTGCGGAACTTGTGTATCCGGGAACCAATAGTGCAGTGCCGCGCTGAGTACCCATGGGTTCAATAGTGATGGTGGCGAGGTTGAAGCCATCAATAAGTACAGTGCCACGTTGTGCGCGGGATGGAAGCTGCTGGGCGAGAGTGATGCCCTGTGCTTCGCGGTCTATCCCGTTGAGGGGCAATGTTCCAGTCATAACCCCATGCTACGGCAGTGAGGAAAACCCTATATGTGGTGGTCAGATGGCATTAAATTCACTTCAAGTAGTGGTTAAGACTTTCGGGCCAAAAATTCAAGGCAAACTCACAGGGACGATAGTCTCGAAGACGTAGTTCCCTCATCCCTACTCAAAAAGGAGAACGGTTTGTCGTCCTCGACCACCGAAAAGCCCAAGTCTGGCTTCTCAGCAACACTCGATCGCTACTTCGAAATCACCAAGCGTGGATCCACCATTGGTACTGAATTCCGTGGCGGTCTTGTCATCTTCATGACGATGGTTTACATCATCATCCTGAACCCCATCATCTTGGCTTTCAGCCCCGACGTTAACGGCAACGTTATCGGCGGCGGCGCTGCCGACGCATTCGAATTCGCACCACAGGCAATTGCTTCGGCAACAGCACTGGCTGCTGGTCTGATGACCATCGCCTTTGGTTTCGTTGCGCGCCTTCCCTTCGCTATCGCAGCAGGTCTGGGTATCAACTCATTCCTCGCGGTAACCCTGGTAAAGGACGTCACCTGGCAGGAGGCCATGGGCCTCGTCGTCATCGACGGAATCATCATCTTGATCCTCGCTGTCACCGGTCTTCGCACCATGATCTTCACGGCTGTTCCTGCAGCGCTGAAGACCGCGATCACTGTGGGTATCGGTCTCTTCATTGCCTTCATTGGTCTGGTTGACGGTGGACTCGTTCGTCGCACCGACGTTGGTCCCGTTCCTGTTGGTCTCGGTGTCGGCACTGACCACGGTATTGGTCTCCCCACCACCATCTTCATCATTGGTGTTCTCACCATTGGTGTTCTCATGGCAATGCGTGTCCGCGCAGCAATCTTGATCGGTCTGGTTTCCACCACCGTTATCGCAATCATCGCTGAAGCACTCTTCCCCGTGGGCGGCAAGTTCGTCAACGGCGAGTTCGTCACCCCCTTCGGCTGGGACACCACCATCCCCGGACTCCCCACCAGCATCTTCGCTGTTCCTGACTTCTCCACTATTGGTGAAGTAAGCCTGTTCGGATCTTTCGAGCGCATTGGTGCACTTGCTGCCATCATGCTCGTGTTCACCCTCGTGTTCTCGAACTTCTTCGACGCCATGGGAACCATGACCGGTCTCTCCAAGCAGGCTGGCCTTGCTGACAAGGAAGGTAACTTCCCACGTCTGAAGTCCGCACTGGTTGTTGAAGGTGCTGGTGCTGTTGTTGGTGGTTTCACCTCGACCTCCTCCAACACTGTCTACATCGAGTCCGCTTCTGGTATCGCAGGTGGTGCTCGCACCGGTCTAGCTAACATCGTCACCGGTGTTCTGTTCTTGGTTGCAATGTTCTTTGCTCCACTGACCTCAGTAGTTCCTATTGAGGTTGGCGCATCGGCACTGGTTATCGTGGGTGCGCTCATGATGGCTCAGGTTGTTGACATTGACTGGAAGGACTGGAGCATCTCGTTCCCCGCCTTCCTGACCATCATCATGATGCCCTTCACCTACTCGATCGCAAACGGTATCGGTATCGGGTTCATCACCTGGGTTGTTGTTCGCGCATTCGCTGGCAAGGCTAAGGAAATCCACCCCGTTCTGTGGATCGTCGCAGCGGGTTTCGTGCTCTACTTCGTAGCAGCACCTCTCCAGACCGTTCTCGGCGGCTAGTCAAGAACCACTCGCATAAGCGGGAGGGCCTTCGGGCTCTCCCGCTTATCGTTTAAGCCTGTGTGGATAACTCCAGAAGCTCTTGAGTGAACTTGAGTAGGTTTCCATTCATGCATCTGAAACCCCTCATAGCTATTCCGCTGATTGCCATTGCGCTGGCTGGATGCTCCACGCAACAACCAGAACCACAAGCAAGCTCAACCAGCGCTGAAGAAAAACCACTCTTTGCTTCTGATGAAGAGGCGCTAGCTGCAGCACAAGCTGCCTATGCTCACTACCTCGAGGTGTCAGATCAGATAGCCAGAGACGGTGGGGCTAATGCTGAGAGGTTGAAGGGGCTTTTGTCTGATGAACTGATGAGTAGTCAGCTGAACACTTATTCATCAGTTTCGAAAGCTGGCCTGAAAGCTATCGGGGCTTCTGTTTTTGACCGTTTCCAATTACAAAGTTGGAACGGTGAGAAATTGAGTAATTACGTCTGTTTGAACGTTGAAAATATAAAGGTTTTCGACGGTTTGCAAGTAGACAGGACACCGTCCGACAGGCCAGATCTACTTCCGATGAGTCTTTCCTGGTCAACTAATGGTGGGAAATTTGTACTTGAATCGAGTGATGTGTGGACTGGCGAAAACTTCTGCCTGTAGGACTGGCAGCTCTGCTGTTATTCGTTTTGTCGCCTTTTCCAGCTCAAGCTGCAAGTATTAATTGCCAAGGCGGTGCCTCTGTTTTTGGTGGCTGTACCGGAGCCCAAACCTCCAACAACTCAGTCAATGTGTGGGGTCGAACTACGACTCCTGGTGGCTCCTCTAACGTTGTGGCGCCAGCGGGGAGAACGTCAAGTTCACGGACTCCTGTCGTGACACCCGTGTTCTATCCTTCCTCTTTGGCTTTTAGATGCCTGGGGTTGATCTCACCTTCGCCTCAATGCCGGAAGACTCCGGCACCGCCAGCTCCCGCCCCTGTCACATATGCACCTGTGACCCTTTCTGATTTGGCTAACTTTGTTCCCCAGGTCGCTTCAGTTACTTCTCAGCCCCGAGGTTGGACTGTGGTGAATCTCAATACCAACTTCATTGCTGGTGCTTCGGTTCATGTTGTGGGAGGGTCACTGTTTGGGCGCTCTGCTGAAGTTCGTTTCACTCCGCACTCTTACGACTGGAACTATGGTGACGGTGGAACCCAAGCCACTTCTGTTTCAGGTGCTCGCTGGGATTCTTTAGGACTTCGTGAGTTTTCTCCAACCGTAACGAGCCATGTTTATGCAGCTGAAGGCAGTTTTACCACCTCGGTCTCAGTTCGATATGGAGCTGAATACCGGGTTGGTGGGGGAGCGTGGATTCCAGTTTCCGGTGAGGTCTCTAGTTCTGCCTCAACCACAGTAGTGATTGTGCAGGGCGCAGACACTGTCCTTGCTGCGCGGGATTGCACAGCCAGTCGTTCAGCTCCTGGCTGTTAGCCTGAGAGTGCACTCTGGCCACTCTGAAACTGTTCAATAAACACTCAGAAAACACTCAGGCTGGTCATAGGATTCCCACAGATTCATCGGGGAAGCTAAAGGTGCTTGAAAGGAGCTTCTCGAATGGTTGAGAACAACGACAAAGGAATCCCCGAGTATTACTTCCCCCCAGTGGGCGGTGCTACTCCACCTCCAGTGACTCCTCCAGTCGCTGAGCAGGTAGTTCCTGATACGTTCGTTGGACCCGCTGCTGTTCGTGAACGCAAACAGAACAAGGTCAGCTCACTTGTCGCCGTTGCTGTTGCAGCCGCCCTTGTGGGAGGCATTTCTGGTGCAGGTGTGGCAACTGTGATGGGTGGCCAGAATTCCACAAACTCTGCCTCGAACGCAGTCCAAGGCATCACCATCAACGACAGCGACGACGTCTCCACAGTGACTGCTGTTGCAGCTAAAGCTTCACCGAGTGTTGTCACGATCTCTGTGACCGGCACCGATGGTGCCGGAACTGGATCAGGTGTCATCCTCGATAAAGAAGGATATGTCCTCACGAACAACCACGTCGTGACTCTTGATGGTGCTTCTAGTGATGCAAAGATCACCGTTCAGGACAATGACGGCAATATCTTCCCTGCGTCAATCGTGGGAACTGATCCCACTGTTGACCTGGCAGTGCTAAAGATTGATGGCACAGGAAAGTTCACTCCTATTGAGTGGGCAGACTCCGCCAAGCTCAACGTGGGAGACCTCACTATTGCAATGGGCGCACCACTAGGACTTGCAGGAACTGTCACCACGGGTATCGTCTCTGCACTGAACCGCTCAATCCAAGTCGCTAGTTCTTCAGTGCCAGATTCCTCGAGCCCAGATTCGGGCAGCGGAGACAGCTCCAACCCCTTCAACTTCGATTTTGGTCAGGGTCAAACTCAAACCCAGACTCAAAGCGCATCCATTGCTATTCCTGTCATTCAGACCGACGCAGCAATCAACCCAGGTAACTCTGGTGGTGCCCTGTTGGATTCCCAGGGTCGTTTGATCGGAATCAATGTTGCCATTGCCACAGCAGGTTCTGCTGGTGAAGCAGGAAGCATTGGTGTGGGCTTTGCGCTGCCATCAAACTTGGCAAAGCGTGTCTCTTCAGAACTTATTGAGACCCAGAAGGCTTCTCATGGTTTGCTCGGGGCTCAGGTCTCTGATGCAGCATCCAAGGATGGCAGCACCACAGTTGGTGCATACATCGAGAAGGCTGTTGACGGTGGTGCAGCACAAGAAGCAGGCATCAAGGCTGGCGACATTGTGATGCAGTTCAACGGGGTTCGTGTGACGGACGCTAATGACCTCACAGCTCTGGTTCGCACCGCAGCTGGTGGTTCTGAAGCAACTGTTGTGGTCAATCGTGATGGCAAGCAACAGACCATCAAGGTTCAGCTCGGTACGCTCAAGTAGCTGGGGAAATGGCCAGCTCTTGGTAACCTAGAACTCGGCCTTCTACTCAAGGACCCCATGTCTGCTCTCGGCTCTGCGCCTATTCCGGCTTCGCCCCTTCCCGGTGTTTCCTATGTGATGCCTGTCCTCAACGAGGTCACCCACATTCGAGCTGCTGTGGCAAGTTTACTGGAGCAGGACTACACCGGCCCCATGGAAGTTACCTTGGCGCTCGGTCCCAGCACAGACGGTACTAATGAACTTGTGGCCCAGATGTGTGCAGAAGATTCACGGATCCATTCGGTAGATAACCCCGCAGCGGCAACGCCTGTGGGCATGAACCTAGCTATCAAGGCTTCGAACTTTCCCATCGTTATTCGTGTGGACGCCCACTCTGTCCTGCCCAACGATTACGCGAGTATCGCTGTGGAAACTCTGCTGCGCACCCAGGCTGACAATGTTGGCGGAATCATGGATGCTCAGGGAACGACACCTTTTGAGCGTGCAGTCGCACGCGCTTATGACACCAAGGTGGGTCTTGGCGGAACACCTTTCCACGTTGGTGGCAAAGAAGGTCCGGTTGACACTGTTTATCTGGGTGTTTTCAACCGAGAGAGTCTGTTGAAAGTCGGCATGTTCAACGAAGAGATTCGTCGCGGCCAGGACTGGGAACTCAACCGACGTTTTCGCGACGCTGGTGGCCTTGTGTGGTTCACGCCCAAGCTCAAGGTGGTCTACCGCCCTCGCACCTCGGTCAAGGCGTTGGTGAAGCAGATGTATTCCACGGGTTTATGGCGCGGAGAGCTCTCGCGTCGCTTCGGAAGCGGCCTGCGCTACTTCGTGCCTCCAGCCATGGTTGTGGCAACTGCAGTGGGGATTATTGCTGGGTTGCTGGGATTCACTCCTGGTTGGGTAATCCCTGCCGTCTATGTGGCGTTCGTTCTTCTCTCTACTGCTGTTTATGGCCGGGGAATGGGGATCAAGGGACTCGGGTGGTTTCCACTGGTGCTTCCCTGTATTCACTTCGCGTGGGGTGTAGGTTTCATCATGAGTTACACCAGAATCAGCACAAACATTGCTGGCAAAAGCGGAAGGTAAGTCGTGGAGAAACCCACCTCTCTCGCTCAACTGCGTGAAGTAACACAGCCACCTGAGGTTCGCTCTCGTGCCAATGCAGAACACTGGGTAGCTCACCTGTATTTGCGTAATCTTTCTCCCTATGTCACATGGGTTTTGCTCAAGACTCCGATCTCAGCCAATGGCGTGACGGGACTCATGATCCTGACCGGCTGGGCTACTGCTGCAGCGCTGTTGATTCCCGGTATTTGGGGTCCTGTTCTTGCGCTTGTTCTAGGACAGCTGCAAATGCTCATCGATTGCTGCGATGGAGAAGTGGCTCGCTGGCGCAAAACAAAGAGTCCTGCTGGACACTTCCTTGATGCGGTAGGTCACTACACAACTGAAGCACTCATTCCCATTGCTTTAGGTCTTCGTGCTGCCGGCTTTGCTGATAATTCTCGACCTATTGACTGGATGTGGGTTGCACTCGGCGCATTCCTCGCCATCGTGATTATCTTGAACAAGGTTCTCAATGATCTTGTCCGCGTTGCTCGCGCAATGTCTGATTTACCCAAACTGGCAGATGCCAAAGGTGCAAATGCACCTCGGCCTGGCATGGTTGCGAAACTGCGACGCATGGCACGTTTTGTTCCTTTCCACCGCATCTACCACTCGGTGGAGCTCACCATCATTGCCTTTATTGCGGCCGTGATTGGTTTAGGTGTGGGAGAACTACATGTCAGCCAGGTTCTTGCTGCTCTTCTGCTGCCACTTTCTGTTCTTGCCATTATTGGCCACTTCGTTGCCATCATGACGAGCTCCCGTGTCCGGGCTGCTTAGCAGTAGAGAATTCGGCGTTCGACCACGTGTTGGCGTCGTGGTTCTCACTATGGGGCAGCGTCCCAAAGATCTTTCTCGCGCAATCAAGAGTGTTCTTGCACAACAACTTGTCGCCCTAGATGTTGTCGTCGTGGGTAACGGCTGGCGTCCTGAATTCTTGCCCGGAGGAGTTCGAGGGCTTCACTTGGTTGAGAACCTTGGAATTCCTGCTGGCCGCAATGCAGGTGCAGCTCAGGTCGCTGGCGATTACATCTTCTTCCTCGACGACGATGCCGAACTCGCTGACCCTCTCTTCTTGGCTGAGGGAATCAGAAAGCTCCAGGCTGACCAGCTACTAGGCCTCATTCAGCCACGCATTACTGATCCCACGAGCAAAGAAACTCCCCGTCGATGGATTCCTCGCCTGCGAAAAGGCGAGGCAACCCAATCCAGCTTTGTGTTTTCAGTGTTGGAAGCTGCTGTTCTGATGCCTCGCCCTGTCTTTGATGACATTGGCGGTTGGGGAGACCCCTACTTCTATGCACATGAAGGAATTGAGCTTGCCTGGCGGGTGTGGAATTCGGGCAAGACGGTGTGGTACGCCGGGGATATGGTTGTTCACCACCCGGTGACAAGCCCAACCAGGCATGCCACCTACTACCGTCTCAATGCTCGCAACCGGGTGTGGCTGGCCAAGCGCAACCTCCCCTTGATCATGATTCCCTTTTATGTTTTGTTGTGGACCGGGGTTCAACTTATTCGTTCTGCTCGATCTGGTGGCGCTGGTTTGGGTTCCTGGTTTGCCGGTTGGTTTGAGGGCTGGCGGGTGAATCCTGGTGGACGAGTTGCCATGCGCTGGCTCACTGTGTGGCGAATGACTAAAGCTGGCCGTTTCCCGATTTTGTAATGCCGCAAGGCACGTTTTTTCTAGCAAGTTAGGCTAATTCCATGGGTTTGATTCAAGATGCACGTTCGGCAACCACACTGTTGTCGAAGGCACTTCAAGGCCGTCTGCGTCGCAAGGAGCTTGCCCGCAAACTTGAAGCCAACCCTTTACCTGAGCACAACTTCAAGGTGGGGGTGTACTTCGCGGATGGTGAAGTCAACCTCTATCAAGTTCGTCAGTGGTACAAGCCTCTTGAAGAATTAGCCAAAACCTGGCCCGTGGTCATTCTGAGCCGTAACACATTGGGTGCTCTCAAGATGTTGGACGAGTCACCAGTTCCTGTTGCTTTCGTGCGCACCGTGGTTGAACTGGAAGAGTTCATCGCGGATCAGGATTTGCATGTCATTTTGTATGTGAATCAGAATGCGCGAAACTTCCAAATGTTCCGTTATGGCAGCAGATTCCATGTGTTTATCAACCACGGTGAATCCGACAAGATGTACATGACCACCAACCAGTTCAAGGCCTATGACTACAGCCTGATTGCCGGTGATGCGGCCCGTGAACGTCTCGGTCGAGTGCTCTGGGATTACGACTTTGATAAACGTGCAATTCCTATCGGGCGACCACAAGCTGACCATTACACCGGAACGGTTCCCTTTGAACCTGACGGCCGCGAAGTTGTGCTCTATGCCCCCACCTGGGAAGGTGACCGTGCTGCGGCCGCCTATGGCTCAGTTGAGACCCATGGTGTTCGATTAGTTGAGGCACTCATCGCAACCGGTCGCCACCGAGTGATTTACCGCCCCCACCCCCGAAGCGGTGCGGTGGACTTTGATTATGGCCAGGCAAATGACCAAATCAAAGCTTTGCTGCGTCGGGCAAATGCCCATGATCCTTCCGCCAAGCACATCGTGGACGAAGGAGCAGAACTAGGGTGGCAACTCTCCATTGCAGATATGGCCATCGTGGATATTTCTGCCATGGTTTATGACCGTTTAGCCGCCGGTAAGCCACTCATCATTACCCGTCCGGTCAATCCAGACGCAGAAATTGACGAGGGTGGTTACCTCAGTGACTGCGAATGGCTTGATGCTGATTCGGCGGGCAACATTGTTGCCCAGATTGATGCCATTGAGCACGATCCTGAAGCCCAAGCGCGCTTAGCTCGCTGGTGCCAGCATTACTTTGGTGATATTTCTCCGGGTGTTCCCACCCAACGTTTTCATGACGCTATTAGGCACCTGATGAACGAGTGGGATAAGAACGCCGCCCTTCACGCGAAGGACTAATCCCTTTACCCAGTACTTCGGCTTGTTTCCGGGGGAGTGTCCGTGGTTCCCAGTAGCGTGGGGGTGTGGCTAAAACGGGATTTGTGCAGCGAGAAATAGCACCTGCGCGCCCATTCACTGCTGATGCCATTCAGGCTCAGGTTCTTTCCCTTCCGTCAAAACTATCTGCTGCCATTATTGGCGCTCCAGGTACAGGCAAGACAGCGCTTCTCACGGAACTTGTTGCGGCACGGGTCGCACAAGGAGTCAACCCTGACAACATTGTTGTGCTCAGCCCCAACCGAGTTGCCGCAGGGCGCCTGCGTAATTCTTTGGGTATCCGATTGGGAATTGCAACCAACGGTGGACTTGCCCGCACACCTGGTTCTCTCGCCTTTTCGTTGGCCGTTGAACATGCACTTGCGACAGGGCAGGCCCCACCCCGCCTGCTCACCGGTAGTGAGCAGGACAGCATCATTACTGAACTACTGCTGGGCCATATCGAAGACGGTACGGGGCCGGTGTGGCCAGACCCGCTCGTGCCTGAAGTGCGTCACCGACGCGCATTCCGCAGTGAATTGCGTGATGTACTCGCCCGCAGTACAGAGATGGGCTGGGGTCCTGCAGAGTTGCGAATTCAAGGGCAGTCCCGAGAGCACCCCGAATGGGTTGCTGTAGCTGATTTCTGGGATGAATACCGTGACGTCATTGCAGGATTCCGAACGGAATCCTTCGATTCGGCAGAAATCCTCGCTATCGGAACCACAGCGCTGGGGGATCCAGCAGTGATGCCAGGAGTGGAAATCGTTCTTGTCGATGATGCTCAAGAACTGACCTATGGCGCAGTGCGCATGTTGCAAGCATTTGCGCGCCGAGGTGTTCCAGTTCTGGTTTTTGGTGATCCCGACATCACCTCGACCAGTTTCCGCGGTGCAGTTCCTCATTTCCTGGGTCGCTTTTCTGTTGAGCTGGGTATCTCTGCCGATAAGGCAACAACCTTTGTTCTCGAATCGGTTTATCGTCACGGACCAGCTATTCGCTCGGCTGTGCAGAAGATCACGGAGATGGGTTCTGCAGAAGCCGGGGCGCAGCGTAAAGCTGTTTCTGTCGTTGTCGACGAGGTCTCGCACCCCGTGCAGGTATTGGAGCGCTCTTCTCGGGTTGCAGAAACAACCGCAATTGCTCGCCAGCTTCGTGAGAAGCACATCCTGGGCTCCACGCCCTGGTCGCGGATGGCCGTCGTGGTGCGCACTAGTGCTTTAGTTCCTCAGATTGCCCGGGCACTCGCAGTTGCTGAAGTACCCACCACAACTTTGTTGTCTGAGCGGTCATTGAAAGAACATCCCGCTGCACTGGATCTCATTGCGGCAATCGCAGTAGCTATGGGACGGATGGAGCTGAGCCCCAATGTGGCTCATGACCTGCTCACCTCGCCCATGGTGGGACTCACCGTATTGGATCTTCGTCGCCTGAGACTTGCTCTGCGCCACGATGAGCTCGCTTCTGGTGGTGTGCGAACAGGCGAAGAGCTTCTCATTACTGCCCTGACTCAGCCTGCAGATCTTTTCATTCTCGACTTTGCCCCCGCGAGGCGTGCAGCACGGTTTGCGGAGACACTGCAGATATTGAGGTCAGAAATTGCGGCGGGAAACTCCATCGAAGAACTTCTCTGGACCACCTGGGAGCGCAGTGGACTTGCCAAAACCTGGGGCAATGAAGCCCTGAGTGCGGGTCTTGTTGCCGATGATGCCAACCGCAATCTTGATGGTGTGATGGCACTGTTTACGTCGGCCAAGCGCTATGTGGAACGCTACCCAGACCGACCCGCAGCAGACTTCATTGCTGAGCTCCTGGATGCAGATGTTCCAGAGGACACCCTGGCACCCCAAGCTCAAGCAGATGCTGTGTTGGTGTGCACTCCGTCAGCACTCATCGGCACAGAGTTTGATGTGGTTGCCGTTGCTGCCGTGCAAGAAAACCTGTGGCCAAATCTGCGCCCTCGCGGCTCTCTTCTGCACGCGCAGGATCTCGTAGGAGACTCAGTTGGCATTGAGATCGACTTTGCGGCATCACGCAAGGCAGTCTTGGATGATGAGCTGCGCATGTTTGCGTTGGCCATTTCCCGTGCTCGGCAGAACGTGATTCTTACTGCCACCGCAAATGACGACACGTTGCCCTCGCCTTTCCTTCGTCGGGTGGAAGCAGTATCGGGAACAAATTCACAAGACGCACAGGCTTCTGAGCGCAATGGCTTGAATGAATATCCTCTGACTCTGCGTGGTCTAGTGGGTTCACTCCGTCGAGCATTGACGCTGTCACTGCGCCGAGGCGAGGCCTCAGAGCGCAGTAGTCAGCTCGCAAGTGCCCTTGCCAAGCTCTCTGCTGCAGATATCCCAGGAGCTGCACCAACTGATTGGTATGGCCTCAGAGAGCCATCGACAGATGCTCCACTCGTAGATCTCACAGTCCCTGAGAATTCGGTCTCTGTGTCTCCTTCGAAGCTGGAAACCTGGGAAAAGAACCAGCTGGCCTGGTTCATTGAATCCGTGGTGGGGCGAACTTCCAGCTCAGCTCAGGGCATTGGCACCATCGTGCACAAGGTCATGGAAGATGCCAGTAAAGATGACAGTCAACCCATTGACGCAGACTCACTCTGGGAAGTAGTCGACCAGCGCTGGCAGGAGCTTTCCTTTGACGCTGAATGGCTCAGCGTGGGTGAACGTCGCCGTGTGCGCAAGATGATTGCTGCGGTTTCGGAGTATCTGCAGAACTTTAAGAATGACGGCAAGACATTACTGGCCACTGAGGGTGGTTTCACCCTTGAACTCGGTCAGGCCACTCTGCGTGGTTATATCGACCGCATCGAGCAAGATGCAATTGGGCATGTGGTGATTGTGGATCTCAAAACAGGCAAGTATGAGCCTCGCGTTAAAGATCTTCCTGAACATGCCCAGTTGGCCTGCTACCAGCTTGCGCTCACTGAGGGAGTTCTCGAAGATGTGCCAGAAGGCTCACCTAACGGCGGCGCCAAGCTCATCTATGTCACCAACGGAACTAAGGGCAAACTCTATAAAGAAATGCCTCAGAAGGCCTATGACGAGACTGAACTCCTCACTATTCGTGAGCGCATTGAAACAGCAGCTCAGGGTATGGCAGGTAACGAATTCACTGCACCGATTGTGATTGAAGAAGAGCGGGGAAATCCTCATACTCGCTATGAATTCCGTATTCACACAGCGCCGGCGGTGTCCGCATCATGAGTGACTTCCAGATCAGTGCTCTCGAGCTTGCCCAACGTTTAGACCAGCCCGATCCCACACCAGAACAACAAGCCATCATTGAGGCTCCCCTCGAACCTGCCCTCGTTATTGCCGGAGCAGGCAGTGGCAAGACAGAGACCATGGCAAACCGCGTGGTGTGGTTGGTGGCCAACGGCAAGGTCGGCATCCACGAAATTCTCGGTATGACCTTCACCCGAAAAGCTGCCGGTGAACTCGGGGAACGAATTCGCAAGCGGGTAGCCAAGCTCGTGGCCGAAAAGATCGTTCCCCTGGAGATGGATGAGCTTGATCAAGCCACAGTCACCACCTATAACTCTTTTGCTAACCGGATCTATTCTCAATATGCCGTGCTCATTGGCCGTGACCCCGATGCAACAGTGCTGGGTGAAGGAGCAGCCTGGCAGCTTGCTCGCTCCATCGCTCGTGAGGGCACAGGAGAAGTTCTTTCAGACCTGGACAAGAGTCTGGATGTCCTGACCGAGGCAATCCTCCGTCTCTCTCGCGCTATTGCAGACAATGTGGCAGATGCTGCTGAGATTGCAGAGTTTGCTCGAACACTTGATCAGCACACTGTCAACATGCCTGTTGATGTCCCTGGAAGCCGAAAGTCCGCTGCAGTTGACGCCTGGGTCAAGGCACGTGAAGTGGGAACCACACTTCCCGTCTTGGTGGAATTGGCAACCGATTTTGCCTCAGCAAAACGTCGCCAAGGATTGATTGAATACAGTGACCAGGTCGCTCTGGCGCTCGAAATCTGTCAACGCTTTGACAGCGTTGTGGCAGATTTCCGCAGCCAGTTCAAGGTCATTCTTTTGGACGAATATCAAGACACCTCAGTAGTGCAAACCCAACTGCTCAGCATGCTCTTTGCTCACACACCTGTGATGGCAGTCGGGGATCCTCACCAATCCATCTATGGCTGGCGTGGTGCTTCCGCAGACAACATCGAACAGTTTGGTGCTGCGTTTGGCTCTGGGGTAGCCAACACTCGCACGTATTCTCTTTCTAC
This sequence comes from Actinomycetota bacterium, assembly GCA_041178865.1. Classification (GTDB taxonomy): domain Bacteria; phylum Actinomycetota; class Actinomycetes; order Actinomycetales; family Microbacteriaceae; genus Aurantimicrobium. The sequence goes on along the minus strand of JBEGUL010000059.1, from coordinate 10,184 downwards.
GAGTTGGCGTAACCCCGTTGGAGTGCTCCAAGCAGCAAACCATCTTGTTCGCCCCCTGACGGAAAAAACGCAGATTCCGGTTGAACAGTTGCGAGCCAAACCTGATGCGCCCCAGGGCGAGGTTGAACTCAGTGTTTCTGAAACAATTTTCGATGAGGCCAATGAAGTTGCTCTCTGGCTCAAGGCACGCGTTAATGACGAGACCACCTCAGCGATGTTGTGTCGCTCTTTGAAAGGTATTGACCCTTTCAAGCGGGCGATGGATGAACACGGTGTGCGCTATCACGTGGTGGGTCTGGGGGGACTGCTCGACGAGCCTGTGATTGTGGACCTGGTCTGCACACTCCGTGTGTTGCACGATGCCACCGCAGATTCTGAGCTGGTCCGGCTACTCACAGGTGCCCGGTGGGCAATTGCACCCAAGGACATCGTGGGGTTGAGCTCGATTGCACAGTGGATGAGTGAAAGAGATCACCGCCAACAACGCCTCACTGAAGAGGTACGGAACGCATTACGAAAATCTGTCGTTTCTGAAGACGGATCTTCCCTGGTTGATGCTCTTGATTTTGTGGTGTCAGCTCCTGAGAATCACAAGGTTCTGGAAAACCTTTCTGCCACGGGGCTAGCCAGGCTGAAAAGTGCAGGGGAGCAGATTGCTCGTTTGCGCAGACGCGTCGGTGTCGATCTCAGGGAACTCGTCACCATCGCACAGCAAGAACTACTTCTGGATATCGAAGCTGTTGCGAATGAGTCCGCTGCCACAGCCCTTTCCAGCTTGGAAGCGTTTATGGAACCCCTCAGCGCGTATGTAGACGGCGAAGACAGGGCAACTCTGGGTGGTTTCCTCAGTTGGCTCAAAGAAGCTGAGCGTCGGGAGCGATTGAGCCCACAATCGGCCCCTGCAGAACCAGGCACGGTTCAGATTATGACCATTCACGGCGCTAAAGGTTTGGAATGGGATGTCGTCGCTATCCCGCGCATGGTCAAAGATGAACTTCCGGGTAATCGAACCCGTGCAGAGAACTGGCTCGGCTTTGGCCGTTTGCCCTTCCCATTCCGCGGTGATGCATTGCACCTTCCCGTGTTCAACTGGCGCTCTGCCACCACTCAGGTTGAACTGGGTGAGAACTATGACGAATTCGTGGAAGAAGTTCGAGTTCGCTACGACGACGAACAGCGCCGATTGGCCTATGTGGCTCTCACGCGCGCCAAGCACAGCCTCCTACTCTCTGCCTCTTTCTGGGCCACGCAGGTCACGCCACGGCCACCGGGAGTATTCCTGCAGGAGCTCTCCGCAGCGGGAATCTTCTCTGGGGAACTTCCTGCCACACCGGTCAATGAATCCAACCCGTTGGGTGATGAAGAAGAGACAGTGATGTGGCCTCTGGATTCGTTGGGATCACGTCGCGATATCGTCACGGGAGCTGCAGAAGCTGTTTACATGGCCAGTACAGCAACCCAGACTCCCTGGGATTCAGAAATTGATCTCCTGCTGACCGAGCGCGATCGCAGAGCCACAGCAGATGCTGACATTCCGCTTCCTGAGCGCATTCCAGCATCGCGGTTTAAAGACTTTATTGATGACCCACAGGCAGTGGCTAAATCTCTGCGGAGGCCGCTTCCCGAGCGCCCCTTCCGCGCAACAGCCTTAGGAACACTGTTTCACTCGTGGGTTGAAGAGCGTTCTGTGGTCTCTAGTCACATCGACCTGGTCGATGCTCATCATGGTGAACTCGATGGTGTGGACGAGAGCGCACTGGTTTCTGCGGATGAGCAGACCCTGCGTCAGCTCAAAGAAACCTTTGAGCGCAGTCAATGGGCCACACGTAAACCGGTTGCTGTGGAGCTGGAAGTCAACGTGCCCTTTGGAAACAGCATCATCATTTGCAAGATTGATGCCATCTATGAGGTGGAAGGCTCCCATGGTCAGCGTTTTGACATTGTCGACTGGAAGACAGGCAAGGCGCCCAAGGACGCCGCTGATTTGGAATTGAAGCAGTTCCAGTTAGCGCTCTATCGCCTGGCATATGCCCGTTGGGCGGGAATCCCTGCCGAGAACATCGATGCAGCCTTCTACTTCGTTGCCGAAGACAAGGTCATCAGACCAGAGCGCATTTACTCCGAGAGCGAGTTGGAAGAACGCTGGTCATCCGTGACAGGTTCCATGCCGCGATAGCGGCCAGAAGCTGCGTCACCTGGAGTTTCATCCAGAAGTTCAACGACCTCGGTCACCGTCAACACAGGAGCTGTGTCGGTGCCAATGGAGTTGGTGTTCTCCTGGTGAACGCTGTCGACTAGACGGTCGAGCATGTCGATCGCGTCATCCACAATCTCAGGGCTCTTCTGATCGACCCCGTGGAGTAACCAACGAGCCAATTCCAACTCGGAATACAACGTTGCCCTCTGGCGAAGCTTGGGATCAACCAGGGAATGGCGAGAATCTCCGTAGGCAGTGAATGCGGCATCTTGTGATTCCACAGGAGCGTTGATAATCCAGTGCATGTCAGAAGCAGGGTCGCCCACACGAAGAGCTGCCCAACCCAACACGCCTGATATTGAATCGGTGCCTGCGATGAACGAGTCAGCTCCGAGAGATCCGTGAACAACCGTGGGGTCAAATAGCCACAGCGAGCTGTCCTCGACCGCTTCCTGCCAGCGCGCAGAAAGAGCTGCAGGTAGGAGTGCAGTGGCTTGTGCCTTGCTCACCAGGTCGCGGGTCTGGCGTTGGATGTCTACTGCGGTGAAGAAGGGGAGTCCTGCGTCAGAAACAAAGTGGGTGGGTAGGGAGTGAATTGAGGCAATCGACGTTCCGATAGAGGTGGGCAAACCAGACTCTGCGGTGAATTCAGCTAAGGAGAGCTGGTGGCCGTGGAGGAACTCGAATACCAAGCCAAAAGTCTTACCAATAGGTGCGCGACCTACCAGTGAGGGCACATCGAAACTCAGACGTGAGCGAATACCCGCAGTCATCGTCTCCAGTGCATACTTCTCTGCACCGAGTTGGGCCTCTGCTTCTGCTGAATTGGGAACACGAACAATGAGCTCGCGGCCAGTTGCGTCAGTGACGATGGCAGCAAAGAAGTCACCGTGCATTCCGGTGGAGAAAGCCTGGGCTTGAACGGGGTCAAAACCGGGCACAGCCGCTGTAGCCAACGCCGCTAGAGTGATATGAGATCTGGCCATGAAATACAGGCTAATTCGCGGATGCGCTTGTGGCTCTCAACGCCACGCATCCAATGCCCTACTGATATCCCAGAACGAGTGCAATGACCGACGAATTCACACAACGCCTCACGTTGTCGCGTCATGCCACCAATCGTCGGGCAGATTTGCGCTCGAGGCCAGCATTACTGGATGAATTGGCCGCTGATGCACGTACACGAGTAATTGTTCTCAACCGTGGCAAAGCCCTCGTCAATGGCCACCACTTGGTCACGCTAACCATGGAGCAACTGGGATCTGTTACTTCTAGTGACAATCAAGAAATTGTTTTCTTAGGCATCAGCACTGCCGAAGCACCCAACGAGCCAGTAGGAACCCCTTTTCTTGCTGCAACCGTTGGTGACAGTGCAGCAGCAGTTTTTGGCCCTGATGAGTCACAGTGGGGAGACTTGCGAGTGCTGGGCCATCTGCTCTCAGACCGCGACGCAGGTTTATTCACTCAAGCGCTTGCGTTGGCGAACTGGCACCGCACTCATGCTCACTCACCGCTCTCGGGCCAGCAAACCGTTCCTGGTCAAGCTGGTTGGGTTCGACATCTCGAAGGTGACGAAAAGTCTCAAGTCTTCCCCCGCACCGACCCTGCAGTCATTGTGTTAGTCAAGGACGATCAGGATCGATTGCTCCTGGGAAACAACGCGATGTGGGACAGTAATCGCTTTTCATTGCTGGCTGGCTACGTTGAGCCTGGTGAATCTCTCGAAGCAGCAGTCATTCGTGAAGTGTTTGAAGAATCAGGCGTCGTTGTTGTGAATCCTGTTTATCTTGGATCTCAACCATGGCCGTTCCCGCAGTCCCTGATGTTGGGTTTCACTGCACAGGTTGCGGCTGGGTTTGATCCTGAAAATCACGTTGCTGATGGGGAAGAAATTCTGAAGCTTCGCTGGTTTACTCGCGATGAACTCAAGGCGAGCTTGAATGACATTGTGCTGCCGGGCAAGGTCTCTATTGCACGAGCATTGATTGAGGAATGGTTAGGGGAGAACCTCGACCAAGAAGATGCCTGGGTTGGACGTCCCGCGTGAGTGAGATTATTCCGGCATCTCCTGAAGAACTTCTTGCCGGTCTTGATGATGATCAGCGCACGGTGGCGGAGGAACTTCGCGGCCCTGTTTGCGTTCTTGCCGGCGCAGGAACAGGCAAGACCCGGGCGATTACCCACCGCATTGCCTATGGCATTGCGACGGGAACATATTCACCAGACCGAATACTTGCCCTGACATTTACCAATCGTGCTGCAGGAGAAATGCGCACCAGACTTCGTCATTTGGGTGCGGGTCCTGTTCAAGCACAGACGTTCCATGCTGCTGCACTGCGTCAGCTGGGGCACTTCTGGCCCATGTTTGTTGGCGGTGAAACTCCCAAGATTTTTGAATCCAAGTCACGCCCCCTCGCTGAAGTGGCAACACAACTCGGACTCAAGCTCGACACTGCCACTTTGAGAGATCTCGCTTCTGAAGTTGAGTGGCGCAAGACCAGCAACTTAAGCCTTTCCAGTTACGAAAAGCGAGCATATGCTCGCGCAATGCCGGGGAACCTGGCGGTGGCAGATGTTCTTGCCGTGATGAATGGCTATGAGGATCTCAAGGATGCTCGTGGACAGATTGATATGGAAGATGTCTTACTCCTCACCGCGGGCCTTCTTGAATCAGAGGCTGCTGCGGCCATGGAGGTGCGCGAGCGCTATCGCTTCTTCGTTGTTGATGAGTATCAGGACGTGTCACCACTGCAACATCACCTCCTTGATCTGTGGCTCGGCGACCACCGCGACCTGTGCGTGGTGGGGGATGCGAGCCAGACAATCTATTCCTTTACTGGTGCAACAAGTGAGTACCTCTTGAAGTTCGGGTCTAACTACCCCGATGCACATCTGGTGAAGTTAGAGACGAACTATCGATCCACTGCCCCCATCGTTGCTTCTGCGAATGCCCTGATGCGCGATCGACCGGGTGCTCTCACCTTGACGGCTGCCACTCCAGAAGGTCCCGAACCGCAGCTTGCTGAGTATCTCAACGACGGTGCTGAAGCACGCGGGGTGGCAACAAAGATTGCTGCTGATATAGCTGCAGGAACCCTGCCGGAAAACATTGCTGTGTTGTACCGCATCAATGTCCAAGCAGTAGCTCTGGAGCAAGCCCTCGCTGACTTGGGGGTGAGCTGCACCATTCACGGCGCGAAACGTTTTTATGATCTTCCTGAAGCCAAACAGGCCATCATGGCACTTCGTGGTGCCTCGGTTTCGGTCTCTGGTGAACCATTGTTCAAGTCGGTCAGCGATGTGCTTCGCTCGGTGGGGTGGAGTCAGGAGGCTCCCCAGGCCACCGGCGCAGCACGATCCAAATGGGAAGCCCTCAATGCCTTGATGGTGATGGCAGATGAGGCACCGGAGGGAACAAGTTTCCGTGCCTTCACGGACGAGCTGTTGGCTCGTCAGGCGGCACGTCACGAGCCAACCATGCACGCCGTCACACTCGCTTCAGTTCACTCAGCAAAGGGTCTGGAGTGGGATTCAGTGCATGTGATTGGGCTCAGTGAAGGCTTGTTCCCCATTAGCTATGCCCAGAATCTTGACGCGATCGCAGAAGAGCGCCGTTTGCTTTATGTCGCTATCACGCGCGCGAGGAAGCAACTCTCGCTTTCTTGGGCACAGCAAGGCACTGGCCGTGCGACGAACCGAGAACGCTCACGTTTCGTGGCAGAGCTTGGCATGCACAATCAGGGTGCAGGGCGTAAGTAAGAATCTCTCTCGCGCCGTTGGCTGCATCAATTCTGATTGCTGTATTGCTGGTGATTGGCTGAGACCCGGGGGAGTTGACCCAGCGTGACAAGAGTGCAACTACCTCAGCAGTGAGAAGTGGGGCCTGGCTAGGTGCGGGCATTCCTGCAAGTTGGCTAGCCATCGCCACCCAGCAGTCGTCCATATCCCTGTGGGCAAGTTCAATGCACTGCTCACAAGGGAATTTCTCTGCAGAAGATTCATCTGCTGGTTTGCCACCCAACAGTGGACCAATCCGCACTGATTCGTCACTAAAGACCACAGGAACATGAGGTACATCCCGAGAAAGCCATGCACCTGGACGATGAGGTTGCAGCGCATAATCCCCGACAACGATGGCGAGGTCGCTTGAGCCTGCGACTGAGGCGCTTGCCCTCACCACGCGATGTCCTGTTCCAATCAGAAGTAAGCCAAGACTGTCAACAAATGGACCACTTCCATCCAGGGCAATTCGCCAACTTTGTCTCGGTTCAGTTGGAATCAATGCCGTGCCCAACGCTGTCAAGAGTGCATCGCGTTCCGGGGGAGTCAGCCCACACTCAGCAGCAATCGCCGTTAGTGACACGTCACCAAAGCCAGCCCGCAATGCAGAGATGAACCGCTCCTCAGCAGGATAAAGCTGAGGCAGAACTACACGTGGATGATCAATCCCGATCTGGAGCGACGTGGGGGTGCGCCAGACAAGGGGAAGTTCAGAATTTATTTTGTACATGCAGCGAAGAATGCTGCATAACGGGATTTACTGTTCTGATTCATCCACAGGTGGGATGTTTCCATCAAGCAAATCTGCCAAAGCACGGTCCATATCGTCAGGCTCGGCAACCTCGCCACGGGCTGTGGCTTCCAATTTGGCAATCAACCCAGCAGGGTTATCGAGGTCCTCCGTCGTGGGCATCATGTCAGGGTGAGACCAGAGTGCATCTCGTGCATCAGGCCCCACAGCATCTGTCACTTGCTGCCACAAGCTGGTGGCTTCGCGCAGGCGGCGAGGACGAAGTTCTAAGCCAACCAAGGTGGCAAATGCAGACTCAGCTGGACCGCCCGAGGCGCGTCGGCGTCGCACTGTTTCGGCCAGGGCACTTGCTCGAGGCAATCGTGAAGTTGCAGCACCAGTGACCACATCGACCCAACCTTCAATGAGGGCCAGTTGCGTTTCAAGGCGACCAAGGGCAGCGAGTTGTTCTTCAGACTTGGGTGGAATCAGTGCACCGCTGGAGAGAGCTTCTTTGAGTTCGTCAGGGTTCTGAGGATCAAAGTTTCCGGCAATATCTTCCACTCTGGAGAGATCAATGCTGATGCCCCTTGCAAAGTCTTGGATTGCAGAGATGAGGTTCAGTCGGAGCCAACGAGCGTGACGGAACAAACGTGCGTGGGCAAGCTCTCGCACCGCGAGGTAGAGGTGAACTTGATCCATCGGGATATCAAGCCCTGCTCCAAACTCATCCATGTTTTGGGGCAAAAGGGCAGCGTGCCCTTCATCCAGGAGGGGGATTCCCACATCTCCACCGGAGACAACTTCAGTGGAGAGCTGACCCACAACCTGACCCAACTGCATGGCAAAAAGCGTTCCACCAATCTGTTTCATCAGCTGTGAAGCGCCAGCAATCATGCCCTTCATTTCTTCAGGGGCCTGGTCGGTCAACACATTCGTTAGGGCTGAGGAAATACTGTTCGCAACGGGTTCAGCAAGTTGCGTCCACAGAGGCATGGTTTGTTCAATCCACTCCAGGCGGGAAATGAGCGCAGGAGTAGTGCTGAGTTCAGATATCGAGGTTGCCTCTGCAAGCCACAGGTTGGCCACATGGAATGCTTGATCAATTTCTGCACGCTGAATAGCTGTGACGGGTTTGACGGTGGACAGCGCTAAAGATTTGGCCTGCTCCATCGACATGTTCCAGTTGATGCCTTCACCAGAGCCACTGGCGTTCATTGCTGCTTGGAATTGGCGCATGATGTTGGCCAGGCTTGCGGGGTCGTTGGGAAGGCCTGCGGCAGCAGCAAGCTGGCTTGCATCAACGCCCTCTTTGCCGGCGAGAATGTCGCGAATCATGTCGCGGAATTCATCTTCGGGAGTGCGTTCGTTCTCGTCCGCCATGCGCTTTCCTTTGTGTCGGTAAATCAACGCTAAACCCCGCTTCCTGTATTTCCCATGCAGACAGGGGCAAAACGCGTGCGCTGGGCGCGAACATGCGGGAAATACACAGCAATACCTGACACTCTTATCTAGAAGTTAAGGTCCGGCATGGAAAGAAAGGTGGCACTGGCGTGACACTGTTTCATGCTGATGAACAAGGCTTGCCAGAAGGGGAGCAGAAAACCCCTCGATCAAAGGCACAACGTCGCCGCACATTAGGTGTGACGTTGCTTGTTGGCTCCTTGGTGCTTGCTGTTGGTTTGGCCGCAGTTCCTTCTGCTTATGTGATTGAACAGCCAGGTCCCTGGTTCGACACCTTGGGTACTGTGTCAGTTCCTGATCCCGAGGACGACACCAAGAAGGACAAAATTCCTTTAATCACCATTGAGGGCATTCAGACTTTCCCCACCACGGGTGAATTAGATTTGCTGACCGTTTCCGTTTTGGGAAATCCGGACCAGACTCCTTCGTGGATAGAGGTCGCGGGAGCGTGGTTTGATCCTTCCAAGGCTGTCGTTCCATTGGAAGCGATTTTCCCTAAGGAAGAAACCACTGAAGAGCGTGAGGCCTCCAACACTGCCCAGATGGTCGACTCACAACAAGACGCCATCGCTGCAGCATTGACCAACCTGGGTTATGACGTCGTTGTTGGAGTCGAAGTTCTGGGATTCACCGATGAGTCTCCTGCAAAGACAGTTCTCTCCCTGGGAGATGTGATCACCACATTCAACGGCACGGCAGTGGAAAGCGTCCCACAATTGCGTGAATTGCTCGCAGCAAATGGTGCAACAACGCCTGGAACAGTGAGTTTCATTCGCGGTGGAGTAGCACAAGAAGCTCAAGTCACTCCATTGGATGTTGACGGCAATATCGTTCTGGGTATTGGTGCCAAGGCGAAGTATGACTTCCCCTTTGAGGTCACGATCCGTTTAGATGCAGTCGGGGGTCCCAGTGCAGGCATGATGTTTGCTCTGGGGATCATTGACAAGCTCACCCCGCAAGACATCACCGACGGCAATCACTTTGCCGGTACCGGCACCATCGATGCTCAAGGGAATGTGGGCCCTATCGGTGGAATTCAGCAGAAGCTCTATGGAGCAAAAAAAGCTGGTGCAACCTACTTCCTAGCTCCCGTAGATAACTGCGATGAGGTTGTCGGCCACGTTCCCGCTGGACTCCAGGTGTATTCCGTCAAGACATTAGATGACGCCCTCTCGGTGCTCTCTTTTGTCGAAAAGCACGGAGAAAAGTCGGAAGCGATGAATGCCAAAATGGGCACCCTCGCTACATGTCAGAATTAGTCCCGTACCAACCGTCACTGATTGAGGTCTTTTGTGAGTAATGCAGCACCCACCCCTGGGCGTCTTGGAAACCGCGGTCCCCTTGCCATCACGATTGGCGTTCTTGTAGTTCTGCTCATCGCGTTCTTCGCGTTCGCGAGCGTCTATGCAGACGTGCTCTGGTACAGGCAGTTGGGATTCCTCAACGTTCTCACCACCCAGTGGTATGCCGCAGCTGGATTCTTTGTCGCCGGGTTCATCGCGATGGCAGTGCCTGTTTGGCTCTCGATTCAGCTCGCCTACCGCCTTCGTCCTGTGTATGCGCGTTTGAACTCTCAACTTGACCGCTATCAGGACGTGATTGAGCCTCTTCGTCGCCTGTTGACCTGGGGTGCTCCCGCATTGCTCGGTGTGTTTGCTGGTCTGTCGACTGCAACTCGCTGGCAGCTCGCCATGCTTTCTCTTAACAGTGTCTCAAGCGGTCAGACGGACCCTCAGTTCAACATGGACATCTCGTTCTATCTCTTCGATCTCCCGTTCTATCAGGCAGCTGTCTCGCTTTTCTCGGCAATTGTGCTGCTTTCCGGTTTTGCTGCCCTAATCACTAACTATGTTTACGGATCGATTGCTCTGGCTAAGCGCGAACTTCGTGTTGCTAAAGCGGCTCGTATTCAGTTGGCTGTGACGGCAGCGATATATATCGCCCTGCAGGCCGTGAGTATCTGGCTAGACCAGTTCTCCACGTTGACCAGTGATCAGGGTTTGATTACAGGTG
>JBEGUL010000058.1:0-8922 GCA_041178865.1 Actinomycetota bacterium | reverse complement strand
GCTTGAGCTCGCCCTTTTCTTGGCGAATGACAAGGGCCAACTTGCAGTGCGTCTTCAGGCCCACCATGCCGTAGACCACGTGAACGCCAGCTTTTTCGAGCTTGCGTGCCCAAATAATGTTGGCCTGCTCATCAAAACGTGCCTTGATCTCAACGAGTGCGAGAACTTGCTTACCTGCTTCCGCCGCATTGATCAATGCCTGAACAATGGGACTGTCACCGCTGGTGCGATAGAGGGTCTGCTTGATCGCCAAGACGTGTGGATCAGCAGCAGCCTGTTCCAAAAACGACTGCACGCTGGTGGAGAACGATTCGTAAGGGTGGTGCAGCAGCACATCGCCGCGGCGAATCGAAGCAAAGACACTGCGAGGTTCGTTTGCCTCAGGAGTGGTGAGTGCGGCAGCCGTGGTGGGAACGTGGGGGGCATAGTGCAGTTCCGGGCGCTTGATGCCCGAAATCTCAAAGAGACCACCCAAGTTCAGTGGCTCTGGAAGGCGGTAGACCTCTTGCTCGGTGATGTCGAGTTCACGAATGAGCAGATCAAGCGTGGTGGGGTCCATCTCTTCGCCCACTTCCAGGCGAATGGGAGGACCAAAGCGTCGCTTGAGCAGACCCTTCTCCAAAACTTGGATCAGGTCTTCTGTTTCGTCCTCATCAATCTGGACGTCTTCGTTGCGGGTCACACGGAACGTGTGGTGCTCGAGAACTTCCATGCCGGGGAAGAGATCTTGCAATTGGTTGGCAATGAGATCTTCCAGGGCAATGAATCGCAGGCTGGCAACGGCCTCGCGGCTATCCACCCGCACAAAGCGAGGAAGCATCTGAGGAACCTTGAGGCGAGCAAACTCTTCGGTGCCGGTCTTGGCATTGCGAACACGGATGGCCAAGTTCAAGGACAGGCCAGAAATATAGGGGAAGGGGTGCGCAGGGTCGACTGCCAGGGGCATCAACACCGGGAAGATCTGATCCGTGAAGTAGCGGTGCAGAATCTCGTGATCTGCCTCATCGAGTGAGTCCCAGGTGACAATCTGGATGCCAGCTTCAGAGAGAGCTGGCTTCACACTCTCGTGATACACATTTGCGTGACGCAGCTGTAGCTCGTGTGCACGAGTAGAGATGTCAGCGAGGGCATCGGCCGGAGCACGGCCAATATTTGTAGGCACGGCCAATCCGGTCATAATGCGTCGCTTGAGACCAGCAACCCGAACCATAAAGAACTCATCCAAGTTGCTGGCAAAGATGGCCAAGAAATTGGCGCGTTCCAACAATGGAAGCTGGTCGTCTTCAGCCAATTCCAGCACGCGCTTGTTAAAGGCGAGCCAACTCAGCTCTCGGTCGAGATAGCGGTCATCGGGGAGCTCATCTACGTGAACGAGGGCAACTTCATCGAAGTCGTCATCGACGTCGGGGGCGTCGGAATCGATTTCGTGCGGAGCCATGCATTCATACTGGCACGCGAAGGTGACGAGAAAGAAACTAGGAGGTTACGGCTGAGCGTTCGTGAGTTTCTTCTGCCACGTTGAAGCGGTAGCCCACGTTACGCACAGTGCCAATGACCTGCTCCATATCGCCGAGCTTGGCGCGCAAGCGACGAACGTGAACGTCCACGGTTCGCGTGCCACCGAAGTAGTCGTAACCCCAGACTTCACTGAGCAACTGCTCACGTGTGAATACGCGTGACGGGTGGGTAGCAAGGAAGCGGAGGAGTTCAAACTCTTTATAGGTGAGGTCGAGGGGTTTGTCGTGGACTTTGACGGAATAGGACGCCTCGTCAATCACAATGCCCGAAGCAGAGATGCGTGCTTCCGAAGGACTGTCGTGCTCAGCGCGTCCTAAGGCAAGACGAATGCGTGCATCGATTTCTGCAGGACCTGCAGTCTCGAGGATCACATCTGCAACACCCCAGTCGGGGCTCACTGCTGCCAGACCACCTTCGGTGATAACAAGGAGAAGAGGTGAGCTCAGGCCTGTGGCCTGCAAGATCTTGCACAAGCTCTTGGCACTAGCTAAGTCTGTGCGGGCATCAACCATGACGATGTCACTGTGAGGTGCGCTCACCAATTGAGCAGGTTCAGCAGGGATGGTTTTCACGTGGTGAGAGAGCAGCCCCAACGCGGGAAGTACCTCGGCGTTGTGGCGCGCGGCGAGAATAAGAATGCTGGCCATATCGGTCACCTCGTCTCACTGTGCGTCCTACTAGTCTAAATGCCTTGTGTTTCATTCAGATTTCGCACTTCCTCAGTGTGGAATGCAGGGTTACCGGTTTATGTGGTTCCTCAGAATAAGATGGACACATGCTTCTCGCACTCGAACTTTTCTTTATCGGCCTCCTCGGTGTCGCTGGTCTTGCCATTGCTTGGATTTCGGGCATCGTTGTGTACAAGCTGTTCAAGGGACAGCGCTAAGCGCATCCCATGGCTGACGATGCCTCGTCGGCAGTAGGCGACATGCCACACTCTCCACTCGCTGCACTTTCTGGCGCGATTGTGGGCTCTACTGGTGTTGCCAGCGCCTATGGCAACAGCCTGACTGAGCAGCGCAGTCTGCTCGCAGGCGGTGTCCTCGTTGATCTCTCCGACCGTGGTGTGATTGAAGTTTCTGGCCCCGACCGTTTGGGTTGGCTGGATTCCTTGCTCAGTCAGCGCCTTGACCAGCTCAAAGCTGGTCACAGCACCGAGACCCTGCTGCTTGATCCCCACGGCCATGTTCAGCACGCGATGCGTGTGTTCGAAGATGGCGAGACCACGTGGCTTCTGGTTGATGAAGGCCGTGCTGCGGAGCTGACAAAGTGGCTCCTCAAGATGCGGTTTATGAAGCAGGTCGAGATCATCGACCGCTCTGCCGACATGCTCACTCTGGGTTTGTTCGGGGAACTCCCTGACGTGCTTTCCCCTCTCGTTCTTCAGCCCTCTGATGTTCCCGTCATCTGGCATGACCCGTGGAATGCCGTTGCCGAAGGCGGCTGGCAATATTCGGCAGAGGAACACCCCGGACTGGGCTGGAACTACAGCGAAGCTGTTGTCCCACGCAGTGCAGCTGATGAGCTTGTTGATCTGGCCACCGCTGGCGTGGTCACCCTGGCTGGCACTGATGCATTGGAAGCTGTGCGCATCGCGGCCTGGCGACCCCGCATTGCCACTGAAGGTGATGACAACGCTCTGCCCCACGAATTTGATTGGCTGCGCACCGCAGTTCATCTAAACAAGGGCTGCTACCGCGGCCAAGAAACCGTGGCCAAGGTTCACAACCTGGGACACCCTCCTCGTCGCCTTGCCTTCTTGAGCCTGGATGGAGTGGACGTAGTTCTTCCCGCATCAGGCTCACCCATCATGGACGGTGAAACAGAAGTTGGCCATGTGACCTCGGCAGCTCGCCACTATGAAGAGGGCGTGATTGCGCTGGCAATCTTGAAGCGCAATGCCAACCCTGAAGCAGAGCTTTCTGTGATTGCTGATGGCACGCGTATTCCGGCAACACAAGTAGTTATCGTGCCACCAGATGCTGGGCGCACCGCAAACGTTCCCCGGCTTCCACGTCTGGGTGCGGTGAAAAGGGAAAGCTAACTAGTTAGCTTTCACAGCCTCATAGGCAACGGTGATCTCACCGAGGCGCCATCTGCTCTTGTTGCCGATGATGGGCCAACCGGCTTCCTTCATGCCTTGAGCTGTGGCAATCCACCGTTGCGTGGCACCAAAGCTTCCCAGTGGAGCATGGGTGAGCCACTGCTTATCCAGAGCAGTGAGGAATTCGTGGATGCTCTCGCCGGAGACGTTGTGGTGAATGAGTGCCTTGGGGAGACGCTCAGCCACAATCGAAGGAACTTCGAGGGTGTCGAGCTTCAGTGCAATGCTCAAAGTCTGCGGACCCTCGTGCGTAATGGCTATCCAGCTGGAGATGCGGCCAATCTCATCACAGGTGCCCTCAACCAGCACGCCGCCCGGCTGGAGCCGGTCGACCATCATGTCCCAGGCGTGCTGAACTTCTGACTCGTCATATTGACGCAAGACGTTGAATGCTCGAATGACGACAGGCTTCCGGTTCTTGAGAACCGGAACCTCGAACCCACCACGGGCAAATGTGATGCCCTGTGCTTGTTCTGGGGTGACCAGGTTTTCTTTTTCCCAGCGGGAAAGTTCTTCTCTCGCCAGGGTGACTCTGTCTGGGTCTATCTCAAGCCCGAGCAGTTCCACTTCTGGTCTGGTCTTGCGCAGCCGGGTGGCAAGTTCAACGGGAGTGGCAGCGCTGGCGCCATAGCCCAGGTCAATAACCAAGGGGTCGCTTGTGGTGCGCAGAGCAGGCCAGGTTTGAATCCACCTGTCCACTCGGCGCAAGCGATTGGCGTTGGTTGTCCCACGCGTGATGTTTCCCACGGGCATGCTCACCAGTTAACCACCCAATAAACTGGAGGCATGACGCACACATTGATTTTGCTCCGCCACGGTAACAGCGACTGGAACCAGAAGAACCTGTTCACAGGTTGGGTTGACGTTCGCTTGAGCGAACAAGGTGTTGGTGAAGCCAAGCGTGCTGGTGAGCTTCTTGCCGAATCAGGTGTTCTTCCTGACGTTGTCTACACCTCTGTGTTGAGCCGAGCAATTCAGACTGCCAACTTGGCTTTGGACACCGCAGATCGTCTCTGGATTCCTGTTAAGCGCAGCTGGCGTTTGAACGAGCGCCACTATGGCGCTCTGCAGGGCAAGGACAAGGCACAGACCTTGGCTGAATATGGTCCCGAGCAATTCCAGACCTGGCGTCGATCTTTTGATGTTCCACCACCGCCCATCGCAGATGACAACGAGTACTCACAGATCAATGACGTGCGATACGACGGTATTGATGGCGCTATTCCTGCCACTGAGTGCCTCAAGGACGTCATCGACCGCATGATTCCTTACTGGAACTCAGACATTACTCAGGACCTCGCTGCGGGCAAGACTGTTCTGGTTACCGCGCACGGTAACTCGCTGCGTGCCCTTGTGAAGCACCTTGATGGCGTCTCTGACGACGACATTGCGGAGCTCAACATTCCTACCGGTATTCCCCTGGTTTACAAGTTGGACGAAAACTTCCGTCCACTAGGTCCCGCCGAATACCTGGACCCCGAAGCTGCTGCAGCTGGCGCTGCAGCTGTTGCTGCTCAGGGAAACAAGAAGTAGAACTTCACCGCTGAAGATTTCTTCACGACCATGCGGTCTTTGACCGTGGATCACCACATCACACGTAAATGAGGAAGAAACATGAAGCTATTTGGATGGTTCAGAAAATCTGAACCCGTCGTTGACATCACCTTGACCGAGTCGATCATCGTTCAGAAGTCCAAGAAAAACCCGGACAAGCTGACCAAGAAAGAAATCGAAGCGCTCAAGAAGATTGTTGAGCGAGTTGAGAACAACAACTCCTAAGTACTTAAACACAGAAGCGGCCAGTAGTACTGGCCGCTTCTGTGTTTAAACCGTGTGAAGAACTACTTGGAGATCTTGGTGATTTTCTTGGGCTCGAGGCCTTCATATTCAGGCTGAGCTGAAGTGAGGACGGGCACGAGAACAGTCTTAGTCTCTCCGTTAGCTTCAAAAGCTAGTTCGAGGAGGCCACCAGGCATGGTGTTCATGCCGCCGAGAATGATGCGGTCCTCGCTACCAGCACCCCAAGAGGTCACAACCTTGTCATTGCTGGGCACTTCGAGGTGACCTTCGACAATTGCGTCACCAGAAACAAAGCTGATGTGAAGATCTTCGTCAACACCTGTTGAGTTCGCGATTCCCACGAGCAGGTTTCCGTTTTCTCCGTCATCGCTGATGATCATGAGGTTGCGCAGTTGGAGTTCTCCCACGTTGAGGCCTACTCCGTCGCTTGCGTCATAAGGGGTTGTCGTGGCCTGGGGCTGAATCAGGTTGCATCCCGCGGTACCCAAGGTAACGCCGAGTGCAAGAGCAGCAGCAACAACAATACGAACCTTCACGACGAAAGCCTCCCAAGTGTGGTGCGGTGCCTATTTACAGGCTGAAATACCGCAAAAATCTTCTCTGTGACTCTATCGCATCCGGACTTGATGGGCCGAAGAGCGGGCACCGGTCAGTGGGAAGAGCACCCCGATAAGACTCTCAGATACCCGTGGTAAACTGGGGGTTCATAAATAGGGAGCTCCACACTTATGCAGTTCATTGTTGGCGAAACAGTCGTTTACCCTCACCACGGCGCAGCGAAGATCACTGAAGTTCAGAAGCGCGTTATCAAGGGCGTTGAGAAGGTTTATTTGACCCTCCACGTTGTTCAGGGAAACCTCACCGTGAAGGTTCCCATTGAGAACGTAGACCTCGTTGGTGTTCGCGACGTTATCGGCAAGGAAGGCCTCGAGCAGGTCTTCGAAGTTCTGCGTGCTCCCTTCACTGAAGAGCCCACCAACTGGTCACGTCGTTACAAGGCGAACCTGGAGAAGCTGGCTTCCGGTGACGTGATTAAGGTTTCTGAGGTTGTTCGCGACCTGTGGCGTCGTGACCAGGACCGCGGTCTCTCCGCTGGTGAGAAGCGCATGCTTGCCAAGGCACGTCAGATTCTTATCTCCGAACTCGCTCTGGCTAAGAAGACCGACGAAGCTAAGGCTTCTGACTTCCTCGACGAGGTTCTCGCGTCCTAACAACGCGAGTGGGCAGGCGAATACAGCATGTCTGGTGACCTGCACGTTTCCACGGCTGTCATAGTCGTTGCCGCAGGAAGTGGCACCCGTTTAGGGGCCGCTCTTCCGAAAGCGTTTGTTGACCTCGCTGGTCAGACATTGTTGGAGCGTTCTTTACGCTCGATCATCTTGCTTCCCTACCCGGTGCAGGTAGTTGTCGTGGCACCGGTTGACTTTGTCGTTGATGCTCAGGCAATTGCCCACAAGGTGGCACCGGGACTAGACGCACTTGTTTCCGTGGTCACCGGCGGATCTACTCGTCACGATTCTGTAGCTGCCGGACTCTCTGCACTTCACGCATCTATTCATGTTGTGCTTGTGCATGACGCGGCACGTGCCCTGACCCCGACCACGTTGTTTGCCGATGTGGACATGGCGGTACAGGCAACAGGGGCTGGCATCGTGCCCGCACTCCCCGTGGTGGACAGCCTCAAGCAGGTTGATATCACCGGCGGTGTGCTCGGCATTGCTGACCGTGAGCAACTCAGAGCTGCACAAACTCCTCAAGGGTTTCCCCGCGCCGAACTGAAAGCTGCCTATGCCGCAGCTGGCTCTTCTGACTACACCGACGATGCAGCAGTCTTTGCTGCGAATGGGGGAGCAGTGACGACCATTCCTGGTGACGACGTCGCCTTCAAGATCACAACTGCCTGGGATCTCAACCGTGCGCACCAAGTACTCGGTGGCATCCCTGATGCTCACCGCGTGGGCACCGGTATTGACGTGCACGCCTTTGGCGAAGCCGAGAACCTCTGGCTTGCAGGTCTGCAGTGGCCAGGCGAAAAAGAACTCTCAGGTCACAGCGACGGTGATGCGGTTGCTCACGCCATCTGTGATGCTCTGCTCTCTGCGGCAGGCCTTGGCGACATAGGTTCTCGCTTTGGCACCTCGGACCCTGCTTATGCCAACGCCTCAGGTGAGGTCTTTGTTCGTGGCACCATCGAGCTTCTAGCTGGTGCTGGTTTCGAACCCATCAATGTCTCGGTGCAGCTGATTGGCAACAAGCCACGCTTCAGCCCTCGCCGTGAAGAAGCACAGAAAGTTCTTTCAGAATGGGTTGGCGCACCCGTCTCCGTGTCCGCAACAACCACCGACGGCCTCGGTTTCACCGGCCGCGGTGAGGGTGTTGCTGCTATTGCAACTGCCCTCGTTCGCCAGCGCTAACGGCGCTCGCAGGTAGGCTAAACACGTGAGTATTCGTCTTTTCGACTCGAAGGAGCAAGCCCTTCGGGACTTTTCTCCACTGACCCCAGGTCAGGTTGGAATGTACGTCTGTGGACCCACGGTGCAGTCGAGTCCCCACGTGGGACACCTGCGCAGTGCCCTGGTCTATGACCAGTTGCGTCGTTGGCTGACCCACGAGGGTTACAACGTGACTCTGGTGCGTAATGTCACCGATATTGACGACAAGGTTCTCGATAACGCCAAGACCGGTGGAGCCGAAGAATGGTGGGCGTTGGCCTACCGAATGGAAGCAGAATTCACCGCGGCCTATGACCTGCTGGGAATTCAGCGCCCAACTTATGAACCCCGTGCGACTGCCAGCATCCCTGAAATGATTGCTCTCATTGAGCGTTTAATCGAGCGCGGTCATGCGTATGCAGCGGCTGATGGTTCTGGTGATGTCTATTTCGATACTGCCTCTTGGTCTTCCTATGGTGAACTGACTAACCAAAAGCCTGCCGAGATGGAAGCTGCAGCTGATGCAGATCCTCGTGGCAAGAAAGCACCTCAAGACTTTGCTCTCTGGAAGGGCCACAAGGCAGGCGACCCCGAATCAGCTTCCTGGAAGTCCCCCTGGGGTGTTGGTCGTCCCGGCTGGCACATCGAGTGCTCTGCCATGTCGACCAAATACCTCGGCGAATCCTTCGACATTCATGGAGGAGGCTTAGACCTGCGCTTCCCACACCACGAGAACGAGCTGGCACAGTCCGCTGCTGCCGGCGATGGCTTTGCGCAGTACTGGCTGCATAACGGACTGGTTTCCGTGGGCGGCCAGAAGATGAGCAAGTCTTTGGGCAACTCCGTCTTTGCTGCTGACCTTTTGGATAAAGCAAAGCCTGTTGTCCTTCGTTACCTTCTGGGTTCTGCGCAATACCGTTCCACGCTGGAACTTCACGACGGAGCAATTGCCGAAGCGAAGGCCTCGTTCGAACGCATCGAAGGATTCCTCGACCGTGTTATCCGTGACGCGGGAAAACTGGGTGCAGCTGATGTTCCTGCCGCGTTCCGTTCCGCCATGAACGACGA
>JBEGUL010000057.1:0-31915 GCA_041178865.1 Actinomycetota bacterium | reverse complement strand
CCACCGGTGCTGAACTCAAAGACCAGTTCTTGAAGCTTGTTGCCAGCCCCAACCTGGCAGACAAGTCCCTCATCACCACCCAGTATGACTACTTCGTGATGGGTAACACTGCACTGAGCTTCCCCGATGACGCCGGCATGATCCGCGTGGACGAAGAATCCGGTCTCGGCTTCGCTATCGCCACCGATGCAAACGGGCGTTACTGCCAGCTTGACCCATACCAGGGTGCTCGACTTGCTCTGGCTGAGGCTTATCGCAACGTTGCTGTCACAGGTGCTGTTCCCGCAGCGGTCACGGACTGCCTCAACTTCGGTTCTCCTGAGAACCCCGAAGTAATGTGGCAGTTCAAGCGCGCTGTTGAAGGCCTCGCTGATGGCTGTTTGGAGCTCGAAATCCCCGTGACCGGTGGAAACGTCTCCTTCTATAACCAGACCGGTGACGCTCCCATCCACCCCACTCCTGTTGTGGGCGTACTTGGTGTTATCGATGACGTTGCTCGTCGTATTCCTTCTTCCTGGCAGGACGAAGGCAACAACATCTACCTCCTCGGTTACACCCGAACCGAACTTGACGGTTCTGCATGGGCTGGCACGATTCACAATCACTTGGGTGGCTTCCCTCCCCTTGTTGATCTGAACCAGGAGAAGGAACTGGCTGACCTTTTGCAGGGCGCTGCGATTGAGAGCTTGATTCTTTCTGCTCACGACCTCAGCGATGGCGGTTTGGGACAGGCGCTGGCAGAATCCGTGATGCGCTTTGGTGTTGGAGCCCGCGTCTGGCTCGATGAAATTATCGAGCGTGACGGTGTGGACGCTGCCACTGCATTGTTCTCGGAGTCGACTGGCCGTGTCATCGTCTCTGTTCCTCGTGAAGACGACGTTCGATTCTTGGGACTGTGTGAAGCTCGCAACTACCCCGTCCTGCGCATCGGTGTGACCGATCTAGGTGGCGAGGACGCAAAGCTTGACGTCCAGGGTCTGTTCGAGGTTTCTGTTGCTGAGATTCGTCAGCGCAGCAATGAGACACTGCCTCAGTACTTCGGCTAAAGCCGGCTCGGGGGAACCATGGATGCAATCTTTGCAATTCTGATTGGCGTCTTCTGGTCTGCCATCGTGGTGGGTCTAGTTGTGCGGTTCGTCAGGACCAAAAAAGGGCAGCGCATAAAAGCTGTTGCTGAACCCCTCGTTGCAGCTGCTGACTCTTACCAAGAGAACCTCATCGGCAAGACAGGAACCGCTCAACTGAAGAACCTGGACGAAAACTCAACGTCTTCTTAAAAAGCTTCGAGCAGGCCCCATCGCAGGGGCCCACCCGAAGAATTTGAGTTTCTCAGATAAATAACCCTGTTGGCAAGGGTTATTTGGCAACCAGTGTCAGTGTGCTGAGCTCTTGGCCCACGCTGTATTGCTCACCCATCACACCGCGACCTTCTGCGGTCAATGCTGCAGTGAGCATGAGCGGGTGGGAGCCCGGAACCACGTTGAGGTTCACAAAAGGAACATGAGCCTCTGGTGAGAGGATTCCGCCTTGGGCAATGGAGAGAACTCCATGGCCAGAAGTCAGCTCAACCCGAGGGTCCTTGACGGTGATGTTCATCATGCCCCAGTGGCCGGTGAAATGAGCAGTTCCGAGGAACTGCAGCACACCAGTGTGGGTTTCGGAGTTGAAGTCAGAAGCAACGTCATTGAGCACGAAGGCGAAACCAGAGTCTGTTCTGGTGGCAGGCTCAAGTGCTTCCACGGTGCCATCTTCTAAACCAGAGATGTAGGCAATGAGGCTGTCCTTGACAGCCCAGTGAAGATCAAAAGAACTCATCACTTATCCGCGAGCTTGTTCGTGGTGGTGAATAACCTCTTCCACGACAAAGTGGAACCACTTCTCAGCAAAGGTGGGGTCGAGGTTCGCCTCTTCCGCCAGCGCACGCAGGCGTGCGACCTGGCGGGCTTCACGCTCGGGGTCGGAAGGGGGAAGATCGTTGGTGGCTTTGAGCTTGCCCACCTTCTGGGTGAACTTGAAACGCTCAGCGAGCATGTGAATGAGTGCAGCATCGATGTTATCGATGCTCTCGCGAATACCTGCGAGCTCTTGGGCAACCTCAGGGGTCATCTCGTTCTGCGCCATGCTTTCAGGTTAGCGCAGGAGTGTTTAGTTCTTGACTTGCCTGCGCATAATCAAGACACCAAGGATGACAATCGCACCACCGGTGGGTTCATACCAGTGCAAGGTTTCACCCAGGAAGACAACGCCCAGCATGACGCCCACGATGGGCATGACATAGGTCACCGAAGAAGCACGAGTGGGGCCCCACGAGTCAAGAACATCGTTGAACCAGAGATAGGCCAGACCTGTTCCACCAAAACCGATAATGCTGATGGCAATGACTGTGGTCCAGTCGATGGTGACAGGTCCAGTGGCAAGGAAGGGGGTGAGCAGCAGAATAAATATCGCTGCTGCTCCCACTTCAATAATGGAGATGGATTTGGAGGAGACTCCCCGGGGGAACACATACTTCTTGAGATATGTTCCTGAGAATCCATACATCACCGCAGCTCCCAGAGCAGCAATCTGACCCCAGAAGCTGCCGCCGAGATCGGTGATGGTCCACGGCGCAATAACCACAACGAGACCTGCGAGACCGACGAGGACACCCACTGCTTGGTTGCGGTTGAAGTTCTCCACCCGCAACACATAAACAGCAATGATGGCGGTCATGATCGGGGTGAGGCCGTTATAAATCGTGGCGACGGCGGAAGTGATGTATTGCTCTGCCCAAGGGAAGAAAATGAAGGGAATACCAATACCGATCACACCAGCGAAGGCGATGTGCCCCCAGAGCTTGATGTCTTTGGGAAGTTGCTCACGACTGACCAGCCAGAACACCAGCATGAATATTCCACCGGCAACAACGCGAGACCAGGCAATCTGACCCCAGCTCAAGGTGTCGAGTGCAATCTTGATAAAGAAGAAGCTCGATCCCCACAACAGCGCTAGTGCGATGAATTTGAACAGGACAACCGTGGGTGCCTGGCCAGGTTTATGGGTGAGAGAAGGAGAGGTCATAACTTCTTCAGCCTAGACCTGAAGTTGTTCGTTCGGGCATGAACGAATCAACCATTCTGACCGATAGGTCAGACGTTGAGTTGGCTAGCCAACCAGGTCGTGCTGCACGATGATCGCATCGCGAGCAGGACCCACACCAATGGCGGAGAAGCGTGCGCCACTCATTGCTTCCAGTGCGGTGACGTAGTCCTGAGCGTTCTTGGGCAGATCGCTGAACTTACGAGCACCGGTGATGTCCTCGGTCCAACCGGGAAAGTATTCCAGGATGGGCTTGGCGTGGTGGAAGTCACTTTGGTTTACAGGAACCTCATCGTGACGAACACCGTCCACGTCATAGGCAACGCAGACTGGAATCTTCTCGAGTCCAGTGAGAACATCCAACTTGGTGACGACGAAGTCGGTCACACCATTGATGCGTGCGGTGTAGCGAGCAATAGGCGCGTCATACCAGCCACAGCGACGGGGACGACCGGTAGTGGTTCCGAACTCAAAACCCTTGGCGCGAAGGAATTCACCGTCTTCATCGAAGAGCTCGGTGGGGAACGGGCCAGCACCCACGCGGGTTGTGTAGGCCTTGATGACCGCGATGACGCGCTCAATCTTGTTAGGTCCAATACCTGAACCAGTCGACGCTCCACCAGCAGTGGCGTTCGAGGAGGTGACGAAAGGATATGTTCCGTGGTCAATGTCAAGCATGGTGGCCTGGCCACCCTCGAACAGCACAACCTTGTTAGCTTCGAGAGCCTGGTTGAGTTCGAGTGCGGTGTCCGCAACCATGGGCGCAAGGCGCTCACGGTAGGAAAGAAGTTCTTCAATTACGGCGTCTGCCGAGATCGCACGACGGTTATAGATCTTAGCCAGCAGGTGGTTCTTGATTTCGAGTGCAGCTTCGACCTTTTGGCGCAGAATTCCTTCGTCGAAGATGTCCTGGATCCGGATACCCACACGGTTGATCTTGTCGGCGTAGGTGGGGCCGATGCCGCGGCCGGTGGTGCCAATCTGGCGCTTACCCAGGAAGCGCTCAGTGACCTTGTCCAAGGTGCGGTGGTAGTCGGTGATGACGTGAGCGTTCGCGCTCACACGCAGCTTTGACGTGTCAATGCCACGAGAGTTCAAGGCGTCGAGTTCAGCAAAAAGTACAGAAATATCGATGACCACACCGTTAGAGATCACAGGGGTAACACCGGGAGTCAAGATACCGGAGGGGAGCAGGTGGAGGGCATACTTCTCGTCGCCAATAACGACGGTGTGACCGGCATTGTTTCCACCGTTGAACTTCACAACGTAGTCGATACGTTCAGCAAGAAGGTCGGTAGCCTTACCCTTACCCTCGTCGCCCCATTGAGCACCGATCAGCACGATTGCTGGCATGAGGATGTCCCCTCGTCTTCACTACGGCGAGTGCAACTGCGACCTGCCAGTAATTCATTCTACCGGCTAGAGAACGCCTATTTCTTGCGGTTACTACAGCCTAAGTAGTAGCCAAAAGTACGACATCGATTGCCTTGCGCTCTTCGCCGCCAGAGACAACGAAACGGTCGCGCAGAGTCAAGGTGTGCACTGTCAGTCCGAGTGACGCACAGGCTAAACGGAGTTCGTCTTGGGTGGGAAGCATCTCTGGCATGGGCGGCCCCCCAAAGCCATGCTCAAGGTTCTCTCGTGCGTGCCACACCCCAAAAAGTGTTCCGCCAGAGCGCAGGCTCTGCGCTGCCGTAGCAATCGCGGCAGCGAGGTCTGCTGCAGGTATCTGGAGATAGGCCATGACTGCTAAATCAACAGGCTTGGTCACACAGGACTCGGGGTTCGTGGCATCAACTGCCGTGCCCGTGCAGAGCTCAGTTACGCCTTCACGCTCGGCACTCTCTAGGAACTTGCCCACGGCCACTGCAGAGAAATCAGAATTCTCCACGTGCCAACCACGGCTGGCGAACCACAGTGCATTGCGACCTTCGCCGCCGCCGAGGTCCAACATCTTGCCGGTAGGAAGATCCGAGAGGTACTCAACCACAAACTCGTTGGGCTCCAATGACCAGACCATCTCTGCCTCGGCATAGCGCTTGTCCCAGGCTTCAGCCGAACTTCGTGTAGTCATAGTGTCATCTTAGCCTTCCTTGCTCATATACCCCAGGGGGTATAGATTGGCTAGTACTTTCACTCACAGATCGGCATACCTCATGGCAATTATTAAGTTCCTCGGCTCAACCGCAGGACGTTGGGTGCGTGGCCTTGTTGGTCTAGCTCTCATCATCACAGGGATAGCACTTGGTGGCTGGTGGATTGCGCTGTCACTCATGGGCGCTGTGTTTTTAACTGCCGGCGTCGCAGATATCTGCCCTCTCGGCCCCATCAAGGGCTACTCCATGAAGGGAAAGAAGTTCCGTTCACAAACAGGCGTGAAGTAACTAGAACCTCACGTGCTGCATAACCCATGAGTGCATGGTCACGGCGGCTGCAGCACTGGCATTAATGGAACGCGTGGAACCAAACTGTGTTATCTCAATCACGGCTTCTGCAGCCTCAATTGCCTCAGGGGAAAGTCCGGGACCTTCTTGGCCAAAGAGGAAGAGGCAGCGCTCGGGCAAGGCAAAAGTTTCAATTTTGACGCAGCCTGGAACGTTGTCGATAGCGAGGATCGGCATATTCTCTGCTTTTGCCCACTCGACCAAGTCAGCCACGGTGTCATGGTGGATTACGTGCTGGTAGCGGTCAGTAACCATCGCACCGCGCTTGTTCCAGCGGCGGCGTCCCACAATGTGGACGGTGTCTGCACCGAACGCATTGGCGGAGCGCACGATAGAACCAATGTTCATATCGTGCTGCCAGTTCTCAATGGCCACGTGGAACGGGTGACGCTTCTCGTCTAAGTCAGCGACGATCGCTTCCATAGTCCAGTAGCGGTAGCGGTCAATAACGTTGCGAGTGTCTCCCTTTTCAAGGAGCTCACGGTCATACCAAGGTTCTTCCGGGAGTTCGCCAATCCACGGACCAACACCGGAGGTGCTCAGTTCGTGGGTGGGTGACTCAGGAAGGTCAGTCACGATTACTGAGGTTCGAGACCGAGGTCTTCGAGACCAATGGCATAGAAGTAGGGGTAGCCAGCAGTTTCAATGCGCTGACGAGCATCAGTTGCACGGTCGACGACCACCGCAACACCAGCAATCTCAGCGCCGACCTTCTCGAGAGCCTCGATGGCTTTGAGCGGTGAGCCACCCGTGGTGGAAGTGTCTTCGAGGACAACAACACGCTTGCCTACGAGGTCGGGACCTTCAACCTGACGGCCACGACCGTGGTCCTTAGGCTCCTTGCGCACAACAAAGGCGTCATAGGTCAGGCCCTGGGCAGCACCCTGGTGGAGAACAGCAGTTGCGATGGGGTCAGCACCCATGGTGAGACCGCCCACAGCGTCCACGTTGGGAATCTGTGCCAGCACGTCCAACATGACCTGGCCAATCAAAGGGGCAACGCGGTGATCCAGAGAGATCTTGCGCATGTCCACGTAATACGTGGCCTTCTTGCCGCTGGTCAGGGTGAAGTCACCGTGGAAGACGGCTTCTTCTTTGATGAAGTTGATCAGCTGTTCGCGTGCAGAAGTCATGGCTTCAGTTTATCGGCCCTGGCAGAGCCGATTTCTCTAGTGAGCGAGGGGCTCGAGAGGAACGATGTCCTCATCTTCGGGACCAGGGGTTCCCGCAATGTGTTCTTTCTTGCCACGGGTCGGCATCTCCACGATCACCATGGCGGCGACCATGAATGCGCCGCCGATGATGGTTTTCAGGGCCAGAACTTCTTGGCCCACACCGACAGAAACGAGAGCGGTAAAGACAACCTCAAGCGTCAAGATGATGGCCACGCGAGAAGGCTCCATCTGAGCCTGAGCCCAGGTTTGAACAAAGAAGCCAATCACGGTGGCAAAGATGGCGGTGAAAAGAACTGCCATCCAGACATCTACAGTGGGTGGACCTTGGTAGCCGTCAGGCAGTGCACCAATCCAGCACACCACAGCAACGAACAGCAACTGCACAAAGGTCAGCGCGTAAGAATCGAGACCTGAGCTGAACTTGCCCAAGCCGACAATATGCAGGGCGTAGAGAACAGCACAGATGATGCCCCAGATCTGGCCAACTTCAATAGAGACGCCCGTGATGGAGATGAGTCCCAGACCAACCAGTGCCAATACGGCACCAATAGCAACCTTGATTCCGATTCTGCGTCGGAAGATCAACCAACCTAGAACAGGGGTCAACACCACGTAGGTTCCCGTGAGGAAGCCAGTGATGGCAGCCGTGGTCAACTCCAGTGCAATGGTCTGGGTGACATAGGCCAGGCCCAGCACCACACCCAACACAGCTCCCACGGCAAGCATCTTGCCTTTGAGTGCGAGGATCACTTTCGGCTTGATCAGCAACATGATTGCAGCAGCAATCGTGAAGCGAATAGCCAAGAAGTCAAAGAAAGGCTGCTGGGCAATTGCCGGCTTCATCACGACAAAGGCAACGCCCCACATTGCGGCCACTGAAACCAGTGACCACAATGCGAGGCGGGATGTCTTCATCCCTCCAGCCTAGTTAGACGGAAGGGGTGCGGCGACGAATGGGAGTGTCATCGTCACCATCATCGTCAACGACGAGGGTGTCAAAGACGGGCTCCTTGGAGACGGGTGCCGAAGCAGTAGTTCCCGCCTTGGCTGCCTTCTTCTCTGCACGCTTTGCCTTGCGCTTCTCCCGGCCACCTTCAACCAGGTTGTAGATGGTGGGAAGAACGACAAGCGTCAGCAGGGTGGAAGAGATCAGACCACCAATAACCACAATGGCCAGAGGCTGAGAGATGAATCCGCCGGAGCCGGTAATTCCGATTGCCAGAGGAATCAACGCGAAGATGGTTGCCAAAGCGGTCATCAGAATCGGACGCAGACGGCGGGTTGCACCCTCGACGAGGGCTTCCTTCACTGCCAGACCCTTGTTGCGATACTGGTTGACCAAGTCGATGAGCACGATGGCATTCGTCACGACGATACCCACCAACATCAGCAGACCAATGAAGGAAGGAACTCCGAGTGGAACTCCAGTAATGACCTGGAGACCAATGGCACCAGTTGCAGCAAATGGAACCGAGATCAACAGCAGCAGTGGCTGCAGGAGCGAACCGAAGGTCGCAACCATGATGATGTAAACCACAAGGATTGCAACCAGTACTGCAATACCGAGAGAGCTAAAGGCTGCTGCCTGGTCAGCGCTCACGCCACCAATCTTGGCAGATGCGCCTGAAGGCAAATCAATATCTTCAAGAGCCTTAGTCACCTCAGCTGTTGCTGTGCCCAGGTCCTCGCTGTTAGGCGTGACGGTCACCGTTGCGCTGCGCTGACCCTTGACCGTGGTGACGGTGGCAGGGCCATCCTTGACAGTCACAGTGGCAAGAGTGTCCAGAGGAACCAGACCCTTGGCTGTGGGAACACTCAGGGCAGCAAGCTCAGCTTCCGTGGTGGGGGGATCATTCGATGCGATGTAGATGTCGAGAGTAGTTCCCTCGATCACGACAGTGCCGATGGTTGTCGGGCGCATTGCCTGGGCAACGTAACCGGCGAGCGCTACTTCAGAGAAACCAGCAGCTGCAGCGTCATCACGGTTGACCGAGACGGCGATGTAGGGGCGAGCCTCTGTGAGGTTGCTCGTAACCTGCTTGACAGCTGGCAGTGAACGCATGCTCTTATCAACTGCAGCAGCTGCAGCATCTAGAGATTCCTGATTAGGAGCAGTGATGTCGATAGCGATGTCACTGGATGCACCGAATCCGCTTTGGGCACCCACGGTGATGGTGTCCTTGTCAGCAACCTTTTCGACAGCTACGCGAGCAGCGTCCTGAATCTTCTGCTGGTCGCCACCTTCCTTGGTGGTGACGGAGAAGGTGATGGCGGTATCGCCGCCGCCGACGAATGCGTCACGCAGAGCGTTACCGGAAGAACCGATAGAGACTTGAACAATTTCGACACCTTCTGTGTCGAGAAGGGCACCCTCAATATCGGTTGCTAACACGTCCTGTGCTTCCAGGCTCGTGCCGGGCTTGATTGCTTCAGTAACAGTGAAGGTGTTCTGCCCAGATGAGCCCAAGAAGTTGGTCTTCATGAGAGGCAGGATGGCACCGGTACCCACAAGAATCAGCACAGCCAAGATGATGGTCGTGACAGAGTGCTTGAGAGTCCAGTTGATTACAGGCAGGTAACCCTTTTGGAGGAAGCCGGGCTTCTCTTCGCCAGCGAGCTCAGCAGCCTTTGCCTTCTCAGCACGCTTACCTGTCTCGGATGGTGCACGGAGCAGCCAGTAAGCAAGCACTGGAACGATGGTGAGAGAAACCAGCAGTGAGGCAACAAGTGCGATGGTCACGGTCAAGGCGAAGGGACGGAACAACTCGCCGGTGATGTCACCCACGAATGCCAGCGGCAAGAACACGGCAACGGTGGTTGCCGTAGACGCAGTAATTGCGCCCGCAACTTCGCGGACGGCATCCACAATCACGGCTGCGCGGTCAACCCCGGGCACCAGGCGGCGCTTGATGTTCTCGATAACCACGATGGAGTCATCCACCACGCGACCGATAGCAATTGTCAGTGCGCCCAAGGTGAGGATATTGAGGGTGTAATCAGCTGCTTGCAGACCAATGAAGGTAATGAGCACCGAGGTTGGAATGGAGATGGCTGTAACCAGAGTGGATCTAATCGACATCAAGAAAATCAAGATGATGATGACGGCGAAGAGCAGACCCAGCAGACCTTCGGTGGTGAGTGACTCAATGGACTTCTCAATGAAAGGGGCCTGGTCAAACACGGTGGTGAAAACAGCGTTATTACCCAGGCTTGCTTCCAAGGTGGGAAGAACGTTATTGACAGCCTTAGACACATCAACGGTGTTGGCATCTGGAAGCTTGGTCACAGCAATAGTGAGCGCAGGCTTTCCATTCACACGAGACAGCGTGGTGGTGGGAGCATCCGTGAGTGCCACGGTTGAAACGGATCCGATGGTGACGACACCAGGACCGTTAGCGCCCGTGATCGGCAAAGCTGAAATGGCTTCCACCGAATTGATGCGCTCACCAATCTGAACGGACAGAGTCTGGTCATTCTCCGTGATCTCACCGGCAGGAATCAGCAGACCGTTGGCATCCAGGGTGTCCTTGATGGATGCTGTGGTGAGACCCTGTGCTCGAAGCTCTGCCTGGTTGGGCTCGATGGTGACGCGCTTCTCGGGAGCGCCGAGGAGTGCGGCATCGCGAACACCTTCGACGTCCTTGATTTCATTGAGGGTGGTGGAGCGCAAAATGTCTGCGAGTTCGAGGGTGTCCAAATCGCTGGAGACAGCAATCTGCATGACAGGGAAGTCACTGAAGGAACCGGAAATAACCTGAGGGTCAACATCGGTGGGTAGCTGTGACTTGATGCGGTTGATGGCCTGGTTGATCTTCTGTTCGGAGATGATCAGGTCTGTGCCATAGGTAAAGGACACCGAGATCAGGCTCAAGTTGGTGCTGGAGGTGGCTGTGGTGTTTTCAATACCCGGAACACCTTGAATTGCCGTCTCAATGGGGCCAGACACGTCCTGGTTCACTACTTCCGGTGCAGCACCGGGATACACGGTGAGCACGGCAAGCTGGGGGAACTGCACACTCGGTGCCAATTCCTGCTTGAGGTTAGTGAGTGCGAGCCCTCCAAAGATGGCTACGACAATGGTCACCAGCGCAATGAGGGCGCGGTTTTTCATACTGGCTTTAGCTAAGAAATACACGTCTAACAGTCTGGCAGGTCTTTATAACGAAAAAATGTGAGTTCTCTAGGGGGTGAATCGGCGTAAAGTAGCTCTTCGTGAGTCCAGACAACACTGATACAGGTTCTGTCCCCGAATCCAAGTCGCCTAAGCGTTGGATTATTGGTGACCCTCTCCCCACCGCGATGTTGGAAGGCGAACTGCTGAAGAAGCGCATCGCTCTTCCCATCTTCGCCAGTGACCCACTTTCTTCAGTGGCATACGCCCCTCAAGAACTCTTAATGATTCTGCTCATCGGTGGCCTCGCATTCTTGAGCTTTGCCCCGTGGATTGCTGCCTGCGTGATCTTGCTCATGATCGTGGTTATCGCCAGTTACCGTCAGCTCATTAAGGCTTACCCTTCCGGGGGTGGCGACTACGAAGTCGCCCACAAGAACCTGGGTGAGAAGTCCGGTGTTGTTGTCGCTTCAGCGCTTCTCGTTGACTACGTGATGACCGTAGCCGTGTCAGTTGCTTCCGGTGTGGACAACATCATCTCCGCTATTCCAGAGCTTGCGCCCGAACGTGTGCTGCTGGCCATCGTGTTCGTGATCATCCTGGCCGCAATCAACCTGCGCGGTGTTCGCGAGTCGGGTAAGGCATTTGCCATCCCCACCTATTTCTTTGTTGCCAGCGTCTTCATCATGATCGTGGTTGGCATCGTTCGCACCTTGATGGGTGACGCACCTATTGCTGAGTCCGCTCAATACATGGTGGAAGGAGAGAGCGTTGCTCAGGCAGCGCTGGTGCTTCTCTTGCTTCGTTCCTTTGCCAGTGGATGTGCCGCACTGACCGGTGTGGAAGCCATCGCTAACGGTGTTCCTGCATTCCGCGTTCCCAAGATCAAGAACGCGCAGATCACGCTTGTCGTGATGGGTGCGATTGCGATCACTTTGTTCGCAGGTCTCATCACCATGGCGTTCATTTCGAATGTTCACTACGCAGAAGATGCCTGTCACCTTGTTGGCTATGCCAACTGTGAAACCTCACCCCAGCGATCCCTGATTGCTCAAATTGCTGCAGCTACCTTTGGTAACAACACTGTCTTCTTTTATGCCATCCAGGCAGGTACTGCTCTCGTCCTCTTATTAGCCGCAAATACTGCGTTCAACGGCTTCCCCCTGCTGGGTTCCGTGCTGGCCAAGGATGGCTATGCACCCAAGTCGCTGGAAACCCGCGGTGACCGCCTCATTTACTCCAACGGTGTGATTGCGCTTGGTCTTGCTGCGATTGTCATCTTGGCTGTCTTCCAAGCAGAACTTACACAACTGATTCAGCTGTACATCATCGGCGTATTCGTCTCCTTCACCCTGGGCCAAACCGGCATGGTGGTGCATTGGACCAAGCTGCTCAAATCAAAACCTGAGAACTCCGCCAGCATTCGACGTTCTCGCCTGATCAACATCACCGGTGCGACCTTCACTGCAACAGTTCTCATCATTGTCACCATTACCAAGTTCACACATGGCGCATGGATTGTCTTCCTGGCAATGCCCATTCTTTACACCCTGATGATTGGGGTAAACCGCTACTACCGCGACGTTGAAGCAGAAGTAGCAGTGGATGCAGAAACCACCTTCGGCGCTAAGGGCGACCACGCCATCGTGCTGGTGGGCAAGATGCAAAAGCCCATTCTCAAGGCCATCGACTATGCCATCGCTGCCCGCCACGATTCCATCGAGGCTGTGCACGTGTCCATCAACGAGGTTGCCACAGCCAAACTCGAACTCGACTGGATTCGTCAGAACATTCACCTGCCACTGCGCATCATCAGCTCGCCCTACCGCGATCTCGGCTGGCCACTGATTCAACACATCCGTGAACACCGTGCGCAGCACGGCTCTGAAATCGTCACTGTCTATCTGCCCCAATACATCGTGGGTCACTGGTGGGAGCACGCGCTGCACAACCACAAGGCTCGTCGCCTCAAGCTCAAGCTCATGATGGAGCACGGTGTAGCCATTGCACTCGTGCCATGGCTGCTGGACTCAACCGACTTGGTTTATGGTCGTCGTTCTCGTCCAGTTCCTGGACAGTCACGCCGTGGTGAACCCGTGCGCCCTGCAGCACGCAAGCCGATGACTCCGGCTAAGCGCGCAGCAGACGAGAAGTAGGAACTCCGTACAACTCGTGAAAAAAGATCTCCTTCCGGTTGCGATTGGTGGTGCTGTTGGCACCGCCCTCCGCATCCTGTTGGACATCATGCTCAGCTTGATTTTTTTCTCGGTGTCTCTGGTGAGCTTGATTGTGATTAATGCACTCGGGGCTTTACTGCTCGGGTTTGTTGTTGCTGGAATCTGGACCCGTCCCAAGACTCCCCACTGGATGAAGCTCGCTGTTGGCCCCGGTGTCCTCGGTGGTTTCACTACCTTCTCCGGGATCATGCTTCAGGGCTTGTTTGTGCAAAATCCTTGGGCAACAGCTGGCTATCTCGCGCTGTCCATCGGCACAAGTCTTTTTGCTGCGCTGCTAGGAATCTGGCTTGGTACTCCCTTCGCCACAAAGAAGGCCACCCGGAAGGTGGCCAAGCGATGAACTTTCTTTCACTGTTCCTGGCCATCATTGCTGGGGGTATTGGTGCCAGCTTGCGCTATGCGAGCACTGTGATTCTTCCTGCGAAGAAGGACGGCTTCCCGCTTGCCATTTTGATGGTCAATACTGTGGGTTCGTTGCTGGTGGGACTCTTCACCGCGATGTTGGCTAATGCAGTGTTGATGCCTGAGGTGGGGTTTGTCCTTGTCGCCGGGTTCTGCGGTGGTTTCACCACCATGAGCACCTTCGCGGTGGACTCCATTGAGCGACTTCGTGCCGGTCATTGGATGGTGGCCGGGCTCAACATCGTGGGAAGCACCGCCCTTGGCCTGTTAGCCGTTGGCGGCGGTTACTTACTTGGTGGCGGTCCGCTCAGTTAAAGAGCTGGAAGCCGGTGTTAGACTGACCTTTAGATTTTTCCTAATGGTCATCCGGTGAATTTTTCCCGGTTAGCAAGGTAAGGGGTTACGCATGGGGCGTGGCCGTCAAAAAGCGAAGCACACAAAAGTTGCGCGCGAGCTGAAGTACTTCAGCCCAAATACTGACCTCTCTGCACTTGAGAAAGAGATCGGTCACGTTTCTGAAGGTGACGAACTCATCGACAAATGGGCTGACTTGTACCCAGATGATGAAGATGAGGAAAGCGAAGCTGCGGCTTCCGCCTAACTACTTTTTCACTGTGCGCTTTTTACTCCGCGCTTTTTCACTCCACGCACCGCACTCTGAATCGCAACGCCCAGTAATAACAGACCGAAAAGCTGTGCTGAGAGTCGATCCGGCAAGATAAATGCCAACGCGACTCCACCAAAAGAAGCAGCCACGGCTGCAATCCCCACAATCACTCCGTCTTTGAGGACAACAAGTCCTGCTCTGAGATTGGGGATTGTTCCTGAGATTGCCGTGGGAACCATGGCCAAGAGAGATGTTCCTTTGGCCAATAAAGGTGCAATTCCAAAGACACTCATGAATACCGGCACGGCAATTACTCCGCCACCGATTCCGAGCATGCCTGAGGCAACGCCCATCAAGAGACCCAGCGCAATCAAGCCTGCCCCTGAGAAGAAGGTCAATTCGAAAGTGCCACGAGTTTCGTCTATGACAAAGAGCAGACGTGTCGCTTCAATCACCATCATGGTGATGAAGGTCCACTGCACAACAGCTACGGGAAGAACCCGCAGCAACTTCGAGCCAAAGGGTGCGCCAACAATCGCGCCAATCGAGACGAAGACGGCAACGAGGACATCCACTTGCTGGTTGCTGGCATAGGTCAATGCGCCCACGAGAGAGGTGGGCACGATTGCTAACAATGAGGTCGCGGAAGCTCGCTTCTGATCAAACTTGGCCCAGATCATCAGCAGGGGCACCATGATGATGCCCCCACCAACACCAAAGAATCCAGAAAGAAATCCTCCGACGGCGCCGGTGACAAGAAGTGGAATCAACACGGCAACAGGTGATTAGTTGGCGTAGGAGCCAACCAGGCGCACAGCGCCTCCATTGACGCCCTTAGCGCCCTGTTCAAATCCGGTGAAGTCACGCTCGGAAGTGGAAACCATTCCGACAACCCAGGATGGAATCCCGAGCGAAGAAAGTTTGCTGACCACAGCAGAAGCAGAACCCGCACTGACCACAGCGAACATGCCCACACCAAGGTTCCAGGTGCCCTCTGTGCTCTCGAGAGTGTCGCCTGACAGAGAAGTCAGCACACGGAAGACATTGCTCGGTGACCAGGTTGAGCGATCGACCTCAACCCAGGAGCCAACAGGGAGCACGCGTGCCAAGTTAGCTGCGATACCGCCACCGGTGACATGGCTGAGCGCGTGCATGCTGCCAGCCAAAGCTGGGTCAGCGAGCACTTCAACCAAAGGACCGGTGTAAAGACGAGTGGGCTCGAGGAGAACCTCTCCAACCACGCCGCCTAGGTCAGCAGAGGTATCTGAGTAACCCAGCTTGTTCTCAGCCAGAATGTGGCGAACTAGAGAGTAGCCGTTGGAATGAAGTCCCGAGGACTCCATCGCGATGACAACGTCGCCGTTGACCACGCGCTCAGCACCAAGAAGGTCAGTTGCTTCAACAACACCGACAGCAGCTCCTGCAACGTCGTAGTCATCGACACCCAAGAGGCCCGGGTGTTCAGCGGTCTCGCCGCCGACGAGAGCAGTGCCGGTTGCGGAGCACGCATCTGCGATGCCCTTCACAATGGCAGCAATCCGGTCAGGATAAACCTTGCCGCAGGCGATGTAGTCGGTCATAAACAAGGGACGTGCACCGCACACGATAATGTCGTCCACCACCATGCCGACCAAGTCCTGGCCAATGGTGTCGTGCTTGTCCAGTGCCTGGGCAATGGCAACCTTGGTGCCCACACCATCAGTGCTGGTTGCCAAGAGTGGACGCTTGAAAGATGTGAGGAATGAGACGTCAAAAAGTCCCGCAAAACCGCCTACGCCACCGAGTACTTCGGGGCCATGCGTGGCCTTAACAGAAGCCTTCATCAGTTCGACCGCGAGGTCTCCGGCTGCGGTGTCAACGCCCGCGCGTGCATAGGAAGAATTCTGGCTCACAAGGTCAAGTCTATCCTCAGGAAAGATGTGCCAGACTTGACTAGGAACTCGTCAGAGCTCCTTCACGCCCCTCGAGTTTCAGGAGCTCCCACCGCACATGTGTGGCATCGTCGGAATCGTCTCAGCAGAGCCGGTCAATCAGCAAATCTACGACGCACTGTTGCTTTTGCAGCACCGCGGCCAGGACTCCACCGGTATCGCCACTGCAGATGGTTCACATCTGCTCATGCACAAGACAAAGGGGCAGGTGCGCGAAGGTTTCCGCACCCGCGACATGCGCGCACTGCTCGGTAACGTTGGCCTCGGCCACGTTCGCTACGCCACTGCTGGTGCGGCTTCTAACGAAGAGGAAGCACAGCCTTTCTACGTCAATGCCCCCTACGGCATCATCCTGGTTCACAACGGAAACCTCACCAACACCCGTGAGCTGACCAACGACCTGTTCCAGATTGACCGTCGCCACGTAAACACATCCAGTGATACTGAGTTGTTGCTCAACGTTCTTGCTACTGAACTCCAGGGGACTGTTTCTGGTTCTGAGATGGGCCCTGAGCACGTGTTCACTGCGGTGGAGAACCTGCACAAGCGCGTGGAAGGTTCCTACGCAACCATCGCCATCATTGCCGGTCACGGTCTGCTCGCATTCCGCGATCCTTTTGGTATTCGCCCACTGATCCTGGGTAAGCGCGATGCTGCGAACGGCAGGACTGACTACATCGTCGCTTCAGAATCCTTGGTTCTGGAAAGCGGTGGCTATGAGATTGTGCGCGATGTCGAGCCCGGCGAAGCAATCTTCATCACCAAGGACGGAGAGTTCTTCTCCCGTCAGTGTGCAGAGAATCCTGTTCTGCGTCCCTGCTCATTCGAATATGTTTACCTCGCTCGTCCCGACTCCGTGATGAACGGCATCTCGGTCTACGAGACTCGTCTGCGCATGGGTGACCGCCTCGCTGCCACCATTGCGCAGCATGCCCCATTGGGCGACATCGACGTGGTTATGCCTATCCCTGACTCCTCCCGTCCTTCTGCCATGCAGGTGGCACGCAAGCTCGGTGTGGAATACCGTGAGGGCTTCTACAAGAACCGCTATGTCGGTCGCACCTTCATCATGCCTGGCCAGGCTCAGCGCAAGCGATCCGTTCGGCAGAAGCTCAACGCGATGTCTGCGGAGTTCAAGGGTAAGAACATTCTCATCGTGGATGACTCCATTGTTCGTGGCACCACTTCTCGCGAGATTGTGGAGATGGCCCGTGCTGCGGGAGCAAACAAGGTGACCTTCACCTCAGCGGCTCCCCCCGTTCGTTACCCCCACGTGTACGGCATCAACATGCCTTCGCGCCAAGAGCTGATCGCTCATGGTCGCAAGATTCCAGAGATTGCTCAAGAGCTCGGTGCTGACCACCTGATTTATCAGGAAGTCGCCGATATGGAAGCAGCCATCATGGAAGGCTCCAACCTGACTGCCCTTGATGTCAGCTGCTTCACCGGTGACTACGTCACGGGCACGATTACACCTGAGTACTTGGACTGGGTCGAGCGTAATCAGCTCAGCTAAAGCTGAACAACACAGAAGTTCTACTTCTGTGTAATTTCAAGCCGCTCCGCTGTGGCCTGAATGACGTGGCGTGAGTAATAGCGATCAAAGATCAGAGCAAAGACCAGACCGAGCGTTCCGCCGATGGTTCCCGTGATCAAAAGCATGAAGCCAAAGATCTGAGTAAGAGTGAACTCGCTTTCGTTTGGCAGCGAGAAAGTCAGAATCAATGCCGCCACAATTCCCAAGATGATTCCCACAATCATGAAAGTCAAGAACTTGGGGGAACGACGAACAGTAACCTGCTCGGTGGTGATGATTGCTTTTTCGCTCATGTCACCATTGTGCCAGTGGTAGCTGAGAACTCAGATCGCTGCGCACCCCAGAAGCACTAATTTTGCCCGCGTCGTAGGCAGATGCCCACGTTACTGATCCGGTAGCCAGCGCTATCCAGGTTTGAGAATCCATCTCCACCACGTTGGGCGGAGTCCCGCGAGTATGTTCAGGTCCTTCCACGCACTGGATAGCGCCAAAGGGAGGAATGCGGAGTTCCACGGTGTGGCCAGGGGCAGCATCACTCATCAACTGCAAGAGATATCTCACAGCTCCGGCAACATCTTCGCGTGTGAGAGAACCACCGATAACAGCTTCAACAGCTGCATGTCCTTCGACAGGATCAACGCGAGGCTTGGCCATGGCTAGGCCGAGCGGGAAACAACGTGTTCTGCGAATGCAGAGAGGGCCTGCTTGACCGAGCCTGAAGGCAAGATATCCAGCGCTGCGACTGCTTCAGATGCCCAACGGCGGGCTTCTATGCGGGTGGCCTGAGTTACCGGGTGCGCATAGAGTTCGGCAATCGCAAGCTGAAGGTCAGCGTTTGCTTCCTCAGATGCGTCATCTGCATCGTCGCGAATGCGGGCCAGCAATGCAGCCGCTGCAGGGTCCGTGGCAGCCTGCTGCTCCAGTAAAAGAGTGGGCAGGGTGGGAACACCTGCACGAAGGTCTGTTCCTGCCTGCTTGCCGGTGGCAGCAGATTCAGGGGAAAGATCTAGTACGTCATCAGCGAGCTGGAAGGCCACACCGATCTTGTCGCCGAACTCCACCATTGCGTCTTCATATTCCAGTGGTGCACCGGAGTAGACAATGCCGCAACGAGCTGCTGCCGAGATGAGAGAGCCGGTCTTATCAGCCAAGACCTGAATGTAGTGGGAGACGGGGTCTTCATCAGGTCGTGGTCCGATGGTCTCGTGCAGCTGTCCCAGACACAAACGCTCAAAAGTTTCAGACTGAAGCAGCATGGCCTTCTGGCCCAAACGTGTCATCAGCGTGCTCGCACGAGAGAAGAGCAGGTCACCGGTGAGGATAGCTACCGAGTTTCCCCAGACTTCGTGAGCCGAAGGAACACCGCGACGAAGCGGAGCTTCGTCCATGACGTCATCGTGATACAGCGAAGCCAGGTGGGTGATCTCAATAGCCTGTGCTGCAGTGATGACCTCGGGAGTTGCACCGTTACCCAGCTGAGCTGTGAGCAATGTGAGCATGGGGCGAACGCGCTTTCCACCAGCTCCGAATAAATAACGACCGGAAACATCGGCGAGTGCATCGGCGAAGTGGAGTTCTTTGCTCAAACCTTCTTCGATGGTGGCAACGCCAGCATCAATGGTTTCAGCGAGCTGTTTGGACTCTGGTGAGGCAAATAATCTTTGGCGCAGTGAAAGATGACCGGTGACTCCGGCTACTCCACTCACGCTTGCGTTCACCCGTTCAGCCTAGTCCTGCTCAGGCAACGGGCTTAATGCCGCGGTGCAGGGCAACAACCCCAGCAGTGAGGTTGCGGTAGGCCACGTTCATAAAGCCAGCGTCACGCATCCAGGTAGCCAAGGTGGCTTGGTTGGGCCAGTCCTCGATCGAGTCTGCGAGGTAGGTGTAGGCCTCCGTGTTTGAGGAAGAGTATTTCGCCACCATCGGCATGACCTTGCGCAGGTAGAAGTTGTATCCGGCACGAATAGGTGCAGCAGGAGGTGTCGAGAACTCACAAATCACGATGCGGCCACCGGGCTTGGTCACCCGGTAGAGCTCTGAAAGTGCCTTTTTGGGCTCGACAACATTCCGAAGACCGAAAGACATGGTCACTGCATCAAAGCTGTTGTCAGTGAATGGAAGCTTGGTTGCATCAGCTTCCACGAATTCAACAAGCTGGTTTGAGCCATGCTTCTGGCGTCCCACTTCGAGCATTCCAGGAGAAAAGTCAGCAGCAACAACATGCGCACCAGACTTCGCCAGTGCTACTGAGCTCGTGCCTGTACCGGCTGCAAGGTCAAGAACCCGCTCAGATGCTTGTGGGTTGACGGCGCGGGTAGTCGCGATGCGCCACAACAATGCATTTCCTGCGGAAAGCAGGTTGTTGGTGACGTCATAGCCGGCGGCAACGTCATCAAACATTGCCGAGACGGCTTCGGGCTTCTTAGAAAGGTCAGCTGTAGTCACAAGAGAAGTCTACGGCTCAGGCGTAGGCTGTCTCGGGTGAGCTTGTCAGCAACCCGTGGTCTTCGTGTGGAGTCGGTCCGTTTAACCGCCTCCCCCGAGCTGCTCACCATGCTCAGCGTCGACTCACCACTGTTGTGGTGGCGACGCGGTGACGGCATGGTCGGTCTCGGTGTTGTCGAGACGCTGTCCTTCTCCGGCAAGACCCGCATCAAGGATGCAGGAGCTGCCTGGCGTGAAGTTGCGGCAGCTGCCCGCGTTACCGACATGGTCGATGTTGCAGGTTCTGGACTCGTCGCTTTTGGAACGTTTGCATTCCGCTCCACGTCAAAAGTTCCCAGCGTCTTAATCATTCCTCGCCTGATCGTGGGCCAACGTGCTGGAGTGACATGGCTCACTCGCATTGGCTTCGCCGATGAACAAGTCGAGCAGCTCACTGAAGCAACTGCCCAGAAACTTTTCGAAGAACAAGTTTCGGCCAGCGCAGAGCTCGGCGCAGCCCCCGTCGTTCACCTCTCCCCGGCTTCGCTGTCGGAAGTTGGTTTCACCTCTGCAGTGACCAAAGCCATTAAGCGCATCGATGCTGGTGAGGTTGAGAAGGTCGTATTGGCACGTGAACTCGAAGGAACCCTTGCAGGGACTCAGGACCTTCGCGTGGCTATCACTCGCCTCACCGAAAGCTATCCCGACTGCTGGACCTTCAGTGTTGATGGCTTGTTTGGTTCTAGTCCCGAGACCCTCATCACCGTGCACGGGAAGAAGGTCACTGCACGGGTGCTGGCGGGAACAGCTCGCCGGGGCAGCGATACCGCTACTGACCTGGCAAATGCAGCTGAGCTTGCTTCCAGTCACAAAGACTTGGACGAGCATGGCTTTGCCACTCGTTCTGTCGTCAATGCTTTGACTCCTTATGCAGAACAGCTCACTGTCAGTGATGCCCCCTTCACCCTCAAACTTCCTAACCTGTGGCATCTCGCAACCGACATCGCGGGAACCTTAGCCAGCGGTTCAAACTCTCTCGATCTGGTCTTTGCCCTGCACCCCACAGCGGCTGTTGCGGGAACTCCCACCGTCGCTGCAGTTGAGGTTATTGATGACCTCGAACCTTTCGACCGTGGCCGCTATGCGGGCCCTGTGGGCTGGATTGGTGCAGACGGCGATGGCGAATGGGCCATCGCACTTCGCTGTGCACAGCTCTCCGGTTCGACCGTGACTGCCTATGCCGGTTGCGGCATCGTCAGTGACTCGGTGGCAGAAAAAGAATTGGTGGAGACAGAAATGAAGTTCCGCCCCATCATTGACGCACTGAGCTAGTTAGCGCTCAAGTTCAACCTCGACGAGCTCGGGTCCATCTCCGGCGCCGGTCAGAGCGCGCTCTAGCTCACTGACTGTGGTGACCTTGGTGTAACCCCAGCCATAGGCAGTCGCGAGTGCTTCGAGATTCA
Organism: Actinomycetota bacterium; assembly: GCA_041178865.1. Taxonomy (GTDB): domain Bacteria; phylum Actinomycetota; class Actinomycetes; order Actinomycetales; family Microbacteriaceae; genus Aurantimicrobium. The sequence continues at coordinate 10,506 of JBEGUL010000057.1, read as the reverse complement.
CCTGCTGCGGAGTGAGGAAGACGCGGTCCATGTTCTCAGCTGAGGCGCTCTGCCCAACTTCCAATGCATCAAAGATTGTTCCGCCACCATCGTTACCCACGATGACTTGAACGCGGGGGCGGGTTTCCTGTCTCCCCAAGAGCATCGAACCGGCATCGTGGAGTGCGGCAAGGTCGCCGACCACGATGCGAGTGAGGGCATTCTCTGAAGCCAGGGAAATCCCCATACCGGTACCGATGGTGCCGTCGATGCCTGCCAGACCGCGATTGGCATGAACGGAAATCTTCTTGCCCCCGACAAACTTGTCTGCCACGCGAATCAAGCGAGAAGCAGCAAAAACCAGACGGTCATGAGGCCAAGTAGAACGCCAGACGGCATCCACCAACAGTTCACGAGAGATCTTGACCCTGGACGCTGCAAGTTCTGCCGCTAAGAAAGCCTTCTTCTCGACAATGCTCTCTGAGCGTGACGCGGTCACGTTCGGAGCAGTGGCGAGAGCCGCATCAATGGCCATTGCCTCGTAGCGTTCGAAGGCGTCGCGGCCATTGAGAATCCAGAGGCCGAGCCAGTCAGTGTCTGTGTCCCCTTGCTCAACAATGACCTCGTTGACGAAGGAAGAAACATTGAGGCCGGGGTTGTAGCCCTCGGGGGCTGAACCGCGAACAACAATGGTTTGGATTCCCGTACTGGAGTCCCCGATGAGTGCAGGAATTTCACGGCTCAAAGTGGGGTGTCCAAAGACCACGATGCGTTCAATCATCGAGGTGAGTTCCGAGTTGGCAAGCAGTTCACGATATGCAGGAATGAGGTTGCGGCCATAGTGAGAGCCGCTTGTCACCTCAGCGATTAGTGGCCAGCCACCTTCGTGGGCAACTTCTTCTGCACGAGGACCGGCGTCAGCGCCTGCAATAACGAGAGTGCGTGGACCGCGTGAGAGGTCAAGCGTGATTCCAGGCTCAATCTGACGGTGGCCAACAACCAATTTTTCTATTGGGCGAACATCAATAGTGCTGGAAAGGGGCTCGCGGAACGCAACGTTCAGATGCACGGGTCCCGGTGCAAAGTAATCCGTTGAGACGGAATAGGCGACTGCAGCAAGTTCTGAACCCCGGCGTTCAGCGGTGGCTCCCGGAACGGGTGCCGGCTCATCCACGCTGAGACGAACCGCAGGTCCAAAGATGTCGTGCTGATGCGTGGTTTGGTTACTGCCAATTTCACGCAGTTCTTCTGGACGATCTGCCGTGACCACAATCATCGGCACACCAGCATGATGCGCCTCGAGCACAGCAGGGTGAAGATTGGCAACTGCAGAACCAGAAGTTGTGATGACCACAGCAGGAGTTCCACTCTCCACTGCGAGACCGAGGGCAAGGAATCCGGCTGCACGCTCATCGATGCGAACGTGGAGCTTCACATCACCCCGGCGTTCCAACTCAGCTGCGACAAGTGCCAAAGCCTGTGAACGCGCCCCAGGAGAGAGAACAATGTGCTGAACTCCCTGTTCCACCAAGGAGGCAAGGAACTCAGCGGCAAAGACAGATGCCGGGGCGTGCTTAGCCACGGGGACCATCGCTGGGTGGATCGGTATTCAATCCACGCAAGAAATCGATGTCATCGTCTGGAGCAGATGTGCCGCGGCGTGAGCCGGGGCCATTCTTTCGTCCACGCCCGACGGTGAGCCACAAGATAGGCCCGACCACGGGGATAAAGATGATGATGAAAATCCAGAGGCCCTTGGGAACTCCGCGGACGCGGAAGCGGTCCATCAAGATGGCATCGATGGCAGAAAAAACCATGAGTGCCACAGCGAGGGCAACCAAGATGATGATCAAGCGGGTCATAGTTATTCCAGTCTAGGTTGGCTCCCGTCCAGCTCACAGCAGAGCCGGCTTAGAATTGTCCTGTGAAGAAATCAACCTGGGTCTGGTTCACCTTGATGCGTCTGGCAGCTTTTGCTGTTCCGTTGACCATCATGTTGCTGTTGGGAATGATTCCCTGGCTTGCCGCTTTGCTCTCGGCCATTATTGGCCTGTGCGTTTCCTACATCTTCTTTGCCAAGACTCGCAATGCACTTTCAGAGTCGCTCTATGTCAAGCGTGCAGCAAAGAACGTCAACCCTGACAAGGATGCTGACGCCGAAGACGCTGAAGTTGAAGCCGGCCTAGCTGAAGAAGGCAAAGGCAAGGCCTAGGCCATAAAGCAATCCAGTCAAGCTGGATAGCTTCAGCGCCAGGATGTATTCCTGCGGGGTTTTTGCCATGACAGTAATCAAGCAGGCGGGGAGTGCCGCAAGCAGGGCGAACAACGTCAACAGTGTTGCAGAGAAGAACAGCCCGAGATAGATGACGATTCCAAAAGGAATCAGCATCAAAACGCAGAACAGAACTGCAGAGGGCGTCCGGCCCATCCGAACTGCAAGAGTCTTCTTCCCTGCCTTGGTATCTGTGTCAATGTCTCGAATGTTATTCACCACAAGAACAGCACAAGAGATCAGTCCGATACCCACTCCGCCAAAGAGGCTCTCTTGACTGAAGGTTCCCGTCTGGACATACGTTGTTCCCAGAGTTGCCACTAGTCCGAAGAAAATGAAAACCATGACTTCGCCCAAGCCGGCATAGCCGTAGGGGCGACGACCGCCGGTATAAAACCAGGCGGCAACAATGGCGACCGCACCAACAGCGAGCATCCACCACGCACCAGTGAGCAGAACAATGACAATCCCGGCAACACCGGAAAGAGAGAAGAAGGCCAATGCAACAGCAAGCACTCGCTTGGGGTTTGCTGCTCCTGAACCGGTCAGGCGGGCTGGGCCCACACGGAAGTCATCTGTTCCACGAATGCCGTCGGAGTAATCGTTGGAGTAGTTCACTCCAATCTGCAATGCAAGTGCAACAACTAGGCAGAGCAGAGCTACTGGCGCGTTGAACTGATCGGTCAGTGCAGCTGCCCCTGAACCGATCGCTACGGGAGCGAAGGCGAGGGGAAGGGTGCGAATGCGTGCACCAGAAATCCAGTCGGCAGCGGTGGCCTTACGGGGCTTGTGCGACACGGAACCGTGATGCTTCTTGCTGGTCTTACTCATATGTTCGAGCCTACTTCTGAGCAGCGGCGAATGCAGACAGTGCGAGAAGGTCTGGCTTACCCGAACTCAACAGAGGAATCTCTTCGATGAAGCAGACCGTCTTGGGTGCAGCTACCCGACCCAATTCAGCAACTATTTCGTCATAGACCTTGGCAGCAAGATCGGAATTATGTTTCATCCCCGGTACGACAACTGCGGGTCGAACACCCCATTCCGAATCTGGAATATGAATTGCAAGTGCGTGTGAACAGCCAGAAATACCGCGAACTAGAGCCTCTACCGCGTCGAGATCGATCTTCAATCCACCCGACGTAATCACACGATCGAGGCGTGCGATAACTGTAAGAAGGCCATTTTCTAGGCTTCCTGCATCCCCAGTGAAATACCAACGCACTCCATTCCTGATTTGGAATGTATCTGCTGTGCGTGTTTCGTCTCCCAGATATTCAGTAGCTAACTGGGGCGCTGAGATGAGAATTTCGCCGGAACCATCTGCAATCTCTACCTGCACACCATCAAGCGGGACACCGTCATAGACACAGCCACCTGCCGTCTCACTAGAACCGTAGGTGGCGACAATCTTCACGCCCAGTGCAACTGCGCGCTCACGCAGTTCTGGCTCCAGAGCTTGTCCACCAATGAGCACTGCATCAAGCATGAGCAGAGTCCGCAACGACGTTTCGCTTTCTTCAGCTTCGTCTAAGACCCTGGCCAGCTGAACAGGAACCAATGCTGTGTACCTGCGCTGTCCGGTCATCTCAGAAACAGAACCCAGGAAGGTGCGTGCATCGAATGGTCCGCTCGGCATAAACACGGGTTCAGTGCCGGACTCAATCGAGCGAACCAGCACAGACATACCTGCGATGTAGGTCAGAGGCAAAGCAAGAAGCCATTGACCCTGACCACCAAGACGTTCATGTGCTGAGTCCGCGCTGGCACGAAGTGCCGCTGCACTCAACGCCACCGTCTTGGGCTTGCCCGAGGTTCCCGACGTCTGGATTAGTAGTGCAGTGCCATCAGGTGCTTCGGTCAGAGGAGACTCTCCAGCTGCCAACATGCGTGAAGCCCGTGCATCGTGGACAAGTACTGCTGGACCTGCAGAGTTCAGAGCGGCAGTGAGTGCACCAAAAACCTGCTGCGGCTCAGCCGCATCACAGAGCACCACACTCGTCATGTGTGTCCTAGTAATGCCAGGGATAGGGCGACCAGTCAGGTTCACGCTTCTGTAAGAACGAATCGCGACCTTCGACTGCCTCGTCTGTGCCATAGGCCAGACGGGTTGCCTCGCCAGCAAAGACTTGCTGGCCCAGGATTCCGTCGTCCACTGCGTTGAAGGCGAACTTCAGCATGCGGATTGCGGTGGGAGACTTGGTCATGATTGTTCTCGCCATAGAAAGGGCTTCAGTCTCAAGATCCGCGTGTGCAACGACCCTGTTCACAGCGCCCATTTCATAGGCGCGGTCTGCGCTGTATTCCTCAGCTAGGAAGAACACTTCACGAGCAAACTTCTGACCTACCTGCTTGGCAAAGTACGCACTGCCATAGCCCGCATCGAATGAGCCCACGTCTGCATCTGTCTGTTTGAAGTGTGCGTGCTCACGGCTTGCAATAGACAGGTCACACACCACGTGTAGAGAATGTCCACCGCCGGCAGCCCATCCTGGGATGACGGCGATAACAACCTTCGGCATGGTGCGAATGAGGCGCTGGACTTCAAGAATGTGCAGGCGACCGGTTCCGGTGGAACCGTCGGCGTATTCGTAACCAGCCTTGCCACGAATGCGTTGATCTCCACCGGAGCAGAATGCCCAGCCGCCATCTTTGGGACTTGGACCGTTACCGGTTATGAGAACGACGCCGACCTTGCTGTTTTGACGAGCGTCATCGAGTGCGCGGTAAAGCTCGTCAACTGTCTGGGGGCGGAATGCGTTCCGAACCTCTGGGCGGTTGAAGGCAATACGCGCCACCTGTCCACGCACGTCGAGGTGGTATGTGATGTCCGTGAAGCCTTCTGAGCCAGGTGCAACAACCCACTGTGTGGGGTCAAAGATGTCCGAAACGGGAGATGCCATGCCTCCAGCCTACGAGAACCTCAGCAACGGTGGGAGACTAGGCATGTGCATCCACCCCTCTCAGAGCTTCTTGCCACCGCCCGTGTGGTCTCACTTCCCCTCGCGGTGAAGTTCCGCGGCATCTGGTCCAGAGAGATCATGCTGTTCCAGGGACCAGAAGGATGGACTGAGTTCAGTCCATTTGTGGAATACAAGGATGACGAAGCTGTGCACTGGCTCCGTGCTGCTCTTGAGTTTGGCTGGCAGCCACTACCGAAGCTGTACCGTGAGCAGATCATGGTCAATGCCACTGTTCCTGCCGTTGCCCCCGACCAGGTGGCAGAAGTACTTTCCCACTTCGATGGTTGTCGCACAGCCAAGGTCAAAGTGGGTGAACCAGGGCAACTCCTCAGTGAAGATGTGGAACGTGTTCGTGAGGTTCGCAGAATCTTGGGCCCTGAAGGTCGTATTCGTGTGGATGCGAACGCTGCCTGGAACGTCGATGAGGCTGAGCATGCATTCCATGCCCTGGCGGAGTTCGATCTCGAATACGTTGAGCAGCCCTGTGCTTCGTTAGAGGAACTTGCGGAACTGCGCGAGCGCACACACTATATGGACGTTCTGATCGCAGCAGATGAGAGCATTCGAAAAGCCGAAGACCCCCGCGCAGTTGCACAGGCCGTTGCTGCTGATGTCCTCGTGCTGAAGGCTCAGCCCTTGGGCGGCATTTCCAAGATTGTGGAGCTCTCGGAAGAGGTCACCCTCCCGATTGTTCTCTCCAGTGCTCTGGAATCTTCCGTGGGCATTGCTATGGGGCTTTATGCCGCAGCCGCCGTGAAGAACCTCGACTATGACTGCGGCTTGGGGACTGCGTCACTGCTTGCTGGGGACGTCACAGATGCTCCGCTGGTTGCCCAGGGCGGAACTATTGCACTCCAGCGCCCTGTGGTGAGTGAAGAACTGTTAGAGCGCTTCGCAGCCAGCCCGGACACCACTGCGTGGTGGCTGGAGCGGCTGGAGCGCTGCTACAACCTGCTCTAGTACTTGAATGGCTGAGGCTTAGAGGCCTGAGTAGGCGTGCAGGCCCTTGAAGAAGATGTTCACCACGGTGAAGTTGAAGATCACTGCGGCAAAGCCAATCATGGCCAACCACGCTGAGCGGGTTCCGCGCCATCCACGTGTGGAACGAGCGTGGATATAGCCGGCATAGATGGTCCAGATAATGAAGGTCCAGACTTCCTTGGTGTCCCAACCCCAGTAACGGCCCCATGCTTTCTCCGCCCAGATAGCACCTGCAATGAGGGTGAAGGTCCAGAGCACAAAGCCGATAATGATGAGGCGGTAGGCGTAGTTCTCAAGCTGCACGGAATCGGGCAGGCGAGTGAGGAAAGCCAGACGAGTCTTTTCCTTCGCTGCCACAGCAAGCTCGCGCTTGGTCTGCAGGAGCTGCATCAGGGAGAGAGCAAAGCCCAGAGCGAAGAAACCGGTCGCAAGGGTTGCCACGAAGACGTGAATGACGAGCCAGTAAGACTGAAGCGCGGGTGGAAGAGGAACAATCTCCACGTAGTAACGAGTGGCAGCAAGACCCAGAAGAAGAAGAACCAGACCGGTAACGAAAGAACCCAGGAACTTCATGTCCCATTTCAGGTTCACCAGCAGGAAGACGGCCACAATGATGAGGGTTCCCGTCATGGCGAATTCATACATGTTTGCCCAGGGCACGCGTGACGCAGCAACACCGCGCATCAAGGTGGCGGCAAACTGAAGCGCAAAACCGATCACAGTCAGTGCCATGGCAACGCGAGCAAGCTTGCGTCGTTCAGGAACAACAACCTTTTGTGCCTCTGCCCCAGCAACAGGGTCACCACTGGCGCCCTTGGCGAGGTCGAGCGTGAACAGCACAAAGGCGATGGCATAGATTGCCATGGCCGAGTAAAGGGCAAGTACGGAGTACTCAGAAAGGGTGTCAGTCACGGGTCAATCCTAAGGCTCGCTCCAGCTTGTCCTTGAGGGCATTAACCGCGGTATCAAGCGTGGGGTCATCCCCGCGGGCTAGGCCGGCACATTCAGCTGTAACCGAACCGTCGCTGTTTTCAGTGACCGAAACCCACATGCGCCTGCGCGGGATGAATAAGGAGATCAACAGACCGGCGAGCGCCGAGAGGGAGAAGACCAAAACCCATCCTTGAGTGGGGTCGCGGTGAATATCGAGAGAAACAAAACGCTTCACTCCATCGAAAGTGACACTGCCCAAGCCGTTGGGCAGCTCCACGGTTTCACCAATGCTGAACTCAAGAGACTTCTGGGGAGCTTTCCGCCCAGCAAGCTTGGTCATGTCTGCGGTGTCGAGCGCATAGACCGAACGAGGGATTCCTTCATCGAGGCCTAGGTCACCGGCGTAGACATCCAGAGTCAATCGAGGGTCAATCAAATCCGGGTACATCGAGAAGTAGGCGCCGCTGTGGCCTTCACTGACTGTGGGATAGAAGAAACCGATGAGGCCAACTTGCTCTGCCAAACCGTCAGGGAGCTTAATAACGCCGAGTGAAGTGAGGTTTTTATCTTGTGGAAGGAAGTTCACCGAATCGGTGAACACAACGTTTCCTTCAGCATCACGAACTGTGATGGTGGGCGCGTAACCATTTCCCAGTAGATAGACATCAGTGCCCGCGATGCGCAGTGGCTCATTCACCTTGATCGTTTGCTGCTGGGGTGCTTCGCCTTGGATCTGAGTGGTGACTTCTGCCGTGAAGTCCACTGGCTGGCCAATGGCATTGCTGTTCTTTTCCTCATACACAGCCGTGAATTTATCCAGCTGGATTGTGTACGGGGTGAGGTTTGCCGAGTTGAAGAAGCGTCCTGGGTTGAAAGAGTCGAAGGCAATGAGCGAGTTCGTGAAGGCTTGGCCTTCATAGATGGCGCGCTGGCCGGCGAAGCCGAAACCGCCGCCAAAGCCCACAGCAATCAGTACGCCCACGAGCGCGAAGTGGAAAATGAGGTTACCGGTCTCGCGCATGTAGCCGCGCTCGGCAGAAACGGTAATTGCTGCTTCACTCTTGAGTTTGCCCGTGCCACCGGCAGCGCGGTCATAACGCGCAACCCGGTAACGATCGGCTTTCAAGACCTTGCGTGCAGCTTCGAGAACTTCCTCAGCGCTCTTGCCTGCGATGGTGAGCTGTGCATACGCGGGAAGGCGCACCAAGTTCGCAGGTGTCACAGGTGGTTGTGCCTGCAGCGCTTCAATGTGGTGCTTGGTGCGTGGAAGTACACACCCAATCAAAGAGATGAACAAGAGCAAGTAGATGGCAGAGAACCATGCCGAGGTGTACACATCGAACATCTGGAACTGATCCAGAATCGGCGCGGTGTCCTTGTAGTCGGCAAAGTATTGGCTTACGCCATTCGGGTCTGAGCTGCGCTGCGGAACAAGAGAGCCGGGAACAGCAGCAATAGCAAGCAACAACAACAGAAGCAGTGCGGTGCGCATGCTGGTGAGCTGACGCCAGAACCAACGCAGCCACCCCACAACACCCAGGTTGGGGTTCACAATCTTGGCATCACGCTGTGGCGCGGAATCAATGTGATCAGAGGGACGGGACAAAGTTTCCAATCACCGCCTGAAGTTGATAGATCCATGCAGTCCACAATCCGGTCACCATGAGTACACCCATGACAATCAGCAGAACTCCACCGAAGATGTTGATGGCTCGTATGTGACGCTTAAGAAAAGCGACGGAGCCTGTGGCCCAGCCTAATCCCAGCGCAAGCAGGACAAAAGGGATACCCAGGCCCATGCAATAAGCAAAGCCGAGCAATGCTCCCCGCCAAGGAGAAGCTGTATCAATACTGAGCGACAAGATGGCGGTGAGTGTGGGACCCATGCAGGGAGTCCAGCCCAGCCCGAAGACAATCCCGAGCAAGGGAGCACCAGCTAACCCTGTAGCTGGTGAAATCTTGAGCTTGGCAGTGCGCTGGAAAAAACCAAACTGGCCAATAAAGACCAGACCCATGGCAATCACTACGAAACCCAAAAGGTGAATGATCATGTCTTGCCACTGGATCAACCACGCACCAATTGCTCCGAAGGCAGCTCCGTAGAGAACAAAAACGACGGAGAACCCGGCAATGAACAGCGATACTCCCGCAACCATGCGCCACATGTTCTTGCGGCGTCCCTTCGTATCTGTGGCTGGGGCAGTTACACCGCTGACATAGGCCAGATACCCAGGAACCAGAGGAAGAACGCAGGGAGATGCAAAAGAAATGAGACCGGCGAGCAACGCCAAGGGAATGGCAACAAGAAGTTGCCCGCTGTAAACCAGCTCACCCACGTTCATTAATTCGCGCTCGATTCAGCAGAAATATCAGCGATGAGGGTTCGCAGAATCGAAGGGTCCTTGAGCTGTCCCAATATACGCGCAGCAACTCGACCCTGCGCATCCAAGATCAAGGTGGTGGGAACCGCATTCGGGGGAACCTGCGAGGAGAACGCCAGCTGAGCTTTGCCATCTTGATCCATGATGCTGGGGAAGGTGATTCCAAAGTTTTCGTTGAAGGTGATGGCCGTGGCTGCTTGGTCTCGGACATTAACACCGAGGAAGTTCACTCCCTGAGGTGCTGTTTCTTCGTAAACGGCTTCTAAGTCGGGGGCTTCTGCCCGGCACGGGGCACAGCCCGCATACCAAAAGTTGACCACCAAGACATTGCCAAGATACCCAGCAGATGTGACCGTGGCGCCAGTCTCTGTGGTTCCAGAGAACTCGATTGGTGCACCACGGTTTTCTAAAGTGATCTCCGTGAGTGAACCGTCACCGGCGATGTAGTTCTTGTTGGAGCCTTCGCGATACTGCTCTGCAAGAGGGTCGCTAGAACAACCCGTCAGGCTCAAGGCGATGACAGCTGCCACTGCAACCAGATTGCGAATCAGGTGCTTGCTCATACTGCTCCGACATCCAAAGCAGTGGCTGTCAGCTCAGCGGCAGGTTCTACATAACCGACCTCAACAAAACCCAGCTCTGGCTTCATCGGGTCAATGAGTTCCAGGGTGGTGATGCTGGAAAGTGTGCAGCGGCGAGCGCGAGGGTCGTGGAACAAGTTCTTGCCGTTGACGTCGCGGTGAACCATCCAGATGGGGAGTTGGTGGCTCACAATGACAACATCGCCGCCAGGTACAGAAGTGGCGGCGTCAATCATGGCGTCGCGCATGCGCGAGGCAATGGATTGATATGGCTCACCCCAGCTGGGACGGAAAGGGTTCACGAGGTATTTCCAGTTACCAGGATCCTTGAGCGCAGAGTCCGCTCCGCGCATGCGCTTGCCCTCAAAAGCATTCGTGGGTTCAATCACACGCTCATCAATATCAATGGGCAAAGC
>JBEGUL010000056.1:0-17127 GCA_041178865.1 Actinomycetota bacterium | reverse complement strand
GACGTTCGACAGATCTTGATTGAGACTGCACATTTGGATGCCGAGGGAGACAAGGCGTGAGCCTCTTCTCCAAAAAGCAACCGGAGCTAGGCCCAAGCCCTCTTGAGGGCAAGGTAGTGGTTCTGGCAGATCTTGACGGTGTTGTGTATGCCGGACCGGGAGCAATTCCTCATGCTGTTGAATCTTTGAATTCGGTCGCTGAACACACTCGTGTGGGCTACATCACTAACAACGCTTCACGCACAGCAGCCAGTGTTGCTAGGCACTTGCGTGAACTGGGACTATCTTGTGCGGATGAAGACATTGTCTCCTCTCCTCAAGCGGCGATGCATTTGTTGGCAGATCTTGTTCCTGCTGGATCAACCATCCTTGTCATTGGCGGCGAAGGGCTTACCCATGAGCTTGAGAAAAACGGTTACGTAGTTTCCTTTTCTGCAGAAGACAACCCCGCTGCAGTGATTCAGGGTTTTTCGCCTGAACTTGGTTGGAAGCAGCTTGCAGAAGCTTCTTTCGCACTCAATGCCCGCCCCACTTCTGATGCATTTGGTGGCACGGCTACTGGGGCAGGGGAGAGTGCAGGCATTCCCTGGGTAGCCACCAACATGGATTGGACTATTCCTGTTGCACGCGGTGTTGCGCCAGGTAATGGAACACTCGTTTCTGCTGTTCATACAGCTGTTGGTCGTCTGCCTGTTGTGGCAGGTAAGCCAGAACTTCCGATCTTTGAAGAGGCAGCCCGTCGCTTCGGCACAGCCGTCGCTCCAGAGACTGCCCTGTTCATCGGTGACCGTCTTGATACCGATGTGATGGGTGGGAACCGTGCTGGGATGAAGACTGTGCTTGTGCTGACCGGTATTGACCAGGCCAAACAACTTTTGGCAGCACCTGCGGGTTCTCGTCCTGATTACATCTTGGGCGATCTGCGTGAACTTTCTCAGCCCTATCCCACTGTGGTCTCGAATAGGGACGGCTCTGTAACCGTGCGCGGTGCTACCGTGCGCAAGCAGGGCATGGACTTAGTCATTGTGAGCAGGGGAGAGAACAAACTTGATCTGCTCCGTGCTGCTTGCCAAGTGATCTGGGACAGCGGTCTTGCCATCTTTGGCTTTACTGTTCCTGAAGAACTTTATTCCTAAGCCTTAACGAACGAACGCCCCTGGTTTCCCAGGGGCGTTCGTGTTTGTGTGGATGTGCTTAGTGAGCAACTTCCTTCTCTGCACCGTGACCGGTGAGTGAACGAACTTCCATTTCAGCTGCAATCCAGGAGTTTTCCTTCTTGCCACCTGAGTAGGTACCGATGATACCGAGCAGGAATGCGAGAGGAATCGAAACGATACCTGGGTTGTCCAGCGGGAACCAGTGGAAGTCCACACCCTTGATCATGGACAAGGTCAGTGCCCCAGTGGGGTCTGCCTTTCCAGATACAACAGGTGAGAACGCAATGAGAACCACGGAGGAGATCAGACCACCGTACATCGACCACAGTGCACCACGAGTGTTGAAGCGGCGCCAGTAGAGCGAGTAGATGATGGTTGGAAGGTTTGCGGATGCTGCAACTGCGAATGCAAGTGCAACCAAGAACGCAATGTTCTGACCCTGAACACCAATACCACCGAGGATAGCGAGAGCACCGATCACAACAATGGTGATGCGAGCAATCTTGACCTCAGCGTTGGGGCGAACTTCACCGCGCTTGATGACGTTTGCGTAGATGTCGTGTGCGAACGAGGTAGCAGCGGTGATGGTCAGACCAGCAACCACAGCAAGAATCGTTGCAAACGCAATCGCCGAAACGATACCGAGCAGTACGGGGCCACCGAGAGCTGCTGCAAGCAGAGGAGCAGCAGAGTTAGCGGCACCTGGTGCAGCAGCGATGACAGCAGGACCAACGAGGGTCATGGCGCCGAAGCCGAGTACCAGGGTGAAGAGGTAGAACGCACCGATGAGCCAGATAGCCCACACAACGGACTTACGAGCTTCCTTAGCGGTAGGAACCGTGTAGAAACGCATGAGAACGTGAGGTAGACCAGCGGTACCAAGTACGAGAGCCATTGACAGCGAAATGAAGTCAATAGGGTTCTTGCCGTACTTGAGACCAGGCTGCAGAGGATCGAATGGAGCTTCAAGTGCCTGAGAGACCTTGACGCCGTTCTCCAGCAGGGTGGAAAGGTTGAAGCCATTGAGTGCGAGCACCCAGATGGTCATGATTCCAGCACCTGCAATGAGGAGAGCAGCCTTGATGATCTGAACCCAGGTTGTACCCTTCATGCCACCTACGAGCACGTAGATCACCATGAGAATACCTACAACAGCAACAACCAGAGACTGACCGAGTTGGTCGTTTACGCCAAGGAGCAGCGATACGAGTCCACCGGCACCAGCCATCTGAGCGAGGAGGTAGAAGAAGCAGACAACGAGTGTCGAGATCGCAGCTGCCAAACGCACGGGGCGCTGGTGGAGGCGGAATGACAATACGTCAGCCATCGTGAACTTACCTGTGTTACGCATAAGTTCAGCGACAAGAAGCAAAGCTACAAGCCATGCAACAAGGAAGCCGATGGAGTAGAGGAACCCGTCATAACCAGCAAGTGCGATAGCACCGGTAATTCCGAGGAATGATGCTGCCGACAGGTAGTCACCTGCGATAGCCATACCGTTCTGGGTTCCACTGAAGGAGCGGCCACCAGCGTAGAAGTCGTTAGCTGACTTGTTGTTACGACCTGCACGAATAACGATGATCATGGTCACAATAACGAAAGCACCGAAGATACTCATGTTGAGGATTGGATCGCTCGCTCCTGCGTTTGCTGTATCTGCAGCGAGAACTAGTGCGTTACTCATGCGACACCTGCTTTCTGCTTAGCCTCAAGCTCGTGACGAAGTTCGGTTGCAAGTGGGTCAAGACGCTTGTTAGCGAAGCTGACGTACCACATGGTGATTCCGAAGGTCGAAACGAACTGAAGAAGTCCGAAAATCAGACCAATGTTGATAACACCAATTACTGGTGTTGCCATCCAGTTGGATGCGAACACAGCAAGTGCTACGTACAGGAAGTACCAAGCCATAGCTGCAATGAGTACAGGAATGACGAATCCGCGTTGACGCTTGCGGAGCTCCTGGTACTTGGGGGTTGCTTCGAAGGCAGGATAGTCAATCCTGTGATGACCCTTCTCGGTCTCTTCTTTACTCACACGGCCTCCTTGCCGAAATGTGGATAAGGGGTGTTACGTGATTCCACCGGTTATCAGGCCGGTTTCATCGGTTCAGGGTGGCCAACTAAGGCCACCGTGAGGTCTTCGAGGACACTGATGTCTTCGATGGTTGGTGGGACGACGAAGTCTTCGCCATCCACAATCTGACGCATGGTTTTGCGCAGAATCTTCCCTGAACGGGTCTTGGGGAGGCGCTCGAGAACGAGCACATCGCGGAAGGCGGCAACGGGACCTACCTTGTCGCGAACCAACTTGACCAGTTCAGTACAAATCTCATCGTGGTTGCGGTCCACGCCAGCCTTGAGGGTCACAAAACCACTAGCACGTTGACCTTTGAGCTCGTCCTTCACGCCGATAACAGCACATTCAGCAACATCGGGGTGGTGTGCAAGAGCTTCTTCAAGCTGTCCGGTGGAAAGGCGGTGGCCAGCAACATTGATCACGTCATCGGTGCGACCCATGACAAAAACATAGCCGTCTTCGTCCACGTAGCCTGAGTCTCCGGTGGCGTAGTAGCCAGGGAATGCCTCGAGGTATGCCTTCTGGTAACCATCAGCACGGCCCCAGAGACCGGCAAGGGTTCCGGGAGGCATCGGCAGCTTGATGACGATATTGCCTTCTTCGCCAGCAGCAACGTGGCTGCCCTTGCCGTCGACAATTTCAACCTTGTATCCAGGAACTGGAACGGTAGAGGAGCCAGGCTTGATGGGAAGTGTTTCGATTCCACGCAGGTTGGCTGTGATGGCCCACCCAGTTTCGGTCTGCCACCAGTGGTCAACCACAGGAATCTTCAGACCTTCTGACGCCCATTCAAGGGTTTCAGTGTCGAGGCGCTCGCCTGCCATAAAAAGAGTGTGCATGCTGGTCACATCGTAACGAGCAAGCTCTTTGAGCTCTGGGTCAACACGGCGTATCGCACGCAGTGCTGTTGGTGCAGTAAAAAGTGCACGGACCTTGTACTCGTCCACGATGCGCCAGAAAGCTCCTGCGTCTGGTGTTCCGACAGGCTTTCCTTCATAAATAACTGTTGTTGCACCGGCAAACAGGGGAGCATAAACAATGTAGGAGTGGCCGACAACCCAGCCGACATCAGATGCCGCCCACATCACTTCACCTGGCTTGATGTTGTAAATGTTGGCCATGGACCAGGTCAGTGCTACGGCATGACCGCCGTTGTCACGCATGATGCCCTTGGGATTGCCGGTAGTACCGGAGGTGTAAAGAACATAGAGAGGATCTGTTGCCAGAACAGCAACACACTCAGCAGGGGTTGCCTGTGAAGCTGCATCATCCCAATCAAGCCACGTGACATCGTTCACGCCGTTGTAGGTCTTGATGGTGCCAGGAACGTTGCGTCGTTCTTTCACGATCACGGTGTGAATTGATCCCTTGGAGAGAGAAAGTGCTTCTGCAACCATGGGCAGGTATTCCACGGTGCGCCCTGGTTCAAGTCCACCAGAGGCAGTAACGAGAACGGTGGGTGTTGCGTCATCAATACGCACAGCCAACTCATTTGCCGCGAAGCCACCAAACACGACCGAGTGGACTGCACCAATACGAGCACAGGCGAGCATCGCAATGATGGCCTGGGGGATCATGGGGAGATAGATGATGACGCGGTCACCCTTTGTCACGCCCTGATCTACCAAGACGCCAGCGAATGCTTTCACTTCCTCAAGGAGTTCCGAGTAGGTAAAGCGGTCTTTGACTCCGGTCATTGCCGAGTCGTAGATCACAGCGGTCTGTTCGCCGCGACCTGCAAGGACGTGACGATCGACGGCGTTGAAGCAGGTGTTGAGTTCAGCTTCAGGGAACCAGCGGTAAACCGGAGCACCTGAAGTATCCAGCGCAGATGTAGGGGGAGTGATCCAGTCGATGGCCTCGGCGGCATTCATCCAGAACTCTTCTGGGTTGGAAGCGCTTGCTTCATAAGTCGCTTTGTATGCGCCTGTTGTTGCAGTCATTTCTCGCCTCCCCTTTGAGCAAAGACCACATCGTTGTGGCCTTGTGAGTTGTACTGCCGTTCCACTTCATAGATACAAATGTCCCGAGGAAATGTAACGCTAGAGATGACTGTATACACAAAACAACAAATCACGCAATATTTGCCGGGTATTGCGTGAGGAAACACCTGTGTGTATACATAAAGAGGGTTGTCTGTATACAATAAGCTCAAGCTAACGCGTCAAGGGAGACATTATGAAGGCAAGCGATAAGGCGTATCGCAAGCTCCTTCACGAGATTGTTGATGGCGATTTAGCGCCCGGCACAGTTCTTGCTGAAGTAGAGCAGTCCACCCGTTTAGGTGTCTCACGCACACCGTTACGTGAAGCTCTTTCTCGTCTAATGGCAGATGGTCTGGTTGAGTCCGCTCCCGGTCGCGGTGTTGTCGTTACAGAGGTTTCACTTGAGAACATCACAGAGCTGTATGAAGTTCGTGAAGCGCTCGAAGAGCAGGCCGCTCGACTCGCAGCTCAACGACGTGATCCCCGGGTGTTTGTTAAGATAGCTGAACAATTTGCAGACGCAGATCGCCTCATTGAGGCTGGTGAAGAAGGTGTTCGTCACTACTACGAGCTCAACGAACGCTTCGATGAAGCAGTGGATGCCTCTGTAAACAACGCATACCTTGTTTCGGCGCTTCAAAATTCACGCGTCCACCTCTCGCGTATCCGTCGAATCGCGAAGGGCGATCCTGCTCGTCTACACGAGAGTGCAGTCGAAACTCTCCTCATCATTGAAGCCATCATCGATGGCGATGCAGCACTTGCGGCCCACGCTATGCATGTGCACTTGCACAAATCTTTGACCAATATCCGAGCCTCAGTAAAGGGGCACCTCATATCCGTCAACGTGGCCTAAGCCGCGATCGACACCCCACGAAGGGAAACCCTATGAAGCTCCACAAGGTTCGCGTGTACAAGAGTGAAGAAACACTCGAGCGCAAAGACCAGCTTGCTTGGAAGATCGCGGAAGTTGCCTCTGACCCCGTAGCTGTGTCAGCTGAAGTAACTGAAATGGTCATCAACCGCATCATTGATAACGCATCTGTTGCTGTTGCGTCCCTCACTCGTAAGCCTGTTGTGTCTGCTCGTTCGCAGGCACTCTCACACCCCACTTCTAACGGCGGCAATGGCGCCAACCTGTTTGGTGAGCCACAGGATGTGCGCGTATCACCTGAGTGGGCTGCCTGGGCAAACGGAGTTGCTGTTCGTGAACTCGACTACCACGACACCTTTTTAGCTGCTGAGTATTCTCACCCCGGTGACAACATTCCTCCCATTCTTGCTGTTGCACAGCACGTGGGTGTGTCTGGTGCGGACCTGGTTCGCGGTATCGCCACCGGTTATGAAATTCAGGTAGACCTTGTGAAGGCAATCTGCCTGCACAAGCACAAGATTGACCACGTTGCTCACCTCGGCCCCTCGGCTGCGGCAGGTATCGGAACCATGCTGGGTCTGCCCACAGAGACGATCTACCAGGCTGTCGGACAGGCACTGCACACCACCACCGCGACTCGTCAGTCTCGTAAGGGTGAAATTTCTTCCTGGAAGGCTCACGCTCCAGCATTCGCCGGCAAGATGGCTGTTGAAGCTGTCGACCGTGCCATGCGTGGCGAAACCAGCCCTACACCTATCTATGAAGGTGAAGATGGTGTGATTGCGTGGATGCTTGATGGTCCTTCTGCATCCTACGAGGTGCCACTGCCTGAAAAGGGAGAGGCCAAGCGTGGAATCCTCGATACTTACACCAAGGAGCACTCGGCTGAGTATCAGGCACAGGCTCTGATTGACCTTGCTCGCAAGCTCCACAACGAGCACCCCGAGGCAACTAACCCTGAGAACGTCAGTTCTGTTGTGATTCACACATCACACCACACGCACTATGTCATCGGATCGGGTGCAAACGACCCCCAGAAGTATGACCCCACTGCAAGCCGTGAGACCTTGGATCACTCGATTCCCTACATCTTCACTGTTGCTCTGCAGGATGGCGCGTGGCACCACGTCGATAGCTACGCACCTGCACGTGCGGGTCGTGCGGACACTATTGCGCTGTGGAACAAGACCACCACGTTGGAAGACGCTGAGTGGACTCGTCGTTACCACTCTGAAGACCCTGCAGTTAAGGCATTCGGTGGCCGTGTGGAGATCACCCTCAACGATGGAACCGTCATCGTGGATGAACTCGCTGTTGCAGATGCGCACCCACTCGGTGCGCGTCCTTTCGCTCGTGAGCAATACATCAACAAGTTCCGCATTCTCGCTGACGGTGTCATCGAAGATGCTGAAGTTGAACGCTTCCTGGCTCTGGTTCAGCGTCTGCCAGAACTCACTGCTGAAGAAATCGGTGGCCTAACCGTCACCGCAAAGGCTGGCGTCCTCGCTTCTGCACCACTTCCCAAGGGTCTGTTCTAATGCTTTATGCCAAGACAACACCTGCAGAGAAGCGTCGTCTTTTCCGTGAGCGTTTAGCAACTGGTGAACTCCTGCAGTTCCCCGGAGCTTTCAACCCGCTCTCGGCCAAGCTCATTCAGAGCAAGGGATTCGATGGCGTCTATATCTCGGGTGCTGTCTTGGCAGCAGACCTCGGTCTGCCCGACATTGGGCTGACCACACTGACTGAGGTTGCAGGTCGCGGTCAACAGATTGCTCGAATGACCGACCTTCCCGCTCTGATCGATGCAGACACAGGTTTTGGAGAACCCCTTAACTTGGCCCGCACCGTGCAGACACTCGAAGACGCTGGTGTTGCGGGTCTTCACATTGAAGACCAAGTCAACCCCAAGCGCTGCGGTCACCTCGACGGCAAAGCAGTCGTGGACAACGACACTGCCGTCAAGCGCATAAAGTCCGCTGTGGATGCTCGTCGCGATGAGAACCTACTCATCATGGCGCGCACGGACATTCGTGCCGCTGAAGGACTTGATGCAGCAATCGACCGCGCCAAGATGCTGATCGACGCTGGAGCTGACGCGATCTTCCCTGAAGCTATGAAGGACCTCAGTGAATTTGAGGCCATGCGCGCTGCAATTGACGTCCCGATGCTGGC
The DNA here is from genome assembly GCA_041178865.1 of Actinomycetota bacterium. Lineage (GTDB taxonomy): Bacteria > Actinomycetota > Actinomycetes > Actinomycetales > Microbacteriaceae > Aurantimicrobium. The sequence continues at coordinate 8,863 of JBEGUL010000056.1, read as the reverse complement.
GAACATGACCGAATTTGGCAAGAGCGAGCTTTTCACGAAGCAGCAGCTCTCTGACATCGGTGTCAATATCGTGATCTACCCCGTCTCGTTGCTGCGTTTGGCCATGGGATCTGCTGTTCGAGGTCTTGATTCCCTCAATGAAACAGGATCATTCCAGGCTTCCGTTTCTGAGATGCAGACCCGTGCCGACCTATACGAAACTCTCGACTACGAGGAATACAACCACTTTGATTCAGGCATCTTCAACTTTGACCTGAGTACCCACACGAAGCACTAAACGAAGCACTAACCCCAAGCACAAACGAACCACGAATTCGTTTCTACCTGTGAGGAATAGCAATGACTGAACAACCACAGATATTTAAGGGCCTAGCCGGTGTCGTTGTCGACGCCACCGCCGTTTCCAAAGTGAACCCTGAAACAAATTCGCTGCTGTATCGCGGATACCCCGTCCAAGAACTCGCAGCCAAGAAGAGCTTTGAAGAGGTTGCCTGGCTGCTCTGGCATGGTGAACTCCCCACAGCTGCTGAGCTGGCAGGTTTCCAGAAGTCGGAGCGCGCGCAGCGCGCACTCGATTCCAACGTGAAGCGCGTCATCGACGAGCTTCCCTTGACTGCTCACCCTATGGATGTCGTTCGCACCGCAGTGAGCGTGATTGGCGCATCTGACCCCAACACGGATGATTCTTCGCCTAAGGGTAACCTCGCCAAGAGCATCACCTTGTTTGCCAAGCTTCCTGCGATTGTGTCCTATGACCAGCGCCGCCGCCGGGGGGAGGGCGTTATCGAGCCTCGTGAAGACCTCGACTACTCAGCTAACTTCCTCTGGATGAGCTTCGGTGAAATCCCAGATGACATTGTTGTGGATGCATTCCGTGTCTCCCTGATTTTGTATGCAGAGCACTCCTTCAATGCATCGACCTTCACTGCTCGCGTGATCACCTCGACCCTCTCTGACCTCTACTCGGCAGTGACCGGCGCTATTGGCGCTCTCAAAGGCCCACTTCACGGTGGTGCCAACGAGGCCGTTCTTCACATCTTCAACGAGATTGGTTTCGGACCAGACTCCGCTGCTCGTTCAGAAGCATGGCTTGAGCAAGCATTGGTGGAGAAGCGCAAGATCATGGGCTTCGGACACCGCGTCTACAAAAAGGGCGACTCTCGCGTTCCCACCATGCGCAAGTCCATGGTTGAACTCATCGAGTACTACAACCGCCCTGATGTTCTAGATCTCTACGAAGGCCTTGAAGCTGCCATGACCGAGCGAAAGGGAATCTTGCCCAACCTGGATTATCCTTCTGGTCCTGCGTATCACCTGATGGGTTTTGACACCCTCACTTTCACTCCAATTTTCGTGGCAGCACGAATCACTGGTTGGACTGCTCACATCATGGAGCAGCTCCAAGCAAACGCACTCATTCGCCCGTTGTCGGCCTATAACGGCGTGGATGAGCGTCATCTCTAATTCATTGAGGGAATAGAGAAATAGCCTTGCGGGATCGTCTCTCCCGCAAGGCTTCTCTTTTTCTCCAGTGGGATAACCTAGAACTATGAGCACACCTGAGAACACACAGAGCCCAGCAGACGGCGAACTCGTCTCCACGCTCTCTGTAGTTGAAGGTCAGCCTCTGGAAACCCGAGCTGAAGGCTACGCAAAGCTCTATGACGACTTGCGTGCTCAGCTCGAAGGCGGCGACATTCCTGCCCGTGACTAGTCAACGTCTCGATGCCGCTCTCGCTGAGCGTGGCCTGGCGCGTTCGCGCACGCATGCAGCAACCCTGATTGCTGAAGGTTTTGTTCGAGTAGCTGGCAAAGTTGTGAATAAGCCTTCAACCAAGGTTGAAGAATCTGATGCACTGAGTGTTGACGGGGCTGATCACTATGTTTCTCGCGCAGCGCACAAACTTCTGGCTGGGTTAGAAGGCTTTGGCATTGATGTCAAGGGTCGTGCGGCTTTTGACGTGGGGGCCAGCACAGGCGGATTTACACAGGTGCTCCTCGAGCGTGGCGCAGAGCCTATTGTTGCTCTTGATGTGGGTCATGGTCAGTTGTCTCCGCGTATTCGCTCCGATGACCGAGTGCTTGTCGTCGAAGGAATCAATGCCAAGAACCTCGACCAGAGCCAGCTTTCAGGCTTAGTCAAGCAGGATTTCGTTGCTGACGTTGTCGTAGCAGATCTGTCATTTATCTCGTTGACGCACGTCATGGCCGCGTTGAAAGCCTGTGCCACGCCCACCGCGGACTACGTCCTTCTGGTTAAGCCTCAATTTGAAGTCGGTCGCACGGGAGTCAAAGAAGGCATCGTGACAAACCCCGCACTGAGGGAAGATGCCGTGATGGCAGTCCTCTGGTCTGCCTTTGATAATGGTTTGGGAGTGTGTGGCATCTTGTCCTCCCCAATCTTGGGCGGGGCTGGGAATCACGAGTATGTGCTCTGGCTCCGTGCAGATAGTCAGTCGAATCCGTCAGAATGGACTCAACAAGTTCATCAACTGGGAGGAGCATGACAATGAGCGCAGCACAACGCTACATTCTTGTCGTCTCTCACGCTGCCCAGCAGGCAACCCTGGAAGCTGCAGTTCATGTCTGTCAGCAAATTCAGCAACAAGGTGCCACTCCAGTTCTTCGAGAACTTGAAGTAGCAGCAGTTCTTGAGCTTGCTCCCGAGCTCACGTCTCTCGTCACTCTCGATAATGACGTCTCTGTTTCTGAAATTGAATGCGCCATCGTTGTCGGTGGAGATGGCACCATTCTTCGTGCTGCAGAGCTTCTTCGTGGTGCACAGGTGCCAATGTTGGGAGTGAACACAGGACACGTTGGTTTCTTGGCAGAAACCGAACGTGACACAATTCCTGAAACAGTCGCTCGTGTTCTTGCTCGGGATTATCACGTCGAAGAGCGTTCTACGCTCTCAGTTCGCGTCAAGGTGGCCAACGAAGTTGTGTTTGAAACCTGGGCTCTCAATGAAGCAACTGTTGAAAAAGCCAGCCGTGAGCGCATGCTGGAAGTTGTCATTGAGGTAGACCGCCGCCCACTTTCTAGTTTCGGCTGCGACGGAGTGGTGATGAGCACCCCTACTGGTTCAACGGCATATAACTTCTCTGCTGGAGGCCCTGTTGTGTGGCCAACTGTTGATGCCATGGTGCTAGTTCCATTGTCGGCACATGCATTGTTTGCACGGCCACTAGTCGTCGGGCCTGATTCGGTTTTTGCCGTCGAAATCATCGAACGACGAAGCGGCCACGGAGTGCTGTGGTGTGACGGTCGTCGCACCCGGAACTTGCCTCCCGGTGCCCGCGTAGTCGTGAAAAAGTCTCCTATTCCTGTGCTTCTTGCCCGTTTCAACGCCGAGGCATTTACTGACCGTTTGGTGGAGAAGTTTGATCTTCCCGTCACTGGCTGGCGAGGACCAGGCGAGTGATCGAAGAGATTCGAATCCGAGACCTCGGAGTGATCTCCGACGCAGTTCTTCCTCTTGGCCCCGGCTTTACGGCAATTACAGGCGAAACCGGTGCTGGAAAGACCATGGTTGTGACAGCCTTAGGGCTCTTGCGCGGTGAACGTTCTGACTCGTCGGCAGTTCGCAATGGTAGCGACACGGCATGGGTTGAAGGGCGTTGGATTTTGTCGCACCCTGAAGCCGTCACTGAAACAGTGAATGATGCAGGTGGACTGATTGAGGGCGACGAGCTTTTGTTAGGTCGTTCCGTCTCTGTTGAAGGGAGGTCACGGGCTGTCGTTGGTGGACGCAGTACTCCAGTTGCTGTTCTTGGTGAACTTGGTGAACTTCTCGTCGCTGTACACGGCCAGTCCGACCAGGTTCGTTTGCGCTCTTCCTCCGCCCAGCGTGAGGCTCTCGATCGTTTTGCTGGTGCCCAATTTGCTGAAGTTCTGGGTGAGTATGCCCACGCATTCCGTCGCTGGAAGAACAACGCAGCTGAGCTAGCAGAGATCACAGCTCAACGTGATGCACGCACTCGCGAAGCTGAAGAACTCCGTCTTTCTATTTCAGAAATCGAAGCAGCTGCTCCACAACCGGGTGAAGATGAGCAGCTGACTGCCCTCGCTGAACGTCTGACTCACACCGAAGATTTGCGTGTCGCCACTGCACTTGCCCGTGAGGCTTTGTCTTCAGAGGAAGGCGATGGCGCAGATGCGCTTGCTCGCGTGGATTCCGCAAAGCGTCAGCTGGAAAAGATGTCGGATGTTGATCCGGTTCTAGCAGGAATTTCAGAAACACTGACCCAGCTTTCATTCCAACTTCACGAGGTGACGGGGCAGCTTTCTAGCCATCTTGCAAACCTTGAAGGCGATGGCGAGCGTGACCTAGATGCAATTCAGGATCGACGCGCTGAATTGAACACCCTTATTCGTAAATATGGACCCACGCTCGATGATGTGATTGCTTTGCTCGACTCTGGAAGCCGCAGGCTTTTTGAGCTCGATGGTGACACTGATCGAATTTCAGAACTTGCTGAAGAAGTAGCAGCAGATCACGCACTGGTTGTTCGTGGATCTGATGCGCTGCATGACTTGCGCGAGGCTGCTGCGGTTCGACTCTCTGCTGCAGTGACAGAAGAACTCTCTGCTCTCGCTATGCCTGATGCACAACTATTCGTGCGCGTGACCAAAAACGAAGAGCTTGCCCTTCACGGCTGTGACAATGTCGAGTTGTTGCTGCGCCCACACCCTGGTTCTGACCCCCGGCCCATCTCGAAGAGCGCATCAGGCGGTGAGCTCTCGCGCATCATGCTTGCGTTGGAAGTAGTCATCGCTGGACAAGACTCTGTACCTACTTATGTCTTTGACGAAGTGGACTCTGGTGTCGGTGGTGCGTCGGCGATTGAAATCGGTCGACGCCTAGCCCGCTTGGCAGAAAAGTCTCAAGTAATTGTGGTGACGCATTTAGCTCAGGTTGCCGCTTTTGCGACTAATCACTTGCGTGTAGTCAAGGACACTTCTGGAGAAGTGACCGAAAGTAGCGTGCAAACACTGCATGGGGAGGCCCGTGAAGCAGAGATGGCACGATTGCTCTCAGGTTTGCCAGATTCTGAAAATGCATTGGCTCACGCCCGCGAGTTGATACAGCTAGCTGCCCAGCGCTGATAAGCTCTAATTCCGTGGTGAATACTTCGGGAAACAACGTAACCAAGCACATTTTTGTCACCGGGGGCGTTGTATCGTCTCTCGGTAAAGGCCTGACGGCGGCTAGCCTCGGCAATCTTCTTACTGCACGCGGTCTTCGCGTTGTGATGCAGAAGCTAGACCCGTATCTGAACGTTGATCCCGGAACGATGAACCCGTTCCAGCACGGTGAAGTCTTCGTCACCGACGATGGCACTGAGACGGACCTCGACATCGGTCACTACGAGCGCTTCCTGGATATTAATCTCTCGCAAGCAGCCAACGTCACCACTGGTCAGATTTACTCTCAAGTCATCGCCAAGGAACGTCGTGGCGAATACTTGGGTGACACGGTTCAAGTCATTCCGCACATCACTGATGAGATCAAGCGTCGTATGCGCCTTCAGGCAGAAGACACTCCTCAGCCTGACGTGATCATCACCGAAATCGGTGGAACTGTCGGTGATATCGAATCCCAACCATTTATTGAATCCGCGCGCCAGGTTCGACACGAACTTGGTCGCAAAAACGTCTTCTTCGTTCACGTATCCCTGGTTCCATTTATGGGCGCCTCAGGCGAGCAGAAAACCAAGCCCACTCAGCACTCTGTTGCCGCTCTGCGTTCCATTGGAATTCAGCCCGACGCTCTCGTGCTGCGCTCAGACCGTCCCGTCACCGAAAGCAACAAGCGCAAGATTGCGTTGATGTGTGACGTGGATGAAGACGCTGTGGTGAACGCCGTTGACGTCCCCAGTATCTATGACATTCCCACCATGCTGCACACCCAAGGCCTAGACGCCTACATCGTGGAGCAGCTAGGTCTGGACTGTAACGAAGTTGACTGGTCACACTGGTCCCCACTGCTGGAAGCAGTGCACGATCCTGCACACGAAGTCACCATTGGTCTGGTGGGAAAGTACATCGACCTCCCCGACGCTTACCTCTCTGTTTCTGAAGCACTTCGTGCTGGTGGATTCGCTCACCGCACCAAGGTGAACCTTCGTTGGATTCCTTCAGATGACTGTGAAAGCCCAGAAGGCGCTGCGGAAAACCTTTCCACTCTTGACGGAATCTGTGTTCCTGGTGGTTTCGGTATTCGCGGTATTGAAGGCAAGCTCGGTGCACTGAAGTTTGCTCGTGAGAACGGCATTCCGACTCTCGGGTTGTGCTTGGGCCTGCAGTGCATGGTGATTGAATATGCACGCAATCTTGCAGGCCTTCCAGATGCGTCCTCTTCTGAGTTCGATCCCGAAACCTCCACCCCAGTTATCGCCACCATGGCGGAGCAGGTCGACATCATCAATGCCGGAGACATGGGCGGAACCATGCGTTTGGGTCTCTATCAAGCAGCTCTAGCTCAGGGTTCGCTTGCAGCTCAGGTGTACGGCTCAGAGCTCATTGAAGAGCGTCACCGTCACCGCTATGAAGTGAACAACACCTACCGTCAGCAGATTGCTGACGCTGGTCTGTCCTTCTCGGGTACATCGCCTGATGGCCAGCTCGTGGAGTTTGTGGAACTTCCTCGCGATGTTCACCCCTACTACATCGCTACTCAGGCGCACCCTGAACTGCGTTCTCGCCCTAACAATGCTCACCCTCTATTCGCAGGTTTGGTTGAAGCATCCTTGGAGCGCCAGAAGGCTACTCGCCTGTTCGACATCGAAAAGGCTTAACGTGTCAGGCACCAACGAGGAAGGTCTTGCCGACCAGCCTGCAGAGGTGAAGATTACCGAGCGTGAAACGGTGTTCACCGGACGAGTCTGGAATATCGAGCACGAACGTTTCGAATACAACGGTCACGTCATCGCACGTGACTACGTAGACCACACTGGCGCAGTGGCAGTTCTTGCCTTGGACGACAAAGACCGCTTCATCGCAATTCAGCAATACCGCCACCCGATTCGTGCTCGCGAATGGGAAATTCCGGCAGGACTGCTGGATATTGCAGGCGAAAGCGCTCTTCTGGCAGCACAGCGTGAGCTAGCTGAAGAAGTAGATCTACAGGCTGATTCCTGGTCAGTCCTCACCGACTACTACACCTCACCGGGTGGCTCCAACGAGATCGTGCGCATTTTCCTAGCTCGTGACCTCCACAACACACCTGTTCCTTTCGACCGCAGTGAAGAAGAAGCAGACATGGAATTGCGTTGGGTGAGCCTTGATGCCGCTCATGACGCCGTACTAGCAGGGAATGTGAGTAATTCCATCTTCCAGATTGCAGTTCTCAATGCCTACGCATCTCGTGCCCGTGGTTGGGACACCCTTCGTCCCGGAGATGCCCCCTGGGCTATGCGCGAACACCGAGATGCTTACGGTTCTGGAGCTCCCTGGCAGGCATAGCCAGTGCTGTCGATATGAATCTTCAACGAGCTCGAGATAATTACCTCCGCTACGTGGCAATTGAGCGCGGGCTTTCTCAGAACACAGTGTCTGCCTACACGCGCGATATTGATGCTTATCTGGCGTGGCTAGGGGAACGCGGCACCACAGAAGCTGAAGACATCACCTTGCCAGACGTGAGTGCTTATGTGCAGTGGCTGGCCACCAGAACAGAGAGTCCGCTGACATCCTCCAGTCAGTCCCGCACCCTCAGTTCCATCAAAGGTTTTCACAAGTTTCTTGTGGAAGAGAGCATTGTGGAGAACAACGTCACCGCAGATGTGAATCCGCCCAAGCTGCCCAAGCGACTCCCCAAGGCCATCACCGTCGAACAGATGTCTGCATTGATTGCAGCTACCGATGGTGAAGACGAAGTTCGTGTGAGAGATAAAGCCCTCCTGGAACTGCTTTACGCCACCGGTGCTCGCATTTCTGAGGCAGTGGGGCTCAACGTGGACGACGTTACCGTGAGCGAAGGCATGATCCGCCTGCGCGGTAAGGGTGGGAAGCAGCGCATCGTTCCGGTGGGTTCGTATGCTCAAGCAGCGCTAGATGCCTATTTGGTGCGTGTGAGACCTGTGTTCTCTGCACGAGGTAAGTCCACCCCGGCGTTGTTCCTTGGCCCCAGGGGAGCACGTGTAAGCCGCCAGATGGCTTGGCTCATCATTCGAGAGGCAGGGGAGCGAGCACAGCTCGATGTTGAACTCTCCCCACACACCTTTCGGCACTCATTTGCCACTCATCTTTTAGCTGGGGGCGCTGATGTGCGAGTAGTGCAAGAGTTACTCGGTCATGCATCGGTTGCCACCACACAGATCTACACGCTGGTGACCGCAGATACCCTGCGTGAGACCTACATCACAGCGCATCCTCGGGCACAGTCCAGTGCACAGAAGTAGACACAGAATTTCCGCTGAATAACTAGCTAGAATGGCCTTTACGGTAGTTCAAGAGCATCTGTTCTGTGTTGCCAACATTTTGCTCAATCTCACAGTGGGGACACTCGAGTGGTTACGTACAAGAACGGCGTGAAAGTCGGCCCAACTGGACGTCCCTTGAGAGACTTCCCCGTCCCAGCTCCGCTGACCTCGCACGGCCCCGCGCGCATCATCTCGATGTCCAATCAAAAGGGTGGCGTGGGAAAGACCACCACCAGCATCAACCTCGCCGCTGCGCTCGCAGAATACGGTCGTAAGGTTTTGGCTGTGGATTTTGACCCTCAGGGGGCGCTCTCTGCAGGTTTGGGCATTCAGACCCACGACGTCCCCACCATCTACGACCTTATGCGTGGATCAGTCAAGGACACCAAGTCAGCTATTCAGCACTCCAAGGTTCCTAACCTTGACGTGATTCCTGCCAA
>JBEGUL010000055.1:0-2861 GCA_041178865.1 Actinomycetota bacterium | reverse complement strand
CCCTTCGATGCATCGTCCTTACCGGCCGAAGCACTGCGGTAGCCAATCACCGACTGGCCGGCTGCGCGGCCAGCTGCAACGAGCTCGGCGAAACTCACCTTCTCGCCCACGGGAACGTAGTTCTCGACAGGGCGAAGGTGAATAGCTGCGCCATCCGCGTCGAAGAGGTCCTCAAAGACAGGAGCGATGGTGGGGTTTTGAGACAGCTGAGAAATCAGCAGTGCTGCCAGCACATCGCTGACGACGAGGTCGTCAGCTGCGGCCACGCGAGCAAGAGGCAAAAGCGAGCTATCCAAAATCTCGGCCACGATACGGGTGGGCTTGACCTTGTTGTTGTCGTCTTCGAACAACTGGTTCATCTGCATCATGGTGAGCAGAGTCTGTGCATCTGCTTCAACGCGGGTCATGGCGTTACGGTAGCCGAGCACAATGATCTCGTCGTAGTGGTGACGCTCAGCCACGGCGATGACTTCAGCAACATCTCCCGAGATGTTGGAGTAGGACACCTTGACATCACCGAAGGTGATGTCTTTCAACTCATCTGCAGCAACGAACTGGTTGCGAGCAAGGATGGTGATGCTGGAGCCCTTGGGCAGATACTCTGCGAGGTTACCCAGAACAGCGCGGCCCATGGCAGACCAGCCCACAACCAGAAGGTTCTGAGCAGGAACAGCCTTGGCCTTGCCCACGCGGGTCTTCCAATCCAGCTTCTTCACACCAGTGAAGCGGATGGTGGAGTCATCTTCAGAGATCACGATGAGCTTGGCGCCAGCAGGAATCTTGGTCTTGGCATCCGGGTTGAGCGAAAGTTCACCGGTCTTTGTTTGGAAACCAATGACAGCCGAGTCATCAAAGGCGAGCAGTGCGTCACCATAGGTCTTGCCTTCGAGTTCACCAGCTGCTGCGTAGTAAAGCTCATTCCCTTCAAAGTCGAGGAGATCAAGAATGACGGAAGCAAGACCTGGCTGGCGAGCTGCCTGGGCTGTCACGCGAGCGATGACATCCTGCGAGCGAACCGAGCGGACACGTCCGCCTGTTGCCGAGTTCAAGGTTGCCGCAGTGTGGACGTCATCGAGTTCAGCAATGACAGGAGGGTGGTTGTCCCCTGCGTTGGCACGAATGGCCAGGACAGTGGTGACCACTCCTGCATCACCGGCATCATCAGAGTCGAGCACGATGATGGAGCTTGCTTCGCCTGCGTTGGCACGGGCCACATCGGCAGGGTTAGAAAGTGAGCCGCGGCGAGTAATCACCTTGAGCTTGCCGAGGTCACCGGCGCGGCTCTCGATCTGCTCTTCCATTGCGGCACGATCTTGGTCAGCAAAGACAACCACCACAGGGTTAGCTTCACTGCTCTTGGCAATCGAGAGTTCTTTAAGAATGGGGAAGACGCGAGGAGACCAGCCGAGGATTAAGGTGTGACCGGACTCGACCACAGGGCTCAGGCCCTTGCCCAGGCGTGCCATGGTCTGCTGAATCAAGCTGGTGATAAAACCGATGACCGTACCGGTGACGGCAATGGCGATTGCCCAGTAGAGAACACCAATGATGCGCTGACCCCAGGTGGCTTCGCCACCGAGGCTGAGGATCTTGGAGAAAGATGCCCAGAAGATGTCGAAGTAGGTGAGGTTCTCACCGGGAGCTTCGTTGAGGAAGGTTGCCGCAGCGATGAGTGCCTGGATGCCCGTCATGACAAACGCGAGGATGATCATCGCAACAAATACGAGGCCGACGAAGCGGCCCTTGCTGCTCAGCGCATTGTCGAAGGTGGAACTCAGGCGTGTGCCGAGGGTCACCTTTTTCTTGGAGGCAGCTGTTTCATTGCCGTAGGAACCTTGGCCAAAGTCGCGTTCTGTATCAGTCACATAAAAAGACTAAGTGTCTTCGGGGAGCTACACATCAGCAAATAGGCGGGATACAGGGGTTTCTCCCTGCTTGTGCATGGGGAGTCGTATGCTGGATTTAACGCCTTCGGTGTATCTCAATGGAGTGATAAAAATGGGTTCAACCGTATTTGAACGCCACCCTGCCCCGGCCTCTGTGGTCACACATTCTTTAGCAAAAACAGAACTGGCTCCTTTTTGGACCAGTGACGCTCCTCGGGGAAAGACACTCCCCTCCCTCTCCTCCTCGCTCACTGCCGATCTGGTTATTGTCGGCGGTGGCTACACCGGCCTCTGGACCGCATTGTTGGCCAAGCAGCGCGACTCGTCACAACGTGTCGTTGTGTTGGAAGCCAAGATCTGCGGCTGGGCCGCTTCTGGCCGCAATGGCGGATTTGTCGAAGCAACCTTGACTCACGGGGAAAGCAACGGTCGCTCTCGCTTCCCAGATGAATACGACCAGCTTGATGCCATGGGTTTAGCCAACCTGGATGAGATCCAGTCCACGGTCAAGAAGATGAAGTGGAAGGTCGACTTCGAACGCAACGGCTCATTTGCCGTTGCCACTGAGGACTACCAAGCCAAGGATCTTGAGCACGAAGCCGACGGCGAGCGCGGCATCTTCTTAAGCAAGGAAGAGATCCAGAAGAAGGTGTCCTCTCCTACTTACCAGGCGGCGTTATTTGAACCGGTGGACACTGCTCTAGTTCACCCCGCCAAGTTGGCAAATGAACTGATGCAGTCCTGTCTCGATGCCGGGGTGGAGATTTTCGAGAACTCTCCTGTCACTGACCTGAATGCAGAGTCAGATGCAGTGACCCTGACCACGAAGGAGGGCAGCGTTCGTGCTTCGCGCGTAGCGCTTGCCACGAATGCGTTCCCATCTCTACTCAAGCGCTTCCAACTTCATACTGTTCCGGTCTATGACTATGTGCTGATGACCGAGCCGTTGAGTGCCGCACAGATGAAGAGCATTGG
>JBEGUL010000054.1:0-4462 GCA_041178865.1 Actinomycetota bacterium | reverse complement strand
TTGCGGGAGTGCTGCGCCAGGTGAAGAACGACTACGACGTGATCTTCATTGACTGCCAGCCTTCACTGGGTCTTTTGACGGTGAACTCGCTCACTGCGGCGCATGGTGTGATCATTCCATTGGCTACCGAGTTCTTCGCCTTGCGCGGTGTTGCGCTTCTGATCGAGACCATCGACAAGGTCAAGGAACGTTTGAACCCCGCCATCGAGCTCGATGCCATTGTTCCCACGATGTTTGACCCTCGCACCCTGCACTCGCAGGAAGTCATGGAGCGCGTGGTTGAAACCTTCGGCGACAAGGTCACCGACACTGTCATTGGCCGAACCGTCAAGTTCCCAGATGCTTCTGTTGCGGGTGTGCCCATTACCGAGTTTGCTCCTGAGCATGCATCAGCAAAGGCATATCGCCAGCTCGCTCGTGAACTGATCGAACGCGGTGTCGTCGCTTAGCGAGCCCACCATCGACGCTGTTGACGCACCTGAAGAGGTCGTTGACGGCGGTTTCCGCGTTGCTGTGGGGGAGTTCGAGGGCCCTTTTGACCTGCTCCTGAGTCTTATTTCTAAGCATGAGCTCGACATCACCGAGATTTCCCTCAGTGTCGTAACCGACGAATTCATCCAGTACCTCAAGACACTTGATCTGGATAAAGAACTCGACGCAGCTACTGAGTTCCTGGTTATCGCAGCAACCCTGCTGGACCTCAAGGTTGCTGGGCTGCTGCCACAGGGTGAAGTGGTGGACGCGGAAGACGCCGCAATGTTCGAGGCCCGTGACTTACTATTCGCTCGACTGTTGCAATACCGTGCCTTCAAGGACGTGGCGAAGTGGTTCAGTGAGAACCTAGACGCAGAATCCACCCGCCACATGCGCACAGTTCGTCTAGAAGATCGATTCCGCAAGCAGGTTCCCGAGCTGATTTGGAATACCAGCGTTGACGACTTCGCGGCGTTGGCCATGCTGGCCATGGCGCCGCGTGAGATCCCCGTGGTGGGACTCGACCACTTGCATGCTCCTCTGGTGAGTATTCGTGAGCAAGCAGCCACGGTGGTCACTAAGTTGCGCTCTGGTAAGCCCATGACGTTCCGTGAACTCGTGGCTGATGCAGCTGTTGCCGGTGTGATCGTGGCGAGGTTCCTTGCCGTGCTGGAGCTCTACCGCCATGCTGCAATTACTTTTGCCCAGGATGAACCCCTGGGAGATCTGACAATCGAATGGACCGCCACCAACTGGTCCGATGAGAACCTCGCCAACTTGGGGGCTGACTATGACCGCTAATGAAGAAACTGTCGAAGAAGTGGCAGTCGACGTGACCGTCGATGACATTGTGGAGGCCACTGTTGCCGAGCACGTGTCCGTAGTGGATGTAGAGCGTGCCATCGAAGCGATTCTCATGATTGCGGATGAACCCCAATCCATGATTTCTATCGCCACTGCGATGAGCGTTCCCGTGAAGGCTGTCAAGCAGGCAATTGAGAACCTAGTCAATGATTACAACGGCGCCAATGGGGGAGTCGAACGCGGTTTTGAACTGCGTGAGGTTGGTGGAGGTTGGCGCCTCTACGTGCGTGAAAGTTACGACCACGTCGTCGCAGACTTCGTTCTCACCCAGAACCCCACCAAGCTGTCCCAGGCAGCGCTGGAGACTCTCGCTGTCATTGCATACAAGCAGCCCATTAGCCGTGGTCAAATTGCCCAGATTCGTGCTGTGAATGTGGACTCGGTTGTGCGCACACTCCTCAGCCGCGGACTCATTACGGAAGTATCCAGCGATGCAGAAACAGGTGCGATCCTCTATGGCACCAGTGATCTGCTCTTGCAGCAGCTGGGAATCAACACGTTAGATGAGCTGCCTCTGATTTCACCACTGTTGCCTGATGGTCAGGAAGGCTTCGATGTCGACGCTTCGTAGCGGGGATCCACTTCCCGAAGGGCTGAAGAACGCTGACCGTCCTCCGATTGAGGATTGGGACGCTGCTGCAGCACCAGAAGGTATCCGTATCCAGAAAGTGATGGCTGCCGCTGGTGTTGCCTCACGCCGGGTAGCAGAGAACATGATTGCCCAGGGCCGTGTGGCGGTCAATGGACAGTTAGTAAGTGAACCTGGGTTACGAGTTGACCCAGAGGTAGATGAAGTGACAGTGGATGGTGTTCCCGTCCAGGTAGACACCTCGAAGCGATACTTGATCTTGAATAAGCCTGTCGGCGTAGTGAGCTCTATGGCAGATGACCGTGGACGTCCAGATCTCTCCGATTTCACACGTGACTACGAAGAACGCCTGTTTTATGTGGGTCGTCTGGACCAGGACACCAGTGGTCTTCTGATTCTGACGAACGATGGGGATCTCGCCCACGTTCTGGCTCATCCTTCCTTTGGCGTACACAAGACCTATATAGCCAAGGTTCGCGGCAAGGTAACTCCACAGACCCTCTCCAAGCTGACCACAGGCTTTGAGCTCAGTGACGGCTTCATCCAGGCAGATAAAGCACGCTTGTTGTCTGCTTCGAACAACGGGGACTCTTCCATCGTGGAGATCACGCTCCACTCGGGGCGTAATCGTATTGTTCGCCGCATGCTCAAAGAGGTCGGTCACCCCATAGTTGAGCTCGTACGCCGCGCATTTGGGCCATTGAACCTCGGCACCCTTCCTGCCGGCCACATGAGGGACCTTACTAAAGTTGAACTCGGGGCAGTGCTCAAGCTCTCACGTTCCAACACTGAAGAATTACCCGAATACACCGAGATTGACAACGACGATATGGGCGAAGGAGAAGACAACTAATGTCAGATACCAACGCCGTGCGCCTTGATGCACAAGTACGTATCGTCGGAACTGGTCTTCTAGGTGCCAGTATCGGCCTTGCGCTGCGCTCGCTGGGGATTGACGTTGCGCTCGCCGACTCATCACCCAGCTCCGTCCACCTGGCTTCTGACTTAGGCGCAGGTCGCCCAGCACATGTCGATGACCAGCCCAAAATCATTGTTGTCTGCGTGCCACCAGATGTCACCGCTGATGTTATTGAGGCAGAGCTCACAGCTTTCCCTGATGCTGTGGTGACTGATGTGGCCAGCGTGAAGCTATCACCGCTTCACCAGTTGCAGGCTCGTGGCGTGGACATCACCCACTACGTGGGCGGACACCCCTTGGCTGGCCGTGAACGCGGCGGAGCTATTTCTGCCCGTGGCGACCTGTTTATTGGTCGCCCCTGGGTTGTTTGCCGTGATGAAGACACTCCTGCGTGGGCGCTGGCACTTGTGGAGGATCTTGTCCTCGACCTGGGTGCAGTGCCTATCGAAATGACCCCTGAAGCCCACGATCAAGCTGTGGGCTTGGTTTCTCACGTTCCTCAGATTGTTTCGAGTCTGATGGCGAAGCAGCTTGAGGGTGCTTCTGATGACGCAGTGCGCCTTGCTGGCCAGGGTGTTCGTGATGTGACACGTATTGCTGCCAGCTCGCCTGAGCTGTGGATTCAGATTCTGGGCGCAAACAAGGATTCCATCCTGGGAGTACTGGAGAACCTCCAGAAGGACCTACAGAGTGTTACTGATGCTTTACGTGATGTGAATGCTCCTGGGGCTCGCAAGGTTATTGCTGAAGAAATGGCAGCCGGTAATGCGGGAGTGTCCCGCCTGCCTGGTAAGCACGGACAAAACAAGCGTTACGCACAGATTGTTGTGTTGATCGATGACCGCCCGGGACAATTGGCGCAATTGTTGACTGAACTCGGTGAACTCAACATCAACTTGGAAGATCTCCGCCTCGAGCATGCTGAAGGCGCACAAATGGGAATGGTCGAGTTCTCGGTTGTCCCCGAAGTGCGTGACACCCTCGTGAGCGAACTTGAAAAACGAAACTGGAGAGTGGCCTAATGAGCACCCCCATTGTTGTGGCCATTGATGGGCCCGCAGGAAGCGGAAAGTCTTCTGTTTCGAAAGCTGCTGCGCGCAAGCTGGGATTTGCCTATCTGGATACCGGTGCTGCATACCGCGCTGTGGCCTGGCATGTTCTCAATGAAACTGTGGACCCAACTGATGAGGCAGCTGTCGTCGAGTCTCTCAACGAGTTCGGCTACGAAATCAGCACCAACCCTGAGGAATACTTTGTCCGTGTCAATGAACAGGACATTACTGAAGCTATTCGCGAGGTTCGAATTACTGATGTTGTGAGCAAAGTTGCCAAGATTCCTGTGGTTCGCCAGTACTTAGGAGACCTCTTTCGTCACATCATGGCCACCACTGACAAACCCGGAATTATTGCCGAGGGACGCGACATCACGACTGTTGTTGCCTCCGATGCGCCAGCACGAATCCTTCTCACTGCGAGTGAAGAAGCTAGAATGGCTAGGCGGTCTGCGGAACTTCCACAGCAATCGCAAGATCAAACGGCGTCTGCACTGCGTGCCAGGGATGCAGCCGACTCGCGTGTATCTGACTTCATGACCGCCGCCGATGGCGTTGTGACCG
>JBEGUL010000053.1:0-9228 GCA_041178865.1 Actinomycetota bacterium | reverse complement strand
GCGCTTTTGCAGATGGTCAAAGTTCTACAAATTTTGATGGTTCCCTACCGAGCGGAGAACCCACAAATGCCTTGTTGCTAACTTCCACTCCTTTTCCGAACGAATCAGCAAATCCTGATCTCACAGAATCCCCAATAGAAGAAGAATCCAACACTGGTGGAAATGGGCTTAACCGAAATGGAAGTGGTTATTCTCTCCCGGGACCGAACTGGACTGAAGCTCAAAGGGCATGTCAAGCCCTTATGGAACAAATGTCTGCAGGCTCAGTTCGTGTCGGCGCAGCACATACTGCCTCTTGGCAGGCACTAACTTCAATTCAAAATGAGTTACAAGCGACCTATGGGAATAATCCTTGGTCGGCTGAAGACACAGCAAGGTATCAGCAAGCACAGGCTGAATCAGATAGAACAAGTGCAGAGGTCACGGCATTCTGGGCGCAGTATCCATGGCAACAATGGGGTTGTAATGAAAATGGCCTCTGGCACGTTCCTTAAAATCTAAACGTTCAGTGCTACAACCAACGTTGCAGCAGCACTCACCAGCAGGACAGGAACCCAGAGGTTTCTTTCCTTCTTACTGCGGCTAATGCTGTTCACAATCAATCCCAGAACAGCAAAGCCAAACCAGAACCAGTTCACTATGGCGTTCTGACCTGGACTCAGAGCTGGGCTCAAGATGCCTGCTTGTGCGAGGTAGTGACCTGACTGGGCAACCATGATGATCGCGGACACTGCTGCGGTGACCCGGAACTGTCCAGGTAGCTTGCCGGGGTGCTGTCCACCCATGGTGTATTCGCCCCAGGGCGCTCCGGCAATGAGCGCTATCTGGAAGATCGCAACGCCGATAGCAATGAGTGCTTGGAGCAGTGCAGCAATGGTGACGATGTTCATGCACTCAGTATAGGAATATCTACTTCTTCAGGGGTTTTGGAGGGTATTTCACTTACTCTTGTCAGAGTATCTTTTCCCTTCGAAAGGCAGACATGCGTCCCTTTATTCGTGCTGGTGTTGTGTTCACCACGATTGCTACTGCGGGGGCAGTATCTCTAGCTTCTTCGGCTCAGGCCGCGCCACCCTTCTCACCTGACTTGGTGGGAGAAGCCCAGACTGCGGCTGCCGTGCCAGACGTGACAGGAACTGTGCCTGCTGGGGTGTGCTCGGGTAGCTTCATTGTCCGCGGAAGTGGTGGAGACGGGCTTTCGATTGGGGCACTGTCTTACCCAGGACAAGTTATTGGCTCCCTTACATTAGCTGCTGGTCAATCCGTCGTGCTGAAGACGGGTGCTCCCGCTAGCGGTAGCGCCGGTGGTCTTGGTGGATATGCCGCTGGCGGTAATGGTTTGACCGCAGGTTCTGACCTCGGTTACGGCGGTGGTGCTGCCTCTGGTTTCATTCTGAATGGAACAACTATTGCTGTTGGTGGTGGCGGCGGTGGTGCTGGAAATAACCAGCAAGGTAATGGCCGCGGTGGTGCTGGTGGTGGTGGCACTAACGGTGCTGGTGAAAACGGCACAAACTTGTTCTCCATCAATACAGCACAGGGTGGCGCCATTGGCGCTCAGACCTCTGCTGTGGGTCAAAACGCGTTGAACGTATACAGAACTGGTGGCTCTAACCCCAACGGCGGTGGCGGCGGTGGCGGTGGTTGGAACGGTGGCCAGGGTGGTACAGCAGGTGCTTCTGGTGGTGGTGGTTCTAACTACTCCAACTCAGGTGCAGCGGGGATCAACATCAACTCCAGCGGTAGCTACAACGCCGTAGCTACTGGCTATGCAGGCCTTGCCTATGCAGCGTGCCCCGTTCCCAGTGCAATTTCCGCTGTGACTGTGACTCCTAACGGAACTTCTGCAGCGTTGTCCTTCCCCGCTGCAATAGATAACGGAACTCCTGTTACGGGATACCAGTACTCACTCAACGGTGGAACGTCATGGAACACGTTGACTACCTCCGGTAGTTCAACAAAGACGGCAACCATTAGTTCGTTGTCTTTGTCTACGTCGTACACCGTTGATGTTCGTCCGGTGTATCTGACTGCTGACATCGTGGCTAATGCTGTCGCTAACGGTGGTCCCGGTCGTGCTGTTGTCGGCTATGCCGGTACTACTGCCCAGTCATTCACTACCTTGGCTCAGAACACTGTTCTCGCTGACACCGGAACCTCCAAGAGCTTTGCCCCACTAGCGGGTGCTCTGGCAGCACTGGTTGCAGGTGTTTCTCTAGTGATCGCACGCAGGAAGCAGCAGAACTCGTAATTGTTTCTCGCTAAACAACTATGGCCTCCCCGATGGGGAGGCCATAGTTATTGGTTCTTGTGACTAGTCGCGGGCGATAGCCAGGAACTGCAGAATCTGCATGTAGAGCCAGACCACAGTGACCATGATGCTGAAGGCACCGGTCCATGCGAACTTGGCAGGTGCCTTGTTCTGAACACCGCGCTGAACCATGTCGAAGTCCAGTACGAGTGAGTAGGCAGCAAGCAGGATAACCAATGGGCCAATGATCAGACCCAGAGGGATACCAAAGATCTCAACGCTGTTGAGACCGAAGGTGCCACTGGTGGCACCGAAGGCCGACATCAGCAGGCTGACAACCGAGAAGACCAGGTACGCAATGATCGCGATGAAGAAGATCTTGGTTGCACGAGCCGAAGCACGAATCTTGCCGTTAGCAAAGAGGGCCAGGGTGACACCGACGACCACGATGGTGGCAACAACGGCCTGGGCAACGATGCCGCTCCACTGTGCATCGAAGACGAGGGAGATACCACCGAGGAGAACACCCTCAAGTGCGGCATAAGCAAGGATCAGTGCGGGCACTGGCTCCTTCTTGAAGATGTTGACCATAGCAAGAACGAATGCACCAATTCCAGCAATGGTAATCATGCCCATGCCGAGGCCTGGGTTCATGCTGGTGATCATCCAGCCGGCAGCTGCGCCAACCAGGAGTACGACGAAAGAAATGAAGGACTTCGCAATGGTGTCTTCATAGGTCATTGCGCGTTCTGGAACGCGGTTGGCTGACGGTGCGTCATAGAGAGCTTGGAGCTCTTCTGCCGTTGCGTTAGGCGAGAAAGCCTTTTGGCCGGTGAAGGCGGGGTTGTTAACAGCCATGATGGTTGTCAGTTCCTTTCAGGAAGTAAGGCGCCGTGAAGCGCTACCTCCACGATACCGAGTGCTACCCCTGTGTTTCTTGAGAATTCGCTGTGTTTATCTCAAGTTGCGATGGATAGGCTAAAACAATGACAGCCCGCCCCCAGGTCATCGCTCACCGTGGAGCCAGTGGCTATCATCCCGAACACACTCGTGCTGCGTATCTGACAGCGATAAGTCAGGGTGCTGACGCTATTGAACCTGATCTGGTGTTCTCGAAAGATGGCGTTCTTGTTATTCGCCATGAAAACGAAATTTCGGGCACCACAGATGTGGCAAGCCGGCCAGAGTTCTCTGACCGTCTGACCACCAAGGTGGTCGACGGTGAAGAACTCACCGGCTGGTTTACCGAAGACTTCACTTGGGCTGAGCTTTCCACCTTGACGTGTACAGAGCGCCTGCCGGAACTGCGTCCCGGCAATGCTGCTGAAAATGGGAAGCATCCCATTTTGCGCTTTATTGATCTGCTGGAAATCGCAGATGAAGCAGGAAGTGACTTCACCCTGGTGGTGGAGATCAAACACCCCACCTACTTCGCGGGGGAAGGCTTTAGCTTCGAAGCAGCCCTGACACAGGATTTGTTCCTTGCCGGTTGGCGCACGGATGATCACCGCTTAGTCATGGAGAGCTTTGAAAAGAGCATCATTGTCCGGCTCCGTGAGCTGCAGATTGGTGCACAGCACTGGTACATCATGGACCGCCAGCACACTGCCTTTGATGAATTGGTGTGGGCACGCTCTGAAGGCGTGCCACCCATTAGTAATGAAGACGAATTCTCTGAAGCAGGCTTTGAAGCGTTTGTGGGTCGTCTTGACGGTATTGCGGTGGCATGGTCGCTGATCTGGGACGGCACCCCTGAAACTTTTGAGGCAGCGAAAGAGAAAGTTGCACGAGCTCAGCAGCTGGGGTTGAACATTGTCACCTGGACGATGCGAGCAGAGAACGAGTTCCTGCCCTTGAGTTTCCGCAGCTCGGAGGACCCTACCCAGCAAGGTAATTGGACTGAGTTCTTCCAAGCACTTTGGGGACTGGGTGTGAACGGGGCATTCTCTGACTTCCCCGACTTGGCTGTCCGTACACGCCCGTAGACTTGACGGGCTATGAGTGAGCTTTCTTCTGCCGATCCATTACTGGATGGTCTGAACCCCCAACAGCTAGAAGCTGTGCAATACCGGGGCCCGGCATTGCTCATTGTTGCCGGTGCTGGCTCGGGTAAAACGAGCGTGCTCACCCGCCGTATTGCTTCTCTCATTCGTAACCGCGAAGCATGGCCAAGCCAAATCTTGGCCATTACCTTCACGAACAAAGCAGCAGCTGAAATGCGCGAACGCGCAGAGAAGATGCTCGGCGTCGCCACCGAGGGAATGTGGATCTCCACATTCCACTCATCCTGCGTGCGCATTCTGCGCCGCGAGGCAGAGAACTTTGGTTTTACCAAGTCATTCACCATCTATGACTCCCACGACTCTCGCACCCTGATCAAGCGTTTGATCAAGGAATACGAAGCAGACACCTATGGGCTTTCTGTCTCTGGTGTTGCTGGCAAGATTTCACGTTTGAAGAACGAGCTCTCGGACGTGGATAGCTACTCACGCAATGCCAACCTCAACGACCCAACCGAACAAAAGTTCCTCGAAGTGTTCCGCGGATATACCCGAGCATTACAAGCAGCTAATGCGTTCGACTTCGATGACCTCATTGCTCAAACGGTGTTCTTATTCCGTGCGTTCCCTCACGTGGCTGACCACTACCGCAAGCAGTTCCGTCATGTCTTGGTGGATGAGTACCAGGACACGAACCACGCTCAGTATGCGCTCATCCACGAGCTCACCAGAGAGACCGCAGATGGCATGCCTGGCGGATCACTGACCGTGGTCGGTGACTCCGACCAGTCCATCTATGCCTTCCGCGGTGCTGACATGCGCAACATTGCTGAGTTTGAGCGCGACTTCAAGGGTGCTCACGTGGTGATGCTGGAGCAGAACTACCGCTCAACACAGACCATTCTTTCTGCCGCTAATGCGGTGATCTCCAACAACTTTGACCGCAAGGACAAGAAGCTCTGGAGTGATGTGGGAGACGGTGAGCTCATTGTGGGCTTCACCGGTTACTCTGCACACGATGAAGCTCAGTTCGTGGTGGACGAGATCAGCACCCTCCATGGGGCGGGCATGGGTTACAACGAGATGGCAGTGTTCTATCGCACCAACTCTCAGACCCGTGCGTTGGAAGAAATCTTTATCCGCTCTGCGGTGCCCTACCGAATTCTTGGTGGCACCAAGTTCTATGAGCGTGCGGAAATCAAAGACATCCTGGGCTACCTCGTCACTATTGCCAACTCTGCTGATTCTTTAGCCGTGCGCAGAATCTTGAACGTTCCCAAGCGCGGTATTGGTCCTGCCACGGAAACAGGCCTGCAGAATTATGCCGACACGAATCAGATCACGCTGCGCGAAGCACTGCGCTCTGCTGACTCTCTAGGTTTAGGTCCTAAGGTTTCTGGTGCGATCGCCAAGCTGTCAGGCCTCATTGATGAGGCCACAGCATTGGCGGAGTCTGGTCCTGTCGGTGACGTGCTCACCAGGATTCTCGAAGAGACCGGGTATGTGGATCAACTGCGTGCAACCCGTGACCCTCAAGATGAAGCCCGTGCCGAGAACGTGGAAGAACTCTTGGCGGTGACCAAGGAATTCGACAAGAACAACCCTGGTGGCACGCTGATTGACTTCCTCACCGAAGTTTCTCTCGTTGCTGCTGCGGATGAACTCGATGACGCCAGTGGAACGGTCTCGCTGATGACCCTCCACACCGCTAAGGGTCTGGAATACAACGCCGTGTTCATTACGGGTGTGGAGGAAGAGCTACTTCCTCACCGCATGTCTGCCGGAGAACCGGGTGGTCCTGCCGAAGAGCGTCGCCTGTTCTATGTGGGCATTACCCGTGCTCGGAAGAGACTGTTCCTCTCTCTAGCCATGAGCCGTGCGCAGTTTGGTCAGACCAACGTGGCGATGCCCTCGAGATATCTGCAAGAGATTCCCTCTGAGCTGATCGAATGGCGCCAGTCACCTGGCTCTGTCAACGGCCGCGATGGTTACCAGTCCCGCGCATTGAATGCGCGTGGTTCTCGCTATGACGGTGGCTTTGGCTCGAGTGAACTGGGTGGTTGGGGTTCCACCGAAGGTGGCTGGAATTCTCTTGAGGCAACACCTAAACCCAAGACGGAATGGGCAAACCGCGTCACGAACAAGATTCGTGACAACGGTGACCTAGAACTAGTGGCAGGTGACCGTATTTCTCACGCCGACTTTGGTGAAGGAACCGTGAACCAGGTCACCGGTGAAGGTGCCAAGCGCGTTGCCCACGTGAAGTTTGATTCTGCTGGGGCTAAGAAGCTCCTGATCAAGATCGCTCCGATTGAGAAGCTCTAGCTTGCTAAGTGTAAAAATCAGAGTGTAATTTTTACACTTAGCTATCTAGGTGTAAAAATCTAGAGCGCTGTACCGCCGCCCAGCAGCGAACCAATGAAATAGGTCACGGCTAGTGCTGCCGCACCACCAATGGTTACGCGCAGGATTGCGCGGGGGACAGGTGCTCCACCGATGAATGCGCCCACGCCACCGGTGAGTGCCAAAGCAATGAGCGAGGCAGCAACAGTGGCAGGAATCTTTGCAGCTCCGGGAACGAGCAAAACTGCCAGAAGAGGCAAGATGGCACCAGCAAAGAAGGAGATAGCGGAAGAGATGGCAGCTGCAACGGGGTTGGTGAGTTCTTCTTGGTTGATACCAAGCTCAATGTCGAGGTGGGTCTTGAGGGCATCCACCTCGGTCATCTCCACGGCAACCTGACGTGCAGTCTCAGGCTTGAGGCCTTGTGCTTCATAGAGAGCAACGAGTTCTTCGAGCTCTTCCTCAGGGAATTCTTCGAGTTCGCGACGTTCCTTATTAATCCATGCCTTCTCAGAGTCACGCTGGCTGGAAACAGAAACATATTCACCCAGAGCCATCGAGATGGCGCCTGCGGACAGACCGGCGACGCCGGTCAGCAGCAGGGCTGCTGGATCTGTGGTTGCCGCGGCAACACCGACCATCAGGGCGGCGATGGAGACAATGCCGTCGTTTGCGCCCAGAACGCCGGCACGGAGCCAGTTCAACTTGCTGTTGGAGGCGGCGTCGTGGGGTTCAAAACCTTGTGCGTGGACTGTTTCAGGCATAGCTCTACTTTCGCAGTTAACTCCCGTCCACGCCACTTAGGTAAGCCATGCCTAGATAAGAGGTGTAATCCGTGAAAAAAACCGGTAAAGTCGAACCAGTCAATTTATCTTGATATCAAGTTACTTTTAACTATTCAGATTTATTTACCTACCCCTCTTTATCGCTCAACGCGGATTAGGACATCACGTGGATCTTTACGAATACCAAGCCAGGGACCTATTCGAGAGCTACGGTGTTCCCGTGCTCGCTGGCATCATCGCAGACACCCCTGCTGAAGCTCGTGCTGCAGCAGAAAAGCTAGGCGGCGTTGTCGTCGTCAAGGCTCAGGTCAAGGTTGGCGGCCGCGGTAAGGCTGGCGGCGTCAAGGTCGCTAAGACCCCTGAGGAAGCTGAAGAAGCAGCAAAGGCCATTCTTGGTCTCGACATCAAGGGCCACGTCGTCAAGCGCGTCATGGTTGCCGCTGGTGCTCGCATTGCTGAAGAGTTCTACTTCTCCGTACTGCTGGACCGTGCAAACCGCTCCTACCTCTCGCTGACTTCCTACGAAGGTGGCATGGAGATTGAGCAGCTCGCTGTTGAGCGTCCCGAAGCTCTTGCTCGCATCGAGGTCAACCCCATCAAGGGCATCGACCTGGCAGAAGCTAAGCGCATTGCTGTTGCAGCCAAGTTCCCCGCAGAGCTCGTGGACAAGGTTGCTCCTGTCTTCGTGAAGCTCTATGAGGTCTACACCGGCGAAGACGCAACCTTGGTTGAGGTCAACCCACTGGTTCTCACCGAAGAAGGCGACGTTATCGCCCTCGACGGCAAGGTCTCACTCGACGAGAACGCTGAGTTCCGTCACGAGAACCACGCTGCACTCGAAGACAAGGCAGCTGCTGACCCTCTCGAGGCCAAGGCTAAGGCTGCAGACCTCAACTACGTCAAGCTTGACGGTGAAGTTGGCATCATCGGTAACGGTGCAGGTCTCGTGATGAGCACCCTCGACGTTGTTGCTTACGCTGGTGAAAACCACGGTGGGGTCAAGCCCGCTAACTTCCTCGACATCGGTGGTGGAGCTTCTGCTGAGGTCATGGCTGCTGGTCTCGACGTCATCCTCGGTGACGCCCAGGTCAAGAGCGTCTTCGTCAACGTCTTCGGTGGCATCACCGCTTGTGACGCTGTGGCGAACGGTATCGTCCAGGCACTGGCAACCCTTGGTTCCGCTGCTAACAAGCCACTGGTTGTTCGCCTTGACGGCAACAACGTCGACGAGGGTCGTCGTATCCTCGCCGAGGCTAACCACCCACTCGTAACCATCGCAGACAGCATGGATGACGGCGCCGACAAGGCCGCTGAACTCGCTGCCCGCTAAGCCCTCACGAATATTCAAGGATAAGAAATGTCAATCTTTCTGAACAAAGACTCCAAGGTCATCGTGCAGGGCATCACCGGTGGTGAAGGCTCCAAGCACACCGCCCGTATGCTCGCTGCAGGGACCAACGTTGTTGGTGGTGTGAACGCTCGCAAGGCGGGCACCACCGTCACCCACGGCGACGTGGAACTGCCCGTATTCGCAACCGTTGCAGAAGCAATGGCAGCAACCGGTGCTGATGTTTCGATCGCCTTCGTTCCTCCTGCGTTCTCCAAGGACGCCGTCATCGAAGCAATCGATGCAGAGATTCCTCTGCTCGTTGTCATCACCGAAGGTATCCCCGTTCAGGACTCTGCTGAGTTCTGGGCATACGCCAAGGAAAAGGGTGGCAAGACCCGCATCATTGGTCCTAACTGCCCCGGCATCATCACCCCCGGTGAAGCACTGGTTGGTATTACCCCAGCCAACATCACCGGTAAGGGCCCCATCGGTCTGGTTTCCAAGTCTGGAACCCTGACC
>JBEGUL010000052.1:0-25272 GCA_041178865.1 Actinomycetota bacterium | reverse complement strand
GCGCAAAAATGCCAGCCAGCAGCAGAGTGAAGCTGAGGAAGCTGAGAAGAGTCAATGCAATCACAATCAGGATTGCGCCCACGCCCAGGTTCTTGAGCTTGCGAGCCATCTCGCGCTTGAGTTGTTCAAACTCTGCACGTACCAAGTCCATCAGCAAACCGGGAAGGTCGCGCAGCAGACCAAAGAGCGAACGCTCTGTGTTCTCCTTCTCAGGAGTGGGGGAAGAGGAAGCCATGATTACTTCGCAGCGGGCTTAGGTGCAGTCTTTGCTACAGGCTCAGCTGCAGGTCGAGGAGCAACAGGCTTCGTTGCAGAAGCTGCCGGCTTTGCGGCAGTCTTCGACGCTGGCTTTTTGGCAGGTGCCTTCTTAGCAGCTGGCTTGTCACCGGTGACCTGGTGAATGACGCGCTTAGCGGCAGTGATGGCTTCTTCAGCAACATCGCCTACGGCATCCTGTGCCTGCTTGACCGACCACTGAACGGGCTCCGACTCCCAGATGTTCTGAGCTGCAGACTTGATCTGCTCGTAACGCTTACGTCCAGCACGAGTACCAAAGACGTAGCCAATAGCTAGACCCACAATGAAAAGGAACTTGCCTCTCATGATTTCTTCCGTTCAATATGTCAAAAATCGCATATGTTGCTTAACCAGCCTAGCCCTCGAAGCTGAGAGTCCCAACGGGAGGTTTTTCAGGGTCGCTCAGAAGGAGCCTGCGCATGCTCAAGGCTGCATTCTGCGAGGCAGGAATTGCTCGTTCTAAACCGGGGTTTTCAGAGGAAATTCCCACTTCTGTCACGCGGTCAATGTCGATGCCCTCAGGAAGTTCGACCTCACCGAAATCAGCAAGAATAACCCCTGCTCTCTTCCATCCGGTAGCGAGCTTTTTGCAGGGATCGGCCACCCGAGTCACTGTGGCTGAGAAATATTCGAGCTTGGCCACTGCTGCATCAGTGATTGCCTGGAGTCCACCCGGAACAATTACTCGTTGCACAGCACGAACATCTTCTGCCATGAGTTCCAGAATGCCGTTACTCAACGAACCGCCTCGGGTCATCCCCTGAGAAATCCCAGGTATCACAGCATCTACTGTGAGGTCTTCTGCGGAAAGCCCATAACGCTCAAGCACAACAGGGTTTACCAGCTTCTCAAGTGCCGCATCACCCAAACGCGATCGGACAAGCTTGGCTAGATTTCGCTCAGTACCAATAGTGAGGACCGGCTTGATGCGGTCGAGATACACTCGCCATGCACCTCTCCAGCCCAGAGTCTTTCGCACGCGAAGTGAGAACGGGTTCCCCGGAATGCCGCAGATCTCTTCCTCGCCTGCGGCGGGAATAGCAATCTCATAGGGGACACCCAGTTCATCCAAGATCGCGACAACCACTCCGCCGCGGTGGGAAAAGCTTGCGGGTCTCTGGTTTTCTTGATCTTTTGGAATCCAGACTTCAACCTTGAGTCCGATCCGGGCGCAATCCAACGCCGCTACAAAAACTGCAAGATCGCTGCCAATAGCCAACACATCACAGCGGTGTGCTGACTTTGCGGCGGCCATGCTTATCGCCTCTGGTTATGCACCCTTGAGGGCAAGTGCGAGATACATGTGCAGGTCCTCGATGAGGATACGTTCCTGGGCCATGGTGTCGCGGTGACGCACAGTCACTGCCTTGTCCTCGAGGGATTCAAAGTCAACGGTGATGCAGAAAGGTGTGCCGATCTCATCCTGACGACGGTAACGACGACCGATAGCACCCGAGTCATCGAAGTCGATGTTCCAGGATGCGCGCAGTTCAGAAGCCAGCTCCTTCGCCATGGGCGAGAGCTGCTCGTTACGAGACAGGGGAAGAACAGCTGCCTTAATGGGAGCGAGGCGTGGGTCAAGCTTCAAGACGGTGCGCTTATCCGTG
Source organism: Actinomycetota bacterium (assembly GCA_041178865.1). Classification (GTDB taxonomy): domain Bacteria; phylum Actinomycetota; class Actinomycetes; order Actinomycetales; family Microbacteriaceae; genus Aurantimicrobium. The sequence continues at coordinate 23,368 of JBEGUL010000052.1, read as the reverse complement.
CCACCCTTGGCATTCTCAACTTCTTCCTCTACATAAGCGTCAACAAGGAAAGCCATCAGGGATCGAGTCAGACCAGCCGCAGGTTCGATGACGTAGGGAGTCCACCGCTCGTTCTTGTTCTGGTCGAAGTAAGAGAGATCCTTGCCGGAGTGCTCCGAGTGGGTCTTGAGGTCAAAGTCGGTGCGGTTCGCAATACCTTCAAGCTCACCGAATTCACCGCTAGCAAAACCGAACTTGTACTCAATGTCCACGGTGCGCTTGGAATAGTGGGAAAGCTTTTCCTTGGCGTGCTCGTAGAGACGCAGGTTCTCGGGGTCAATACCGAGGTCGACATACCAGGCGAAGCGCTGGTCGATCCAGTACTGGTGCCACTCTTCATCCGTGCCGGGTTCGACGAAGAATTCCATCTCCATCTGTTCGAACTCACGCGTGCGGAAAATGAAGTTTCCGGGGGTGATTTCGTTACGGAAGCTCTTCCCGATCTGGCCGATACCAAAAGGAGGCTTCATGCGTGCTGCCTGCAGCACGTTGGCAAAGTTCACAAAGATGCCCTGCGCGGTCTCGGGGCGCAGGTAGTGCATCCCTGCTTCTTCAGCTACGGGGCCAAGGTAGGTCTTAAGGAGACCGGAGAAAGGCTTGGGTTCTGTCCACGCTCCGCGCACACCACAGTCAGGGCAAGGAACGCCCGCAAGCCCACCCTCAGGGGCGCGGCCCTTGCGCTCTTCAAAAGCTTCAATCAGGTGATCTTCACGGTGACGCTTGTGGCAGCTGGTGCACTCGACCAGTGGATCAGAGAACACCTCAACGTGACCGGATGCTTCCCACACCTTGCGAGGAAGAATGACCGAGGAGTCCAGGCCGACAACATCGTCGCGGCGCTGAACCATGAAGTTCCACCACTGCTTCTTGATGTTCTCTTTGAGGGCAACGCCCAAGGGGCCATAGTCCCATGCAGAACGGGATCCGCCATAGATCTCACCGGCTTGGAAAACAAAGCCGCGGTGCTGAGCTAGAGCGATAACTGAATCAAGACGAGTGCTGGGGGCCATAACGAGCAATCTTACCGAGGACTACCAGATGCTGACGCGCTTGTCGGCGTCGAGCCAGTGGTCATCGGAGGGTTGGACATCGAATGCGTCATAGAACGCATCGATGTTGCGGATGATTTGGTTGCAACGGAATTCGTTGGGTGAGTGGGGGTCAATAGCAAGCAAACGGATCACTTCTTCATCACGACCCTTCTGCTGCCAGGACTGTGCCCAGCTCAGGAAGAAGCGTTGTGCGCCAGTGAGCCCATCAATCACAGGTGGTTCTTCACCCTTGAGAGAAATGGCATATGCCTTCCAGGCAATAGCCAGACCGCCCAGATCGCCGATGTTCTCACCAATGGTGAGCTCGCCGTTCACAAAGTGTCCGGGCACCTGCTTGGGGGAGAGTGCGTTGTATTGGTCAATCAATGACTTTGTGCGCTTCTCGAAAGCTTCGCGGTCCGCATCAGTCCACCAGTCGGTGAGCAGGCCATCACCGTCAAAGCGCGAGCCTTGGTCATCAAATCCGTGGCCAATTTCGTGACCAATGACGGCTCCGATGGAGCCGTAGTTGGCAGCGTCATCCCAGTCGGGGTGGAAGAAGGGTGGTTGCAGAATTGCGGCGGGGAAAACGATTTCGTTAAAGCCAGGGTTGTAATACGCGTTGACAGTTTGGGGCGTCATGAACCACTCGTCACGGTCGATGGGCTTTCCAATCTTGCCGAGCTCACGAGCAAACTCGAACTCAGCAACGCGGCGCATGTTGCCAACCAAATCGTTGGGGCTAACAACGAGAGCTGAATAGTCGCGCCACTTGACCGGGTAACCGACCTTGGGAGTGAACTTGTCGAGCTTCTGCAGTGCCCGACCACGGGTCTCTTCGCTCATCCAGTCCAAGTTGGTAATGGATTCGCGGTAGGCCTCGATCAGGTTGGCTACGAGAACATCCATCTCAGCCTTAGCGCGCTCGGGGAAGTGTCGCTCCACATACACGCGGCCCACTGCTTCACCCATGGAGCCTTCGACCAGTGAGACGCCGCGCTTCCAGCGCTCGCGCTGCTCGGGTGTTCCGGTGAGGGTTCGACCATAGAAGTCAAAGTTCTCTGAAACAAAGGCGGCGGGAAGGAACGGTGCTGCCGAGTGAATGATGTTCCAACTGAGCCAGTCACGCCAGGCCTCGAGGTGTTCCTGAATGAGCAAAGCACCGAGTCCTTCAAGGAAACTGGGCTCGCGAACAACGACGGTGTCGAGGGCACCGGAAGGTGCTTCGAGGGCAGTGAGCCAGATGTCCAGATCAGCAACGTGTTCGTTGGGGTCTGATCCCACAACAGCTTCCAGGTCAATAGCACCGCGTGCACCAGAGGCAACAAGTCCCTTCACCTCAGCCCAGGTCAGTGGGTTATAGGTGGCAACCGAGTCTCGTGTTTTCACGTTGTCCCAGTGCGCTGCGGCGAGCGCGGTCTCGAGATCAAACACGCGCTGTGCTCGCACAGCTGCGTTGTCGAGACCTGCGGTGGTGGGCAAGTGTTCGGCAGTGAGTTCAAACATGCGTTGAATGTGGCCGACATAAGCTTCGCGTGCAGAAGCGAACTTCTCTTCGCGGTAGTAGCTCTCATCTGGAAGGTTCAGACCACCCTGCTCTGTGAAGACCAAGTAGCGCTCAGGATTGCCGGGGTCGTTGTCGACAAAGAGTTCCATGAACCCGCCGACACCGTGGCGCTCGAGACGAGCGACGGTGTCGAGAAGCTGAGAGATCGTTGCGACATTACCCGCGAATGCAAGCTGAGACTCGATAGGAGCAACGCCAAGAGACTCGATCAGCTCCGTGTCCATAAAACTGGAATACAGATCCCCCACGGTGCGCTGCTGTGTGCCTTCTGCCGCGTTCTGGCCTTCGATAATGATGTCGCGGACGGCCTTCTCAGCTTCTTCAGCGAGGATGTGGAAGGAACCGTAACGTGCCTTGTCCGAAGGAATAGGGGTGCGCTCTTCCCACTTGCCATTGACGTGACGGTAGAGGTCATCTTGAGGACGAACCACGTCATCAAGCTCGGTGACATCAATTCCGGAGAGGGCAGTGTTTTCACTCATTCCTCCAGCCTAGAAGTTGGGAACATGTTCTTCCGGCATGTTCGCTGTTAGGTAGCCTGAAGTTATGACTTTTCCCAGGCTTCCCGGCTCGTTATCGCTGGATGGCAAGACTGCTCTCATTACTGGTGCAGGTAGTGCATCCGGTATTGGTTTTGCCTCAGCCCGTGCTTTAGGTGAACTCGGTGCACGGGTCATCGTCACAGGCACCACGGATCGCATCCATGAACGCGTGAGTGAACTTGCTGCTGAAGATATTGATGCTTTAGGCATTGTCTGCCGCCTCGATACTGAAGAAGGTGCCGCAGTACTGGTCAAGGCTTTGGCTGACGTTTCAGCTCAGCCCACCATTGTGGTCAACAATGCGGGGATGGTGACCGTTTCTGACGACACCATTGCTCAGGGTGACATCAGCATGAGCACCTCCGAATGGAATGACGCTCTGTCCATGAACCTCACCACGGCTTTCCATGCAACCCAGGCAGTTGTGCACTTCATGCGCTCTGCCAAATGGGGTCGCATCATCAACATCACGAGCGTCTCCGGCTCGGGCATGGCCACCCGAGGTGACCTTGGCTATGCCGCAGCCAAGGCTGGGATGGTTGGTCTGACTCGTGGGCTTGCTGTTGATGAAGCAGAGCATGGCATTACAGCTAACGCTGTAGCCCCTGGCTGGATAGCAACCGGCAGTCAGCTAGATTCTGAGGCTGCTGAAGGTCGCCTCGTTCCTGCTGGGCGAAGTGGAACTGCTGAAGAAATTGCTTCTGCAGTTGCTTGGCTTGCGTCACCCGGTGCCAGTTACATCACCGGCCAGGTCATTACTGTCGACGGTGGAAACACTATTGGCGAAGAAAGAATTCCCCGCGCATGAGTGAACACCCCGAGTTCGTCGAAACACCACCCAGCACCGTGGAGGTCGACTACACCCCCGGCCCCGTGCTGAGTACCTCTGGCCCCTGGACCCCTCTGCTCTGGGACATGGACGGCACTCTGCTGGATTCAGCTACGGCTATCGTTCGTCGCCTGCGTGAAACGTTGTTGCACTTCGATGTGACACCACCAAGTGATGACCAACTCAAGTTCTTGATTGGTCCCCCCACTGGAACATCGCTGTTGCGCTTTATTGGCACAGCACGCATTGATCAATCCCGTGCGTATTACCGTTCTCTCTCTGAACGTGACGGACTCAAGGACCAGCAACTTTTCCCTTGGATTCTTTCCACGCTCAAGACCCTGCACGAAGCCGGTATTCCGATGGGCGTTGCCACAAGCAAGCCACAGCATGAAGCAGAACGACTCTGCGATGCCTATGGAATGACCGAGTACTTCACCGCCATCGTCGGCGGCAATGAAGAACGCAAAGACAAGGCTTCGGTTATTGCTGAAGTGATGCGTCAGCTAGGTCATGACAACGCCCTCATGATTGGTGACCGTTTCTATGACACCGATGGGGCTGCCCTCAATGGCATCCCCACTGTGTTGGTGCGTTGGGGCTATGCCCACGAAAAAGAATTTGCTGGAGCGATGGCAACGGTTTCAGATTCTGCAGAGTTGCTCGAGCTCCTTCTGGGTAAAGAAAAGTAGCCTCACTCTCATGCGTCTTGTTGTTGCCAAATGCTCTGTTGATTACGCCGGGCGACTCAGTGCTCACCTGCCCTTGGCAACACGTGTGCTGATGCTCAAGCAAGATGGTTCTCTGCTCATTCACTCTGATGGTGGTTCCTACAAACCCCTCAACTGGATGAGCCCTCCGTGTTCCCTCACCACCCACGAGCCTGAGAAGGATCAGGCAGATGTCGGTGTCACCGAGATCTGGCGCGTAACTCATGCCAAGACGGCAGACATGTTGGTCGTGAGTATCTATGAGATTTACAACGACGTTGAGCACGAACTCGGTGAAGACCCCGGTCTTATCAAGAACGGTGTGGAAGCAGAGTTGCAAGAACTCCTCGCTGCCCAGATAGAACTTCTCGGTGAGGGTTACACCCTGGTTCGCCGTGAATACTTCACTGCAATTGGACCGGTGGATATTCTTGCGCGCGATGAAAACGGCAACTCTGTCGCTGTGGAAATCAAGCGCCGCGGTGAGATTGATGGAGTGGAGCAACTCACTCGCTATCTCGAGCTGATGAACCGTGACCCCCACTTGGCTCCCGTTACAGGCGTCTTCGCTGCACAGGAGATCAAGCCTCAAGCCAAAACTCTTGCCGAAGACCGTGGCATCCGCACCCTGGTACTCGACTACGACGAAATGCGCGGCATGGAAGACAAGCACGGTCGTTTGTTCTAAGCCTTGAGGAAGAAAAGCCTCAGTAGCTTCCCGGTGTTGAAGGCTTTCACGCCTATGCTTGCCAAGTTATGAATTCTGTCGTTACCCGCACTTGGTCCTCTGTTCTTTTCGATTTGGATGGCACCATCCTTGATTCCGCCCCCGGAATTGTGGATGCGCTGACGGCAACGTTCACCCACTTAGGGCTCCCCGTTCCTGCTCGTGATGAATTCATGGCCTACATTGGCCCGCCCTTATTGGCTTCTCTTCAGGAACGTGCGGGACTCACAGAAGAAAAGGCTCGCGAAGCACTAGCTCTCTATCGCGCAGATTTCCGCCGTGATGGTGCTTTCGACTCTGCGGTCTTTCCTGGTGTGATTGGGCTTCTCGATTCTTTGCACGATGCCGGGGTTCCGCTAGCTATCGCCACGAGCAAGCCCGAAGATCAAGCTCGAGCCATTTTGGATCACTTTGAGCTCAGTGAATACTTCACCGTGATTGCCGGTGCTTCTGAAGATGATGCCCGCACATCAAAAGCACACGTCGTTGGCCACGCACTTTCCGAGCTTTCACACTCAGGGGCAGATATCTCACAGAGTGTTCTGATCGGTGACCGAATTTATGACGTGGAGGGGGCAGCGGCACATAACGTTCCCACCATCATCGTGGAGTGGGGTTATGGTTCCCCGGTTGAAGCAGCTGGCGCAATCGCAACTGTTTACTCGGCAGACCGACTACGAGAACTTTTGCTCGGCAACTGATTGTTAAGCGACGAATGGCCCCTCCCGTATTCGGGAGGGGCCATTGTCTTTTCTAATGGAGGCCGTGCGTGTATTTCGTGGGGGGTATTTACTTGACGTTGACGGTGAAGCTGACAACCTGACCGGTGGTCTTGTTGGTGAGCTCAACCGTGGTGGTTCCAGCTGCAGTTCCCTGAAGGCCAGGGTTCATCACTGCATCGCCAGACTTTCCACCAGCGGTGAAAGCGACAACTGCGGGGTCAGAGATAACAGCTGACCAGTCAGCTGGATCGGTGTCACCAGTGGTGATGTCAACGAAGCCACCGTTGCTGATGTCAATGGTCTGTCCGTCTGCGGTTGCGACGTCAATGATTGTGGGAGCGACAACCTGGCTGGTCTCGCTGGACTCGTCGTTCATCGAGCTGTCCTCGTCTGCTGCGGTGGAGCATGCCGACAGGCTAAATGCTGCTGCGGCTGCAAGTGCTGCGATGGCGCCTACTTTGATGATCTTCTGGTTCTTCATGGTGTTCGCGTTTCTCCTTGGGTTGTGAAGCTTTTGCTGTTGGAGCGGGTTGCTCTTGAGACAACGCTATCTCTGTACCAACGGTTTAAGTTGGGATTTAGCTGTGTGTAGTCTGGGAGTTTTCTGAAAGCATAAAGTCCCCCGTAAATACAAAAAGGGCGCCCCCGAAGGGACGCCCTTTCTCTGAAGCTTGTATTACTTGAGCAGAACCTGGATGTTCAGCTCCTTGGGGTCTTCGCCAGCGAAGGTGAAGGTCACGGTGGACTCGCCACCGGAGAGGGCCAACAGGCCAGCGGAGAACTGAGTGTCATTCTCGTAGGAAGCTGCAGAGTACTCCACGACCTTCTTGTCAGAGATGGCGACTTCGATTTCACCGTCGTTGATTCCGCCGTAGTTGATGTTGACAACCTGGCCAACAACCAAGGAGATGGTCTGGCCATCAATGTCCTGGTAGTTGATATCGATGGGGGCGACGATGTCTCCACCGATAGAGGACTGAGTGGGCTCTGGTGCAGGGGTTGCACATGCCGAGAGACCGAAGGTTGCGATAGTAGCAATCGCTGCAACAGCAGCTGCCTTACGCAGTGTGAACTTAGTCATGAAGATGACTCCTTATGTATGTGATCACGCACAACAGCGCGTTAACACCATTCTCGCAACACTGGAGTAAAAATCGAACTATTTGTCCATAACAATGTGGTGAACATCGAGGAAACGGGTTTTCCTAGAAGTGTTATCGATTCCCTTTAGCCCGGTTGTGTGTCTTACACAGCAACTCGCAATTAGCTGCTGAGGTAGCTCCGCCTTTGCTCCACGCTGCCACGTGGTCTGCGTCCATCTCCTCGAGCTTCCAGATCTTTGCCTTATTGGCGTCATGCCCCAGTGCACAGTGTGAGCAATTGGACCGTTCTGCATCTTGAGCAGCTTTGGTCTGCTGAGCATAGGTCGACTTTTTGGTGGCGTCATCAAAAACGCGAACCTCAAGCAAGCGAGTATCAACAGATCCGCCCAGGACGTATTCCCAGATGCCCTTGCGGTTCTTCACATAAGAATCTCCATATAGTGCCTGAACCTCAGCAGAAACCTTGGCTGGGTTGTAAGCCTTGTCGTGGTACTCCTCATAGAGGCGGCCCCACTCAAGTCCGCGCATCTCAGTCTCAACATCACTGAACACCGTGGAGACCCAGTCGATGACAGAGGTGAAGTAGTTCTTCACTTCTGTAATGTCACGGTCATTGCGGTGTTGGCTCATGTGTCCGCCGATGTTGGCTTTACCCTTGCTCACCCACTCCAGAGCACGTTCCCAAAAGTCCTGGCGAATCGCAGCACCTGAGACATACGCACCCCACTTCATGATGTTGGAGTTCTGGCTGTTACTGAACTCTGCCTTCCCCGCGGTGACGAAAGGACCAGAGTAGACAGCGTTGAGGAGCTCTTGATCATTGAGGGGAACACCCACGGTGTTGATGGTCTTGAACCACTCCTTGATCTCACTCTCCGTACCTTCACATTCATAGACAAGTATTTGAGAGTTCAGAATGATCTCCTGCTTATCTGCAGGAAGGCCAGAGAAGTATTGCTCCATACCGCGCTCGTCCTTGATAGCGAACTTGCCCGTGATGAAACGACCAAAACTTGTGATGCGCTGCTGACCATCGAGAACTTCAAGATTGTCCTCGTGCACCTTATTGAAATAGATCAGACCGAGAGGGTAGCCCTTGAGCAAAGACTCAATCACAGCAACGTCTCTCTTGCCATCGGCATAGATGTAGTTGCGCTGATACTCAGGCTGAATAGTCAAGCGTCCCGCAAGACCAAACAGGCCCTTACCCTCAAGCTCGTTATAGACAAAGCCTTCAGAGAGTTCCTTGACGGAGTAGTGGTTCAGAGTGGTTTTCATGAAGACACCTGCTTGTGTTTTATGAGAATTCGTGAGTACATCCGAACACCTTCTATGTATGGGCGGTCATACTTCTCTTGACCTGGAACTAGCAACTCTGTAGGTACTGTTTTGTTATTTGTTATGGCAATAATTTCAAATTGATCTGGACTGTACTTACTCAAGAAGCTAATGGGAACACCCATAACTCCTTCATAATCGGCTGGTATAGCGTCCGTGAATGGAATCTCAATCGCGTCATAGTTTTGGTATTTGTGATAGCCGATACCTTTCACCTCTTTGTGCTTACTGAATTTGATGTTGTCCTGTTCTGTCATTAAGGAAAGCGGTTCATGGCGTAAACCGTGATCCAAATTCGTGAACCATCGAATTCCTGGAACTCTCAGGAAGACGTTTCCTTCTTCATCAGTTCTTCGAGAGGGCGAACGAGTAACACTTGTTGGTGGAATACGAAATTCTCGATCTCCAGAATGTATTGAAGCGCCTAACCAGAGTTCGTTTTGTTTGATTAGAGGGAAAACTTCCTTATAAGTAATTGCATTCATATTGCCGAGAACTATAAATTTCTTATTCGCCTCAACTAGCCAAGCCAAGAACTCTCTGAACAATGAGAAGGGTGGGTTGGTAACAATAACGTCCGCTTCATCCCTGAGCTTGGTAATCTCTTCACTACGGAAGTCACCGCCACCCTCAAGGTAGGTCCACTCGAGGTCATCTACGTTGATGACATGGTCCCCTGTGGTGTCTTTGCTGAGAGTGAAGATCTTGCCCTTGGTTTGAGTTTTCTCAGGGTCAAAGCCGGGGCTTTCCATCTCGAACAGAGTGGGCTGGTAGGGAATAGCGTCAGGCTTGCTATCTGGGGCATAGCTTGTGCTGATGAGTTTCTTGAGGCCTAGAGCCTCAAAGTTCTGAGCAAAGTACTTGGTGAAATTACTCCACTCAGGGTCATCACACGGCAGGAGAACTATCTTCCCCTTGAACACATCTGGGTTGTATTCCAGATAGGCATTCATCTCCTTCTGAATGTCACTGAATTGGGTGTAGAACTCGTCATCTTTTGCTTTCTTTGCAATGCCGAGATCGTCGTTGGTCACTTCCGCATCCCCCTGATGCCGCGACCGTTCGTCGCGGCTAGGGGTTAAAAGTAGCGTTAATACCTCAGGCTTTTAAACTCTGGTTAAACATGAGTGATGCCGGAACGCTTGAGGTATGGATTCACTGGCATCTGCGGCAGCTCAAATACTCGGGAGCCGACTTCGCGAACGTCGAGAAAGCCTGGACTTAAGCCAGGAAGATGTGGCGCACATGTCTGCGATGCACGTATCCAACTACGGCAAAATCGAGCGTGGCCGGGCGAATCCCAACCTGCACACTCTCTTGCGCATCGCGAGCGTACTTGAGATTGATCCCGGCGTGCTGATTGCAGGTTTGAGTGGCGACATGGTGACGAAGCGTCCACACAAGCTCACTGCAGCTGAGCTCATCAGGGCGCGTGCAAGTTAAGTTTTTTGCAAGGTGGCCAGATTACCTGTGTGATTTCTCCACAGCCCGCATCGTTTGAGCTTTATCAACAGCAGCGTTATCGATTCCCTGAGTAATCATGGGCTTCTCTAAGTTGGAGGCATGCGACAAAGCCCTCAGCAACCCAGCGCGGAAACCTGGTTGCACATTTTGTTTGGTGACGAAAATGGTGGTGGTCATTTGGCCGGGCAAGGGTTTGAAGGCAAGACAGAATTTCCCGAGTATTGGACTCTTTCTCGCATCGAATCAGCAGTTCTGACCATCCAAAAACAGGCTTTGGGCGCTGATGTCCAGAATCACAGGGTTTTCTTCGATGGACAAGTCGACGGAGTGTTAATAAGAGTGGTTTTCGCTGTTGATCGAAACGGAAAGCAATCATTGAAAACTGCCTTCCCCTTGAGAGGTAATGGTGTGTTTAAGAACATCAACGGAGCCAGGGTTTCACTGCCCCTGCTGAGACAAGACAGAAGGAAGTAACATGAAAACCATGAGAGCACTCGCCCCAATCGCGCAAGATTTGTTTGACGCAATGTCGACGCGCATGGATGAGCCGCTCAAGAAAGTCATCGTTGAATTTCTTGAATCCGGTGAAGAGGGCTGTGCCGTTGATTTCACTGTTGATTGGGCAATCAAGAACAACCTCGCTATTCCTGAGAAGTCGTGGCGTGAACTCAATGAGTTTTACTCAACAAGCATTTCGGCATGGTCAGCAGAAAGCCGCACTCAGCTCTTGAAGGCGGCTCACGCAGCATAATTCTGGTTCTTAGTATTGTGACCAGATCGCATGACCTTAAAAGAAAATCCCCGGCCACTTGACCGGGGATTTCGTTTGTGCGCGAGGGGGGACTTGAACCCCCACGCCCTTGCGGGCACTGGCACCTGAAGCCAGCGCGTCTGCCATTTCGCCACTCGCGCGCACAACTTGGCAAATCTATCACGTAAAAAGATGCTGCCGCCATTTGAGGTGAAGGTCGTTACCCATAGAGTTCATAGTGTGATCACAGCACATGAGTTCTCTGAGTTTGCCGCTTCTCGACGCTCCACAAGAGATTTTTTGTCTACACCCGTTGACGCCGTCCTCCTCGACCAGATTTTGACAGATGCAATGACGGCACCCAGCTGGTCAAATCTCCGTTCCTTCATGGTGGGGGTTGCCACTGGGGAACGTCGTGACCGGCTTAGTGCTGAACTTTTGCGGCGCTGGGAAGTTGTTGCTCAGGCTCGCTCCGGTGGCCTGAGGGGAATCTTGGGGCTCCTCGCCAAACCGTGGGCTTTGCCTAAAGGTGACTACAACCTCATCCGCCCCTACCCCAAAGAACTCGCACCTCGCGGAACAAAAATCGGCGCTGGTTTATATAAAGTTCTGGGCGTTGCTCGCGGTGATAAAGCCGGACGAGATGCACAAACTGCACGGAACTATGTGTTCTTTGGAGCTCCAGTCGAGATCTTCCTCTTCGCCCACCGCGGCCTCGGGGTCTATTCCGTCTCGGACGCGAGCCTCTTTGCGCAAAACCTGATGCTCAGCGCACATGCCCATGGGCTTGGAACGTGCGCACAGGGATCAGTCGCCCTGTGGTCGCGGCCCATCAAGCATGAGTTTGCCGTCCCCCGGAAGTACAAACTCGTTTACGGTATCGCTCTTGGTTACCCTTCAGACAAACCAGTTAACTCTTTTGAAGCTGAGCGGCTTCCTGTAGCCGACATCACTGCCGGTTGACGATAACTACTTCTTGAGGAATTAAGTTCTTCAGTTGGCTTTTTGCTGCCTGTTTCTGAGTACTGCCTTCACCCGGCGCGCATCCAGCTTGCTCCAAGCTCCTTGGGTACGATTTGGGGAGGAGTAACACCCTTACAAAGGAGACCAGTGGGCATTCTCGACAACCTTGAGCGCGGCTTAGAGCGCGTTGTCAATGGTGCGTTCGCGAAGACGTTCCGCTCTGGTTTGCAGCCGGTAGAAATTACCGCTGCTTTGCGCCGTGAACTCGACACTAAAGCTGCTGTTGTCTCTCGTGACCGGGTGCTCGTTCCGAACAAATTCACTGTTCGCCTCGCTCCCGATGATTACGAGCGCATGGTGGGTATGGGTGCAACCCTGACTGACGAGCTGACCCGCCTTGTAATCAAACATGCTGCGACTCAGCACTACCAATTCGCTGGGGGCATCAAGATTTCTTTGCGCTCAGACCCTTCGCTTGCCATGGGTGTTGTTCAGGTCGATTCAGAAAACGTCAGTGGTTCTGTGACCTGGGTCGCCGTTCTTGAAATCGCAGGCCAGCGTTATCCCCTCGCCAAGTCCCGCACCGTAATCGGTCGTGGCACAGAGGCTGACATCACGGTCGATGACTCCGGAATTTCTCGTCGCCACGTTGAAGTTCTCTGGGATGGAACCCGCGCTCAGGCAAACGATCTTGGCTCCACCAATGGCTCCAAACTGAATGGTCAACGCCTGGTCTCGGCAGCGCTTGAAGCCGACTCCGTCATCACGATTGGTCAGACCACGATCGTGTTACGTCTCCTTCCTCAGGCATCAGCCGCCGATTCCTCGTCATCGGCTCCATCTGCTGAAACAGTTCAGACACCTCGTGCTGCAGCTCCCGGTGGATTCTGGAGTCCGCGTGAGTGAGCTCACTCTCCTGATCCTGCGCATCGGTTTCCTCATTGCGCTCTGGGTCTTCGTCTTCTTCGTGGTGTATGCCGTTCGGAGTGACCTCTTTGGTCAGCGCGTGCGCAAGATGCCGGCAGCCACACCTGCTGCTGTTTCGCCCGATGCCAGCGCGTTCTTAACCTCGGCACAGCCACGCATTGCTGTCCCGGCTGTCAGTGGCGAACTTGCCCCTGCCGATGGAACTCCGCTCAAGCTCGTGATTACCTCAGGCGCTTTGGAGGGACAAGAACTTCCCCTTCAGGGTGATGTGATCACTATTGGTCGATCACCAGACTCCAGCCTGGTGATCCAAGATGACTACACCTCGACCCACCATGCTCGTTTAGAGACTCGTGGTGGCACCTGGCTGCTTCGTGATCTTGACTCGACCAACGGAACCACGCTTTCTGGTGCGCGAGTAACAACGCCAACTCCCATTCCGTTGAACACTCCTATCGTTGTGGGCTCCATGACTTTTGAGGTTCGCCGCTAGGCGTCGGGTTATGTCCAAGCACAGCGCAGCCGCCTCGAATGTTGGCAAGGTTCGAGCATCTAACCAAGATGCTGGCTACGCAGGTACTTATCTCAGCGTCGTTGCCGATGGCATGGGTGGTCATGCCGGTGGTGACGTTGCCTCACACTTGGTTATCCGTCACCTGTTGCAGCTGGATAAGGAATATCCAGATGTAATCAGTGCTCAGCAGGAACTGCTTGCCACATTGCTTCAGGCAAATGACATGCTCTCTGATGTTGTGTATGAGCACCCTGAGCTTGCCGGGCTGGGAACGACAGTCAGCGCAATGCTTCGCGTTGGCAGACAGGTCGTTATTGCGCACATTGGTGACTCTCGGATATATCTTCTTCGTGAAGGCAACCTCTCTCAGGTCACTGTGGACCACACTTTTGTTCAACGCTTGATTGACAGCGGAAGAATCACCGAAGAAGAAGCGCACGATCACCCACGCCGCTCAGTGTTGATGCGTGTCCTCGGTGATGTTGATGCATCACCGGAAATCGACACTGCCGTCCTGGACATTGCTGAAGGTGACCGGTGGATGCTCTGTTCCGACGGCCTCACCGGTGTCGTGTACACAGAACGTTTGAAGCCATTCCTGGTCGAAGCAGAATCCGCCGATGACGCCGCTGACACCTTGGTCCAAGCAAGCCTCACGGGCGGTGCGCCAGATAACGTGACCGTTGTCGTCGTCGACATCACCGGTGACGGGCCAGAGAACATCGCAGAACTCGTTGGTTCCGTCGCCGGCCCAATGGCAATCAAAACTCCGGATGCCAAACTCATACCCACCCCGAACCTAAAGCCTCGCCCTAAGCCAAAGAAGCTTCCCGTTTCGACCGGTGGAATGAGTGTTCCTCCAACCGCTCTGACTGCCCAGCTTGATGCGGTGAAGGCCAAGCGCATTCGTCGACGTGCTGTGCTCATTGGATCGCTGATCCTCGTCATTGGTGCCATAGTGATTGCTGCCATCTTGGGATATCGCTGGAGCCAGACCCAGTTTTATGTGGGCAGCGATAAAGACTCTGTTGTGATTTATCAAGGCATCTCACAAAACGTGGCGGGGATGAGTTTGTCCCACGTTTACGTCGACACCGATATCCCCCTGGACACACTGACGGCATATCAAGCGCAACAAATCAAGAACGGCATTCCTTTTGCCACCTATGGCGAAGCCCAAAGCTTGGTTGACTCCCTCACTCGTGAGACAACTGAGTAATGTCGGTTTCTGCTTCTCCTGACTTCGTCGCCACCGGTTCGATTGGACGACTCAAGCGCGTTCGTTCTTCCCAACGCATGCGCAATGTTGAACTCATCTTGGTCTTGGTGGCCAGTGCCATCAACCTTGCCTCCCTGGTCCTGGTTCAGTGGGGCGTTCTGGACAAGATTGATGCCGGGCCACTTGCTATCTGTGGCCTTCTCGGTGTTCTGGTGCTCTCTATTCACGTGGCAATGCGTTTTGTTGCACCCCAAGCAGATGCGCTAATCCTTCCCATTGCTACGGTGCTCAATGGTCTCGGCATTGCTGAGATTTATCGCATTGACCTGGCTCTGGGCAACGAAGGGTGGGATTCCCTCGCCAACAAGCAGATTGCCTGGACTGCCCTGGCATTGGGCGCTGCCCTGGCTACGATTGTCTTGATCAAGCACCAGCGTGTGCTTCAGCGCTATACCTATGTGGCAGGTTTGTTTGCCGTCATCTTGATTACTCTGCCTATGATTCCTGGCTTGGGTATTTCTCTCAACGGTGCCCGGGTGTGGATTCAAATTGGCACCCTCACGTTCCAGCCGGGAGAGATTGCCAAGATTGCTTTGGCTGTCTTCTTCGCGGGATACCTGGTGCAGCGCCGTGAAAGCCTGTCAATGGTGGGACGCACCTTCTTAGGGATGCGGTTCCCCCGTGGCCGCGACTTAGGCCCCATCATTGTGGTCTGGGCATTGTCTATGGCCGTCATCGTGTTCCAACGTGACCTGGGTACCGGTCTTCTGTTCTTCGGTTTGTTCTTGGTCATGTTGTATGTCGCAACTGGTCGAGGAAGTTGGGTTGCACTCGGGCTGAGCTTGATCGGCTTCGGTGCTGTAGTCGCAAACCAAACACTCGACTACGTCAACGGTCGCTTTGCGAACTGGTACGACGCCTTCAACAACGACAACTTCACTGCTGATGGCGGCAGCTACCAACTCGTTCAGGGTCTTTTTGGTCTTGCTCATGGTGGGGTCATCGGCACTGGCTTGGGTGAAGGCATGCCCGAGGTCACTCCGGTCTCGCAGAGTGACTACATCATTGCCAGTCTGGGCGAGGAGCTCGGACTTGCCGGAATCTTCGCCATTCTGTGTCTGTATCTCTTGCTGGTCGGCCGTGGGCTGCGTATTGGTTTTGCCGGCCACGATGACTTCAGCAAGCTTCTTGCAGTGGGGTTGTCCTTCACCATCGCGCTGCAGTGTTTCATCGTGATCGGTGGAGTGATGCGTGTGATTCCTCTAACAGGTTTGACTACGCCTTTCTTAGCTGCCGGAGGCAGCTCCCTGGTGGCGAACTGGATTATCGCGGCACTGTTGCTGCGCTTGTCTGACTCCATCCGCAGCGAGCCCAGGCTGGTGGTCGGATGAACCGGGAATTAAAGCGCGTCACCCTGGTGGTGATTGGCATGTTTGTCGTGTTGTTCTTAGCGTCCAGCACTATTCAGGTATTCACTGCGGATCAGCTCTATGCAGATGAACGGAACACCCGCACAACTTTTGATAGCTACCGCTACAAGCGAGGCTCCATCTTGGTTGCCGGTGCACCGATTGCAGAATCGGTGCCCATTGCGGACAACTATCGCTATCAGCGGACCTATCCCAACCCTGCGACCTATGCGAATGTCACGGGATACTTCACCCTGAACCAAGGCATGACAGGAATTGAAGGAGCCCTCAACACCTATCTCAGTGGGAAAACAGGTTCTCAGTTCCTTAACCAGCTCAATGCCATCCTGACTGGTCAAGAACCACAGGGGGCAACTGTCGCTCTGACTCTCGACCCAGTGATGCAACAAGCTGCTTTTGATGCCCTGGGTGAATATGAAGGTGCCGTTGTGGTGACCGAACCTAGCACCGGAAAAATCCTGGTGATGGCCTCGAAGCCCAGCTATGACCCCAACATGTTGGCTTCTCACGATGCTAATGAAGTAATCGCAACCTATGACACGTTGATTGCGGATCCTCTCAAGCCCCTCATCGATAAGTCCATCGGTGGAGACATGAACCCTCCGGGTTCTGTATTCAAACTTGTCATGGTTGCTGCTGCGCTTGAGTCCGGCAAATACACACCCGAAAGTACTTTTGATAATCCCGCCCAGTTCCAACTACCTGGTACTGATGTCTTTATCCAAAACTCAACCTTCACTTCGTGCGGCTATGGCCCAACCGTCACGTTGGCAACTGCTTTGCGTTTGAGCTGCAATATTCCTTTTGCCGAGCTGGGTATTGAACTCGGTCGTAAAGCAATTCTGGATCAAGCAAAGAAGTTTGGTTTCAACACCTCATTCGATGTGCCCATGAAGGCAGCGGCAAGTGAATTCCCCGTTGTGATGAATGAACCTCAAACAGGGCTTGCTTCTTTTGGACAATATGACGTCCGCGCGACTCCACTTCAGATCGCCATGGTCTCCGCTGCTATCGCTCATGGCGGCAAGGTGATGTATCCCACCGTGCTCGATCAAATCCTCGAGCCCACACTCAAACCAATTTCCCAGTTTGAGGCGAAAGAATTCTCTCAGGCACTCAGCCCAGAGAACGCTGCGACCATCACCCAAATGATGATCAACAACGTAGATAACAGCAATCTCATAACTAATGTGAGAATTGATGGAGTAAAGGTCGCGGGTAAAACCGGTACGGCCCAAAATGGAGACGGGGAACCGTACACATTCTGGTTCACCGGATTCGCTCCGGCTGATGCTCCGAGATACGCCATCACTGTTCTGATAGAAAACGGTGGCGGGCTCGGACAAAATGGATATACCAATGACATCGCAGTGCCAATCGCAAGAAAAGTCCTAGAGGCAGGGTTAAACAAATGAGACCAACAGCTGGAATTACCTTCGGCGGTCGTTATGAACTCCAGTCGCGCATTGCCATTGGTGGCATGGGCGAAGTCTGGCAAGCAACTGACCTTGTCATTGGTCGCCTAGTCGCGATCAAGATCTTGAAGGACGAATACCTGGGTGACCCTGGCTTCCTCGAGCGTTTCCGTGCTGAGGCCCGTCACGCAGCTCTGGTGAACCACGAAGGTATTGCGAACGTCTACGACTATGGCGAGGAAGAAGGCTCTGCCTACCTCGTGATGGAACTCGTTCCTGGTGAACCTCTCTCGGCTGTCATTGAGCGTGAGAAGACTCTGTCGATTGACAAGGTTCTCGACATTATTGCCCAGACCTCTGCTGCCCTGCAGGCCGCGCACAGTGCTGGCTTGGTCCACCGCGACATCAAGCCGGGCAACATGCTCATTACTCCCGAGGGTCGCGTGAAAATCACCGACTTCGGTATCGCTCGTATTGCTGACCAGGTTCCCCTGACCGCAACCGGTCAGGTGATGGGCACTGTTCAGTACCTCTCTCCTGAGCAGGCCAGCGGTCACCCCGCTTCTCCTTCGACCGACATCTACTCACTCGGCATCGTTGCTTACGAATGCCTGGCAGGTAAGCGTCCATTCACCGGTGAATCACAGGTCGCCATTGCAATGGCGCAGATCAACGAAGAGCCACCCCCACTTCCTGACACCATTGCAGAGCCCGTTCGTAACTTGGTTTACTCCTGCATTGCCAAGAAGCCAGCGGATCGCCCTGCTTCTTCTGCAAACTTGGCCCGAGCGGCTCAGGCACTTCGCCGCGGAGATCTCCAGGGCGCTGCGGCTGCTGTTCCCGGAGTACTCGGAACCACAACCACCCCATTGGATGCAACCGTGGTTATGCCACGCACTGCTGAAACCGGAGCAACAACCGTTTTGAATATTCCAGAAGCACCTGCACCTGTTGAATCAACTGAAAAGAAGAAGCGCAGCCCCTGGACCTGGCCTCTGGTCGCCCTAGTTGGCGTGCTGGTCCTGGTCTTGATTGGTGCTGTTGTGGCGCTGACCTCAGGTGGGAACACTCCTGAGCCAACTCCCACAGAATCGACTCAGTCCGCAAGCCCCACAAAGTCGAAGAAGCCCACGGCAACTCCGACAGGTTCTGCCACTCCTACTGCTGCAGCAATCAACAAGGCTGACTACGTGGGTAAGTCTCTGACTGACGCAACTGCTGCGCTGGAAAAGCTCAACATGAACGTCAACGCTGTTAAGGGCACCGCTGCTCCCAGCGCTGACAAGGTTGGCGTTGTCTATGACGTGAACCCCACCGGTCCACAGGTTGCAAACGGAACCACAATCAACGTGACCTACTACGGTGATCTTCCTGTTGCGCCAGCACCGACTGCTGCACCTAGCCTCAACGATGACAATGCGACTCCAGGTCAGGCACTCATTGCCACCTGGGCTGGATACGCATCGTGCCCTTCAGGTCACAGCCTCGAGAGCTACACCGTCTTGGTAGACGGCACTCCTGTGTCTTCGGTTCCCAACGCAACGGCGCCATTCACGGCACCTTCTGCTCTCGGTGGACACACCATTGCTTACCAGGTCACCTGCTCGGGTCTTGCTATCTCTTCTAGCTCTCCCAACACAAACTTCACCGTCTCTGCTCTGGGCTAGATTAGAAACATAGTCTTACCAAGGGGAATCAGTGCCACTGAGTAACAACGTCATCGCTGGCCGCTACGAGCTGAACAAGCTCATCGGGAGCGGGGGCATGGCTGACGTCTATGTGGCGCATGATTCCGTGCTGGGCCGCAAGGTTGCTATCAAGGTTCTCAACGAAGAATTGGCAGCAAACAAGAAGTTCAGCCAGCGCTTCAAGCAAGAAGCAAAGTCGGCTTCGGCAATGGATCACCCCAACATCGTCAAGGTGTTAGATGCGGGTGAAACGAGCGAAACAGATGCTGCTGGGGTGAAGCACACCTACGCCTATCTCGTGATGGAGTACGTGGAAGGCCTGGAGCTCTCCAAGCTGGTTGCCCGAGGCCCCCTCAAGGTTCCTGAAGCGGTTCGGGTGACAAAAGAACTACTTTCCGCCGTGGAGTTTGCACACAACAAGGGAATTGTTCACCGCGACATCAAGCCTGACAACATCATCTTGACTCGGGCAGGCAAGGTCAAGGTTCTCGACTTTGGTATTGCCCGCGCTGTTGCAGAAACTTTCGATGACATTGCAACCACAACCTCTATTCTCGGAACAGCTGCCTACTTCTCCCCTGAACAAGCTCAGGGTCAGAAAGTGGATATCCGGACTGACCTCTATGCGATCGGCATTGTCCTTTTTGAAATGCTCACCGGGAAGGTTCCCTTCTCGGGGGACACCGCTGTTGCCGTCGCTCACCAGCACATCCACGCACACCCACCAGCACCGAGCTCTTTGAACCCCAAGGTCTCCTTGGCTCTAGATCAGGTAGTGTTCACAGCTTTGGCAAAAGACAAGGCCGATCGATTCCAGACCACTGCTGAGTTTGGACGTGAACTGCGCGCTGCAGCTGCGGCCAAAGCCTCTACAGGTTCTATTCCGAAGGCTGTCCCCGTGGCTCCGGAAGCATCGGTTGACTCCCTTTTCGGCTCAGCTATTGCTGAACCTGCGTTGGAAAAGTCAGAAACTCCTTCTGAGCTTCCTGATGATTTCCTCTTCCTCTTTGGTGATGACCCACAAACTGCGCCTACGCTGATCCAGCCTGAGCAATTCCGTCCCCAGCCCAAGCGAGTGGTGGCAGCTGTGGCAGTCATCGCTCTCGTCTTCGGCGCAATTGCTGGAGTGGGTCTGTGGGTTGCCACCTTGGAGCCCACCAACATCTTTCCCTCCTCAACGGTTACCGTTCCGGCATTGCAGAACGTTGAAGAGAAGGCTGCGCTCAAAGAACTTGGTGAGCTTGACCTCATCCCGAGCACTGTGGTTGAGAACTCCGCGCTGATTAAGAAGGGCAAGGTCATTCGCACCGAGCCTGAAAAGGGCGCCGTCATTGATCCCGGCACCCCCATCACGGTGTATGTCTCTGCCGGAAAGACCATGGTTGAGGTCCCTCAAGTTGCAGACATGAGTGTGGCAGATGCAAAGGTCCAGCTTGAAGCTGTCGGCCTAGTCGTAGGTACCACCACCGAAGCACACTCCCCTTCGTATGCTGCAGGGCTCATTATCGGAACTACCCCCACCTTGGGCACCAGGCTCATCCAGGGCAGCAAGGTTAACTTGCTGGTTTCTGACGGAAAGGTTGATATTCCTGACCTCAAGGGCAAGACCGTGACTGACGCCAACAACGTGTTGAGCACGCTGTCGATTACTCCTACTGTTCAGGCAGATACGACATGTGCGAAGGGTGAGCAGCCCACGGTCAAGTCACAGTCTCCAGCTCCAGGTGTGGCACCCCAGGGGACCGCAGTCACCATTACCTACTGCGCAGGGTAGTTCTTAGCGAATCAGTGGGCTCTTTGTGAGAGCTAGTTCTGCTGCGCCTTCGAGGCCACACACTTCGAGCCAATTTCCAAGCATGGTGTATCCACCCTCGGTGAGAACAGACTCTGGGTGGAATTGCACACCATAAATGGGTGCCTCTGCGTGCTGGAGTCCCATAATCACACCGCCTGCCGTGGAGCTGGTGACGGTGAGTTCGTTCGGAACGGTTGAGTTCACCACAGCGAGCGAGTGATAGCGCGTCGCGGTGAAAGGCTGTGGGACCTCTTTGTAGAGGGTGCTCTCGTTGTGATTAATCAATGATGTCTTGCCGTGCATGAGTTCTTCAGCGTTGGTAACCGTCGCACCAAAAGCTTCACCAATTGCTTGATGACCTAAGCACACACCCAGCAAAGGAATTCCTTGCTTGTGTGCAGAGTGAACAGCAGCGATAGAGACACCAGCATCAGAAGGTTTACCGGGGCCTGGCGAGACAAGGACACCGTCATATTCAGCCAGGGTCGCGTCAAGTTCAGCTAAAGGAATCTGGTCATTTCGAACAACAACAGTCTGTGCACCCAGCTCTTGGAGATATCCATTGAGGGTGTAAACAAAGCTGTCGTAGTTGTCGATTACCAAGATTCTGGTCATTGGTTAACCGTAACGTCTCGAACGGTGATTGCTGTATCGACAACGGGGAACACAAAAATCATCAAGACCGAAATCACGGCTGTTGCTGCGACCGTCAAAATCGCAATCTTGATCCAGATGTTGCCAGGGAGAACTCGCCACAGTGCTGAATACATCAGGACTCCACCTTCTGGGTTTCTGCCATCTCTGCTGGTGGCCCAGCATCGCGTGGTCGCCAAGATTCCAAAACGCTATAGACAATCATCCGTTCTGCATCACCCAATAGGGGGTTGCAGGTCGTAATTGTCAGGATGCTCTGGTCACCAGGAGCCTCATTTGTTCCTGGAACAGGCAGAAGCACGTCAACAGCAGTAGGCAGAACGAACTCGTAGTTCCGGAAAGCGTAGGTGTAGTAACCGTCAGCGGTCTCAACATAGATCTTGTCGCCAACCTGAAGCTTGGGTGCATCACCAAAAGGGCTACCCCAGTTTGTGCGGTGAACTGCCAAGGCGAAGTTGCCTGGCTGGCCAGGCCACTGTGTATCTGGGTAGTGGCCGAAGTAGCCGTTGTTCAAGATAGTGGGGAGGTCGACTCCGTTCTTCACGACGCGGGTGGAATCTGAACCTAAACGAGGAATGTAAATCGTGGCGAACTTGGCACCCTCAGCAACACCCCCGAATACTGGTGCGGGGCCAAAGTCTTCAGATGCTGGTGCTGTAGCGGACTTGTCATTATCCGTTGACCATTCCTTCACCAGCTCTTGCGATGCCGTTTGCTGTTGGCCAGAGACCACAGCGTTGTTGATCCACAGCTGCCATGCAAGAAAGAGAAGGACGATGGCGCCAAAGGTGATGAGGAGTTCGCCAACAATGCCCATGAGACGGGAAAGAACAGCTGGCTTGAACACGTACTCAACTTTACCCGGCTAGATGTGGGCTTCCTGTGGAGTTACTGAATTCGGGTAGACTTTTGAGCACTATGGCTGCAGAAAAGAAGAAGCGCACGAAGGCTCCTCGTAATCCCGAGGCTACCGGCGCAGACGCACCGAACCCCGTCTGGTTCAAGCCCGTCATGTTTGGCTTCATGCTCATCGGACTGGTCTGGATCATTGTGTTCTACATCAGCCAGGGCACGCTGCCCATTTTGGCTTTGGGTTCCTGGAACATCCTGGTTGGCTTCGGCATTGCCTTCATTGGCTTCCTGATGACCACACGGTGGCGCTAACTCTAATTACACGCGTGTAATTCTCCCCATGTGGACAACCATGTGGATAACTCTTGTTGTTAACCCTGCACAAACATCGGGGCGTGGGAGAGGGCTAACGCGACAAAAGCGAGCACCGTCAGGCTGATCAGGACAAGTTGAAGCCTCTTCTGCTTGACCTGCCGCGTTTGCACAAAGATGAAGCCCAGCAGTGCTCCGCCCAGCAAACCGCCTAAGTGCGCTTGCCACGAGATGCTCATCCCCGGCAAGAAGCCAATGACCAAGTTAATGCCTACAAGCACCAATAACTGGGCTGTTTCGCCACCTAGCTTGCGCTGAATGACTAAGAAGGCGCCCATGAGGCCAAAGATGGCGCCGGAAGCACCAACCACGAAGGTGTCGTGCGGAGCCCAGAACATGACACCTAAAGACCCGGCTAAGCCGGATGCAAGATAGAGCGTGAGGAAACGTACTTTGCCCAACATGCGCTCGAGCATTTGGCCAAAAACCCACAACGTATACATATTCAGCAGGATGTGGAAAACAAAGCCTGTTGAATGCGTAAAAACAGAGGTAATCATGCGCCACGGCTCATATGGAGCACCGAGTGCGCCATATTCTCCGTAGGTATACAGCGGTGAATATGCCAGGTAATTCGTGGCTTCAAGGCCAGGAATCCACTGAATCACACAGAAGAAAGCCGTAATGGCACTCAGTGAGTATGTGACAACCGGAGTTTGATTGCTGCGGCCACCAAGAGCTTCACGACCAACCCGAGGTGCTCGAGCCTGCGCTTG
>JBEGUL010000051.1:0-12321 GCA_041178865.1 Actinomycetota bacterium | reverse complement strand
TTTGGTCACGATGCGGAAGTACCCTCAGCCAAAAGTTCTGCCACAATGTGGCTGACAGAATCTGCGACATCTAGTGCTGGGAAAGGGCCATCTTGGCCTGCGAGCTCAGCTGCTCTTCCATGGATAAACACTCCCGTAGCTGCCAACTCGGCAAGTTCGTGAAAGCTCGGTACTCGCTTAACGGAGTGAGTTGCGACAAGTGCAGCAATAACCCCTGCAAGCACATCTCCTGTGCCAGCGGTTGCCAGCCAAGAGGAAGGAGAAACTATTTTGACAATGAATCTCACGCCATTATTTTCTTGGGGACACGCAACGAATGTTTCATGCCCTTTGAGTACCACGACAACACCAAACACATCAGCTGCATGAGTGGCCCACACGGGCAAAGTGGAATCACCCCGTGAAATCAGTCGCTCTAACTCACCCGCGTGTGGAGTAATGATTGTGGGTGCTGTGACATGACTCAGGAAACCTAATCCACCAGCATCAAGAACAAGCGGTTGAGAACCCTGTGCAGCTGTTCTTAGCACTTGAAGGTCTGGATTCAAATCTGGACGAGATTCCATCCCGGAGCCCACTAGCCAAGCGTCGACGGCCCCAGAAACGGTGACAGTTTCAGGCCGTCTAGCCAAGACCAGTTCAGCCGGCGTTGTTTCTCCCAGGAATCTGACCATCCCGATCCCGGCGCGATGTGCTGCTTCAACCCCCAGAACTGCTGCGCCTGGATATTTTTCAGAGCCTGAAATTACTCCCAGGACCCCATGGCTGTATTTGTTGTCATCAGGACCGGGCACGCGAATGTGATGCATTGCATCACTTTCAACCCATTCAGGTATTGAAGCGTCCATTTCACTCACTCATCAAACAGATAATCAAAGTACTCATCGGGTGAAATTTAACCTTCGAGCTTGGAGTTACTGTCAAGTTTGTGCCAAGTCCGATTGTGATAAACCAAAGGGTGTGCTGTGCTTGCGTCTAAATCAGAACTTCCTTCAGGTGGGGTCTTTACTTCTAATGCCTCAATCAAGAAAACCGTGGAGTTTCCTGCTGTGAGCTTATTTACTGTCCGGCCGCGAATCCACGCGTGTGCCTCGGTATAAATTGTTTCCCCCGTCCCAAGTTTTTCCCACGAAACATCTTCCGGGAAACGATTAACTCCTCCAGTAGCCGCCAGTTTCGCCAAATGGAGTTGATCAGCACCAAGTAGGTGAACAACGACAGTTTCAGCTTGAGAGATAGTCGGTGTCGCCGAGGATTGTGCTGAAGCGGAGAAAACAAGTAGTGGAGGTTCAGCACTCACCGAGAAAACACTAGAAACCGTCATCGCAACTGGCCCGTTTCCAGCATCAGCAGTGACAATGGCGACGCCAGCGGGATGATTACGGAATGCGAGTTTGAATTCGTCGGCTGAGAGCACTTCAACATCATGAGGTGGATCAATGATTCCATCATGAATGATCGGTAGTTTCTCAGAAGATGTGTTGCTTGTCATAGATTCTCCAACGAATTACCAACGCCTGGTGGCGTCCTGAACTTCTCCGACAAGTTCTTCAATAATGTCTTCCAAGAACAAAACACCAGTGGTGTTGCCATTGAGATCAACGACTCGTGCCAAGTGGATTCCACTGCGTTGCAGCTCTGCCAATGCGTCTTCGAGGTCTGTTGATTCGGTCAATGTTGCCAGCTGACGTATGCGCTTTGCCTTAATGGGGCCCGTGTGTGTTCCCGCCTCAGAGATGTCGTCATCGAAGGTGAGGACATCTTTGAGGTGAACATACCCAACGGGTTCATTGTCTTGGTCACTGATGACAAAACGAGAGAAACCATACTTCGCAACAGCCGTCTCGAGATCACTGACAGTTGCCGCTTCCGGAAGTGTGACTAGGTTTTCCAAAGGAACCTTGATGTCTCCGGCTTTCTTGGTGGTGAATTCAAAAGCTGCTGAAAGAGTTCCCGAAGAATCCTCAATCATGCCTTCACGGGTGGAGTGGGAAACGATGGTGGCAACCTCGTTAAGGGAGAACACGCTGTTTGCTTCTTCACGCGGTTCAACCTTGAACAGTCTCAATACTCCGTTGGCTACGCCATTCATGGCCCAAATCACTGGTTTGACCACTCGTGCAACAAAGACCAGGGGTGGTGCTAGAAGAAGAATTGCTTTCTCGGGAACCGAGAAAGAAGCATTCTTAGGAACCATCTCACCAAAAATGACGTGCAGGAATGTCACCAAAATCAGGGCAATAGCGAAGCTGATGCCACTAATCCAGGTGTCATCTAGACCAGTTCCAGAAAGCCCAATCTCAACCAGATGGTGAATGGAGGGTTCTGACACGTTCAGAATCAGCAAGGATGCCACCGTAATTCCCAGCTGGCTGGTGGCCAACATGAGGCTCACGCGTTCCATTGCATAAAGCGCAGTCTTTGCTGCTGCACTTCCCTTGAGCGCGAGGGGTTCTATCTGCGAACGACGTGCAGAGATAACAGCGAATTCTGCAGCCACGAAGAAAGCGTTGACGGCAAGGAGAACAACCAACCAGATCAGTCCAGCCCAATCACTCATTGTTCTCACCGCCTTCGACCTCAACTAAAGGAGTGAATCGAAGACGGTCAATGCGACGACCATCCATGCGAACTACCTTGAACTCACCCTCAGGGACAGCGACAACATCACCCTGTTCCGGGATACGTCCTAGCTGGCTCATGACGTAACCGGCAACGGTTTCGTAATTATCATCTTCAGGAACGGTGATGCCCGCACGTTCTTCCAGTTCATCTGGGCGTAGAGATCCTGGGAAGGTGAGGTAGTCAGCGGAGCTGACGACGCCCGCACGCGTGCGGTCGTGTTCGTCAGCGACTTCACCAACAAGTTCTTCCACTAAGTCTTCGAGTGTGGCAATACCTGCGGTTCCGCCGTATTCGTCTACCACAATGGCCATCTGAAGCCCCTTGCCACGGAGTTCGGCCAGAAGGGCATCTAGTGACATGGTGTCAGGGACACGTAACGGTTCAATCATCAGTGCCGAGACTGGAACGTCGTTTCGACGTTCCCTCGGCACAGAGATGGCGTTCTTGACGTGGACAATACCGACAACGTCATCGAGGCCGTCCTCGGTGACAGGGAATCTGGAGAAGCCCGTCTTTCGTGCCAACTCAAGTACTGCTCGAGCTGAGTCACCAGGTTCCAAAGATTCAATGCGCAGACGTGGTGTCATGACGTCACTGGCAGAAAGTTCACTGAATGCCAGGGTCTTTCCTAGCAAAGTGGCCGTGTCTGTTTCCAGGGCACCTTCGCTGGCAGATCTTCGCAGCAGAGAAGCAAGTTCCTCAGCAGAGCGAGCACCTGAAAGCTCTTCCTTGGGCTCAAGGCCAAACCCGCGCAGCACGCGATTAGAAAGCCCGTTCAGGAGAGCAATTAACGGCTTGAACACAGTGGTGAACAGCGTTTGGAAAGGAATGACAACCTTTGCTGTTGCCTGAGGAAGTGCGAGAGCAAAGTTCTTGGGAACAAGCTCTCCCACAATCATGGAGAGAACTGTTGCAATAACCACAGCACTGATGCCAGCAACGGTATGGATGACGTCGTCATTCCAACCGAGCGCAGAAAGAGGCTGAAAGAGCAATGCAGAAAGTGCTGGTTCCATAAGGAAACCCGTCAGCAACGTAGTGAGAGTAATTCCTAGCTGAGCACTGGAGAGGTGGGTTGACGTAATTGTCAGCGCCTTGATGGTGAGGCCTAAACCTTTAACACCACGGTCACGTTGTGCTTCTAGTTCGGGACGATCAAGGTTGACCAGCGCAAACTCTGCAGCAACAAAGAAGCCAGTACCAACAGTAAGAACTAAACCTGCTGCGAAAGCAACCCACTCAGCGAGCATGAGATTCACCACGCTCAATAAACATCAGTGACAAAGAATAGTCACTGGTTCGGGCAGGCGGGGGGTCGTCCATTTCGCTTTTATTCTAGCGAGAATGCTCAACGTTAGCTGTGAAGGCTACTCCGCCACATTCGCAAAGCGCAGCGGGATCTCAATAAAGACATCGGTTCCACCGTCTGCGGCGGCATTCCATTCAATGCTTCCACTGAGTTCACCCTGAATCAGGGTCTTCACAATCTGTGTTCCCAGACCGTCACCGATAGCGCCTTCAGGCAAACCTGTTCCGTTATCCACGATGTGAACGGTGAGAAGTTCTTCATTACGAGTGGCTTCAATAATGACCGTTCCCTCACGGCCTGCTAGGCCGTGTTCTACAGCGTTAGTAACTAGTTCTGTCAGTGCCAGGGCCAGCGGTGTTGCATAGCCACTAGGGAGGACTCCAAAGCTTCCTGTAAGTCTTGGGTGAACCGTGGTGCCATGAATAGCGGCAACTTCAGCACTCAACATCAATACCCGGTTGAATACCTCATCGAAGTCCACGTTCTGTGTCAGGCCTTCAGACAAGGTGTCGTGAACCACAGCAATAGAGGCAACACGACGCATGGCTTGAGTGAGTGCTTCACGGGCTTCATCTGATTGAGTTCTGCGGGCTTGAATACGCAAAAGCGATGCAACTGTCTGAAGGTTGTTTTTCACACGGTGGTGAATCTCACGGATGGTGGCGTCTTTGGTGATGAGTTCCATCTCTTGGTGACGGAGCTCGGTCACGTCGCGGCAGAGCACAATCGCACCAGTTCGCTCACCGAGGTGGCGAATAGGGATTGTGCGCAGCGAGACAGTGACGCCACGGGCTTCAATATCTGCCCGCCAGGGTGCTCGGCCGGTGACAACAACCGGAAGTGATTCGTCAACGTTGATCTTGCCGGTAAGAACGCGAGTGGTGACTTCTGCAAGAGACTCCCCTTCAAGCTCATCAGCGAAGCCGATGCGGTTGAAGGCAGATAGCGCGTTAGGGCTGGCAAATGTAACGACGCCATCAACGTCAAGACGGACCAAACCATCGCTTGCACGAGGTGCGCCACGACGTGGCGAGGGTGCTGCGTCCAAGTCAGGGAAATCACCAGAGGCAATCATGTCAAAGAGGTCATTGGCACAGGAATTAAATGTCATTTCCTGACGGCTGGGTGAGCGACTCTCAGACAGGTTGGTGTGGAGAGAAATGACCGCAATGGGGCCGGTAGGAGCTGGATCATTGGAATTCTGACGAACTCGACGAATGACCGGGACTGCACGAACACGCGTGGGGGTTTCTTCATACCAAGCTGGAGATGAGGACTCGATAATGGTTGCGGTTTCGTAGGCTTCGCCTACTTGTGCGCGCCATTCAGCCTTGATTTTCTGGCCAACAAAGTCGCGATAGAAGAGAGTTGCCGAGCTAGATGGACGTGCGTGTGACACAGCTACAAAAGAACCATCCTGCGTGGGTGCCCAGAGCACAATGTCTGCGAAGGCGAGGTCAGCGATCAGCTGCCAGTCCCCAATGAGCATGTGGAGCCACTCAATATCGGCGGCTGAACCAATGCCTTGTGATTCCATGATGTTGCTGAGGGTCGACATACCTCTAGCCTAGAGTCATGCGTAAGAAGTGGTTGTGGCGGACACTGGCTGTATTAGCCGGATTAGTGGTGGTGACTGTACTCGTGTTTACCGTGAGCCCATGGCCTAGTGCCTTGATTATTCGCCAGGTATTCCAAGATGGTGCAAAGAAAACCGCAGCCATCATGGCTCCCTACGCCCCCACAAGCGGTGTGGACTCTGTACTCGATATTCAATACGCCACAGACTCCACTCAGCCATACGTCAAGGCACGTGACTTCACTCAACTTGATGTGTTTTATCCCAGCGGAACTACTACTCAACTGGGAACCGTCATCTGGACTCACGGTGGTGCCTGGGTTTCTGGCAATAAAGCCAATGACCGCAGCTACTTTGAAATCTTGGCATCCAAGGGTTACACCGTGGTGGGACTTAACTACACCTATGGCCCTGAAGCCCAGTACCCCACAGCTGTCTTTGAACTCAATCAAGCTCACCAGTTCTTGCTTGATAACGCTGAGAAGTTCCACATTGACCCCAGCAAGATTGTTCTAGCTGGGGACTCCGCAGGAGCCCAACTGACCAGTCAGTTAGCGACACTGATCACCAGCCCTGCTTACGCCCAGGAAATGGATCTCACACCTGCTCTGTCGCCTGCTCAGCTACAGGGTGTAGTTCTGAACTGTGGTGTGTACGAAGTTACGACGCTTATCGGCGAGAAAGGCATCCTGGGTTGGGGAGATGATGTTTCCCTCTGGTCGTACACAGGTGACCGCGACCTCGCGAACTCAGCAGCGGTAGCTCAGATGTCGACCATCAACTTTGTCACTGCTGACTTTCCTGTGACCTACATTTCTGGTGGAAATGCTGATCCTCTGACAGAAGGAAACTCCAAGCCTTTTGCAGCAAAGCTGCAATCACTGGGAGTGAACGTCACTGAGTTGTTCTGGCCAGCTGACTACACACCCGCATTACCTCACGAGTATCAGTTCAAGCTGAATCTCGATGCAGCTCAGACTGCACTGACCGAGACGTTGGCTTTCTTGAACGAGAGAATCGGCTCTGCTTCTCAGCAGTAACAGGAGCTTCCTCTCGAAACAGAACTGCTAGTTTCTGTATTTGCTTTCGTAATTTGCTGTTCTTCGCTGCCGCGCTTAACGTCTTGCCGGTGGCAAATGACGCGTTGATTGCTTTGTCATCAGCCGCGAGCTCATAAACATCATGTAGCCCTGCAAACCGGCTCAGCGTTGTTGCTGCTTGCGACGAACCTCGAGCATCTAAGCCTGACCTGACCTTATTGAGCACAATCACTCTGAGCGACTCAGGAAACTCCTCAACCAAGACATCGTGAGCACGAATGAACCGTGCAATACCGAGTGCATCAGCACCCGCCACCTCCACAATGACATCTGCCTGCTTTAATACCGTCAAGGTGGCGGCGTTACGTCTGGGAGCGAAGAGATCACTCGTGATCTCTTCATCGGTCTCGAGGTTGAATCCCACATCCGCCACAACCGCATCGAAGTTCTCTGTTGCCAGGGACAATACTTTCTTCACACGTTCCGCAGAGAGCTCTGGCCAGCGGTCAGATCTGACAATCCCAGAAAGAACATGTAGATCACCACTTCCTGTATGAACAGAATGGCTCAGTCGGGCAAGCTCTTCAACAGTGAGGGCACCGGACTCTGTGAGACGGCAGGCAGCAGCAAAACCTGCTGCCTCGTCGACCAGTGCGAGTAATGCCGCTATGGCTCCGCCATAGCTATCAGCATCAATCAAAAGCACGTGCTGTCCTTGCTCAGCCAGTTCTGCTGCAAGGTTGATCGCGACTGTGGTGCGCCCAGGTGCTCCGGTTGGGCCCCAGACAGCAATGAGTTTGGACATCAGGCCTTTCCTCGGCTAGGAACCAAAGATATGGCGTCTCCGTTCGCTTGCGCTTCGAGTAGCGCTGCCACCTTGGACTGAGGAACAACTATCTCCACGCGCACTCCCCCGTTTGAAGCGGCAAGACCAGTTGCCTCAGTGATGAGAGCTATCTGAGCTCCAGAGATGATCACAGCAGGTGGGCCAAATACTCCTTGACCTGCAGCCATAGATGCCCAGACATCCACAGTGGATCCTTCAACTGCGTCTGCAGAGAGTGGAACGTCAAGCTGGACCACCACGTTCGTGGTGGCTACCTGCTTGGCTGTTCCCACTGCGCTGACGGGAACGAGCTCGCCGGCACTTACTGACTTGGTAATCACAGCACCTTGGCTAAGAGCGGATGCTTCTAAATAGGCAGTGCTGGACTTCCCCAGCTTTACATCGGTAGCTACCAAATCTGATTTCTCCAGAACATGACCTGGAGAAAGTGCCTTAGTGGCCACATAGACAGTAGTGGTGTTATCTGCTGCAGAAACAAGGGCAAATCCAGCTAGTGAAGTGATTACAACAATGGCAATGCCAATGATGAGGCGCAGGTCGAGTCGACGAGTGGGTGAATGAGTCATGAGAAGCATCTTTTCTCAAGCTCAATGAACCCCGTGGAAGTTATCCACAGATTGCTATCTGGAACGCTGAAGGCCGAGAATTTTTCGTATCGTGTGGATATGAATGATTTTGACTCTACTGATGTGAATATGGACCGTTTCCTCACCGTTGCAGAAGCAGCGGAACTTCTCAAAGTTTCTGCCGCCGACGTGCATGAGCTGCTCGATTCTGGCGAGCTCCAAGGTTTTCGTGTGGGAAAGCGAGGTCCGTGGCGCATTGAGCATGAGATTCTTGAGCTCTTCATTGCGGAGCAGTATGAGGACTCCCGTCGCAGCGCGATGTGGAATAACCCTTCGTTAGCATCAGCTCACAACGTGGTCGACTTCTAAAGAAATTCAGTAATGAACCCCTCCTCAGATTTTCTGAGGAGGGGTTCATTACGTCTAGAGAATCTGAACGAAGAGAACCTCGCGCAAAACAAGAATCTTCCTGGTTTGGCCAACGGTCACATCAAGATGATCTGCACCGACGTGATCTATCGTGCCTGCCAGCACTCCGTTGACGCTGTGAATTCTGACGTGTTTGCGTCGCCTGCTGATATCTCTAAGCACGAATGCTAGATTCACCTTTTCTGCAAGGCGCCCAGTTCCAGCCAATGAGCGCAGGTCATGATCAGAGACTTCTCCAACTGGCGTTCCCAAACTGTCCCTCACACTTTCGGCAGGCAATTCGAAGGAGTTCACGGCATGGAGCGCGGCAATTACCGGCCCATTGAGTTCTGCTGGGGCATCAACCTCTAGAGCGGCCCAATCTTTGCCTACGTTCTTGATTGTGAACGTGAGCTCTCGACCATCCTTGGTTGTTGCGACCAATGATGGCCGACCTGAAGTGCGCTGAAGTGCAAGGAGGCGCTCACGAAGCGTCAGCTTCGCGCGTCTCTCTCGCTCCTCATCGTCCAGGCGATTGATGAGTTCAGCATCAAGTTCTCGTTCGAGCTGATTCTCTAAATCTTGAAACAGGGTGTCAAAGTCCATAGTCAGCGAAGGTATTCAGCGAACCTGTGAATCCTCTGGAGTTATCCACATGTTTCCTGAGAAATAGACTTTCGGTCTATTTTCTATGTCACAGTGTGCTCATGACCCCCGCAACTGCACTCAACACACGTCGTTCCAGTTTTGTTCCCGACGAATTCTTTGGGCACCAGCCCACTGCTACTTCTGCATTACCTGACCCGCAACCCATGGTGGAGAACCTGGCTCGCAGCGTGATGGAGATTCTGGCCGGTTGTCGAGACCTTGATCAGATCTCGCGATGGGTCACAGATGAGGTCTATCGAAACCTACTCCAACGGGTCCACATCTCTCGCCGTGCCCGCGCTGTGAAGAAACAGGCAGCTGTGCTGCCCACTTTTGGTCTGGGCCGCACCATCATTACCCACCCCGTTGATGGCGTGGTAGAATCAGTGGTGATTGTCCATGGCAAAGCCCGCACTCGCTCAATTGCTATTCGTCTTGAGGGGCTTGACGGTCGCTGGAGAGCAACCGCTATTCATGTGCTCTAGGCAGAAACAGTAGGCATCTCTTTGTTGTAACGCTTGAACAAGATACCGACTCTGAATGCTGACTCACTCACGATGGTGAGTAGACCAACAGTTATCAAAAGACTTGCAAAGTAGTTGGAAAAGTTACTGTTTTCCGAAACTGTTTTCACGATAACCAAGAAAACCAAGGCGACGTATTCCGCGCCGCTATTGCGCAGGATTACAGCTTTCTTCGCACGAAGTGGTCGAACCCACATAATTCGTGTTCGATAACGGGCAAAGAAATACCCCAGCACAACACCGACACCGCCGGCAATCCAATGCCAGGCATCGCGGGAAAGATCGTCCCAGAGGACAACACCAATAAACAGGACTTCGAAAACCGGATCAAGAATGGCAAGCCATAACAGGCTCACATATTCCTTCTTGGGCAGATGAAGGACTTTCTTGCCGTAATTTCTTGCCTTGAGGTCAAAGATGACCATAACAATAATCAGCGGCGACAGCCACGCTAACAGCAGCCAGTCGTTCTCCATAGTGTGATTCTAGGTTGCTTCATTCAATAAGAATGAGCGATCCCGGAAGAGAACTACTTCTTCTTACGACGTTCTGCGCGGTTGCCTGCTGGAGCACCGCCGGTCGACTGACCGAATGCTCCACGGGCACCGCCGGTTGGTCCAACGGGACGGTTGTCCTCAGGAACAATCTGGCGACCGTTATCTTCGGCCTGCTGAGCACGGGCAGTCTCTGCCTTCTCCACACGACCCTTGTCGTCACGAACCTCAACATGGCCGTCCTCTGAAGGAGCGGTGTAGCTGAGGTGCTGCTGTGCAGCAGCCTCAGGAGTGAGACCCTTGGCAGCAATGCTGGGGTGCTGAGGGTCGCCTTCAGAAACGTTGACCTGAACTTCGAGGTTGAACAAGAAGCCAACAGATTCTGCCTTGATAGCGGCCATCATGCCCTGATACAGGGAGAAACCTTCACGCTGGTACTCGACCAGTGGGTCACGCTGTGCCATGGCACGAAGGCCAATACCGTCCTTAAGGTAGTCCATCTCGTAGAGGTGGTCGCGCCAACGGCGGTCCACCACAGAAAGTACAACACGACGCTCAAGCTCACGCATGGCGGTCTCTCCCAGTGATTCTTCACGACGCGCATAGGCAACGACAGCGTCAGACTGGATTTCACGGCGCATGAACTCCTTGTTCACGCGACCCTTGTTTCCAGCTTCTTGAATAACCTCATCGATTGTGATGCCGACGGGGTAAATGGTCTTGAGCTCGGTCCACATGGCGTCGAAGTCCCAGTCATCACCGTTGCCTTCGCCAGTGTGAACGGCGAGGACTTCGTCGACAACGTCTTCGAGGAATGCGAGAACGCGATCCTTGAGGTCATCGCCCTCGAGGATGTGGGCACGGTCAGAGTAGATTGCTTCACGCTGACGGTTGAGAACATCGTCATACTTCAGAACGTTCTTGCGCATTTCAGCGTTACGAGCTTCCACCTGTGACTGTGCTGAGCGAATAGCGCGCGAGACGATTGCAGACTCAATTGCGGTGTCATCAGGAATGTTACTTCGGGTCATGATGGCTTCTGCAGCGCCCGAGTTGAACATACGCATGAGGTCATCGGTGAGTGAGAGATAGAAACGGCTCTCACCGGGGTCGCCCTGACGGCCGGAACGACCACGAAGCTGGTTGTCGATACGGCGTGATTCGTGACGCTCGGTGCCCAGGACATAAAGTCCACCTGCTGCAACGACCTTGTCGGCTTCGACCTGGACACCTTCCTTCACCTTGGTGAAGGTGGCTTCCCACGCTGCTTCATAATCTTCGGGAGTTTCAGAAGGATTGAGCCCCTTGGAAGCAAGCTCGGTTACGGTGAGGTGCTCAGCGTTACCACCGAGCATGATGTCGGTACCACGACCAGCCATGTTGGTAGCAACAGTGACAGCACCGAGGCGACCAGCCTGAGCAACAATCGCTGCTTCACGGGCGTGGTTTTTGGCGTTGAGGACCTCGTGCTTGATGCCCTTCTTTGCCAGAAGCTTGGACAGGTATTCGCTCTTCTCAACAGAGGTCGTACCCACCAGCACGGGCTGGCCCAGAGCGTGACGCTCAGCAATGTCGATAGCGACCTGCTCGAACTTGATGACCTCGTTCTTGTACACAAGGTCAGGCTGGTCAACACGAGCCATGGGCTTGTTGGTGGGGATAGGAACCACACCAATCTTGTAGGTACTCATGAACTCGCCGGCTTCGGTTTCCGCCGTACCGGTCATACCCGAGATCTTCTCGTAGAGACGGAAGTAGTTCTGCAAGGTGACAGTAGCCAAGGTCTGGTTCTCAGCCTTAACCTCAACACCTTCCTTGGCTTCAATGGCCTGGTGAATACCTTCGTTGTAACGACGGCCAGCCAGGATACGGCCTGTGTGCTCATCCACGATGAGCACTTCGCCGTTCATCACGACGTAGTCCTTGTCGCGCTTGAACAGCGCGATGGCCTTAAGTGAGTTGTTCAGGAACGAAATCAGTGGAGTGTTTGCAGATTCGTAGAGGTTGTCAATGCCGAGGTAGTCCTCAACCTTTTCAATACCGGGTTCCAGCACACCAACAGTGCGCTTCTTCTCGTCGACTTCGTAGTCAACGCCAGCTTCTATGGTGGTGGCAATCTTGGCGAACTCGGTGAACCAACGGTTCGCCTCACCAGAAGCAGGACCAGAGATGATCAGTGGCGTACGAGCCTCATCGATGAGGATCGAGTCGACCTCATCCACGATGGCGAAGAAATGTCCGCGCTGCACCTTGTCAGCAACGCTCCACGCCATGTTGTCGCGCA
>JBEGUL010000050.1:0-9780 GCA_041178865.1 Actinomycetota bacterium | reverse complement strand
GCTGGCAACACCATGGCGAGTTCTGCAGTGACACTACCCTCCGAACGTGAGAGCACGCCGCACCATATCCGTCAGGATCTGCTTCACTTCATCTCCGCGCAGGATGGTCACCAGTAATCCCGCAAAGCCCACGGCTGCCATCGTGGCGATGGCATATTCTGCTGTTGCCGACCCCGCTTCGGATCGAAAACGTTTGAGGGACTGAGCGAGTTGTTTCATCTTGATGGTTGTCATATTCACCACACCTTTCGCGCTCATCACAGCGCAAAAGAAGGTATGAATTCACTCCTCTATATAAGAGGTGGAATTCATTCACGAATTCAGCGCTGTGGAGGAGATCACGCTGGCAACCAATGGCAATACCCCCACTGCAATAAATGCGGGTAGAACACAGACTCCCAACGGAATCATGAGCTGAACTGAGAGCTTTTCCACGCGAATCTGTGCTTCGTCACGGGCTGCGTTTCTCTCCTGTTGTGCCTGTGCTCGCAGTAACCCGGATAACGCGACACCAGTCTGGTGCGCCAGGGCGACATATTGATCACATTGAAGCTGCTCCTGACGAGCTGTTTCTGGGTTGGATGAATAGTCCCGGGAAATCTGATCTGCCCATTTCTTTGCCTGCTGGAGTGACTGTCCTGCCTGCAAAGAGATAGCCATCACTTCAGCTGCCATGCCCCTGGACCAGTTCCACTGCTGTGCTGAGGTAACCATTCGGTGAGACCAGCGCCCAGACAACACAATCAACCCCGCAGCAAAGAACAACACGAGCCAACCCAACACTGACCCCAACAAGAACTGCAGAGGGTTATACCCGGCAAGGAATCCACCTAGCAACGCCAGGGCTGGAAGCAGCATTACTAATCGCGTTGCTGCTTGTGGACCAGCTAATTGCACTCGTGCCTGCCGGGCATTCTCTGCGGCATCACTGAATGCTTCAGCGCAGACCTTCAATACCGATGCGGGTGCTGCGCCCGTGTTTACCGCAAAGTTCCAGACAGAGTGAAAGAACGCTGCAGGTTCTGGTGCACGAGCCGCTCCTAATTCAGCGAGTGTGAGCCCCGCATGTTCGGCAGAGGCTGTTGGGGAGAGCCCCGCCTGAAGTAAAGCGGTCACAAGCTGTGTTTGTTCAGCCAGTCGACGAAGTTGGTATTCGGATTCAGATAGTGAGCTCGCGAAGAAAGAGTGGGCCTTCTCCCGGAATAAATTCACCCAGTGCCGCAATGTGCCTGCCATGTTCACCTCTTTCGAGGTGCACAACTACATCGAGTCCCCCACGGACCAGAGAATTCACAAGCTCAGAGCTCATCCCTGCCTGATAACCCAGCGCGAGTAATCGCGCAGGGACCTCGTGGAGTGAATTGGCATGCATGGTCAGGCCACCACCGCAGTGTCCTGTGTTGAGCGCGGCAAGAACCGTGCCAACCTCAGCACCTCGGCACTCACCCAGAACCAATCGATTCGCCCGCATACGTAGTGCGTGTGGAACGAGGGACTCAAGGCTGACTCCACCGGCTCCTTCGATATTTGCCTGTTGAGCCTCGAGGGAAATGACGTGGGGATGGTTGATCTGAAGTTCGGTCACATCTTCGAGCACCACGATGCGTTCGGAGGGTGTAACCCAGGAGAGCAAGTGCCCTAATAAAGCAGTCTTCCCCGAGCCGGCTGCGCCGGTGATGAGCAGGGTGCGCTTCTGATGGACTGCAACCCGTAAGAACTCCACCTGGGCAGAAGTCATGAAGCCAGAAGTTATCCGCTCATCCCAGCTCATCTCTGTCGTTCGCGGAATTCGAAGGGAGATTGTCGTTCCGGTACTCGCAACCGGTGCCAGCACGGCATGAATACGAATGTTGCCTGGAAGTCGCACATCGACGCAGGGGTGTGCCTGGTCAATATGACGTCCACCCCGGCCAATGAGGTCAACGGCCAGTGCCCGTATCTCTACTTCTGTATACGACCAGGAAGAATCTTGTTCGAGGCCTGCACCTTGATCAAGCCACAATCCGGCGTTACTGGAGATGAGAACGTCGGTAATTCGCGGATTTCGGAGGTGGGCGTCGAGGCGGGCAAGCATTGGCCCAAAATAGGCAAGAAAATCCATCTCACGGGAATATTTAGCCGGTTTTGGGGGTATTTGTACCCCTTTTGCCCCTGTGGAGGACGAGGCGTACGTATCCATACGACTGGCTTAACGGTGGAAGGCGACACCAGTTGGGGGGAACGGTGTCGCCTTCGTGGCGCCAGATTGGGGGAATCGGCGGCGCCACCAGTCAGATACGAAGCTCTGAACTATTCGAGTGTAGGGCATAACAAGGGGAAATATCCTGTACCCCGAGTCTAAAAATCTACTTTGTATACAAAGTGTGCAATTGGGGGTAATCTCAGTACAGACTTAGAACTAGTTGTAGTCACCGCCCAATGAAGTGAGGTGCTCGAAATGAGCAAAAATATTGACAACCTGATGCACGAAGAACGCCGTTTTCCACCAAGCGCAGAATTCGCAGCACAGGCAGTAGGTCAGGCAAACCTTTACGCCGACTCCAAGAAAGACCGCCTTGGCTTCTGGGATAAGCAGGCAAAAGAGCTTCTTCACTGGCACAAGCCCTTCACGCGCGTTCTGGACTGGAGCGATGCTCCCGTTGCCAAATGGTTCGATGACGGTGAACTCAACGTTGCATACAACTGCCTCGATCGCCACGTCCTCGAAGGCCGCGGAGACCGCGTAGCCATCTACGGCGAAGGCGAGCCTGGCGACCAGCGTGTATACACATACAGCGAATTGACAGCAGAAGTGAAGCGCGTCGCAAACGTATTTCTTTCACTGGGTGTAAATGCGGGCGACCGAATTGCCATCTACATGCCCATGATTCCTGAAGCTGTCATCACCATGTTGGCATCGGCTCGCATCGGTGCAGTCCACACCGTGGTCTTCGGAGGTTTCTCGGCAGATAGCCTGCGCAGCCGCATTGACGATGCGGAAGCAAAGCTTGTTGTTACCGCTGATGGTGGATGGCGCAAGGGTAAAGTCTTCCCTCTCAAGCCAACTGTTGACGCAGCGCTCGAGGCCAACGGCGGCGGCAGCTCTGTCACCAACGTGCTTGTGGTCAAGCGTGGCGAAAACGACGTTGCCTGGACCGAAGGTCGCGACATCTGGTGGGATGACGCCAAGGCTGGCGTTGATGCTGAGCACGTAGCTCAGGGTTTCCCTGCAGAACACCCTCTCTTCATTCTGTACACCTCCGGTACCACCGGAAAGCCCAAGGGTATTTTGCACACCACCGGTGGCTACCTGACTCAGGCTGCGTTCACCCACAAGAACATCTTTGACCTGCACCCCGAGTCAGATGTTTACTGGTGCACCGCTGACGTGGGCTGGATTACTGGACATTCTTATGTTGTGTATGGACCCCTGGCAAACGGTGCAACTCAGGTTGTCTTCGAGGGTACCCCTGACGCACCTCACCCCGGTCGCTGGTGGGAAATCATCGAGAAGTACAAGGTCTCGATCCTCTACACCGCTCCTACAGCTATCCGCTCCTTTATGAAGCTCGGTCGCGAGATTCCTGCGAAGTTCGATCTCTCCAGCATTCGTGTTCTTGGTTCCGTGGGTGAGCCCATTAACCCTGAAGCATGGATTTGGTACCACGACATCATTGGTGGCGGAACCGCTCCTATCGTGGACACCTGGTGGCAGACCGAGACCGGCGCCATCATGATTGCCGCCCTTCCTGGTGTGACCACCTTGAAGCCTGGCTCTGCTCAGGTACCGATCCCCGGTGTCGTCATCGACATCGTGGATGACCAGGGCGTTGCGCAGGAAAAGAACTCTGGTGGACTCCTCGTGATTTCCGAGCCATGGCCTTCCATGCTTCGCGGCATCTGGGGCGACCCCGTGCGTTTCCAGGAAACCTACTGGGACAAGTTCGGCGACAAGTACTTCGCCGGCGATGGCGCTCGCTTTGACAGCGATGGCGACATCTGGCTCTTGGGTCGTGT
Source organism: Actinomycetota bacterium (assembly GCA_041178865.1). GTDB lineage: Bacteria > Actinomycetota > Actinomycetes > Actinomycetales > Microbacteriaceae > Aurantimicrobium. The sequence goes on along the minus strand of JBEGUL010000050.1, from coordinate 5,784 downwards.
GGACGACGTGATGAACGTCTCTGGTCACCGTCTCTCCACCGCTGAGATTGAGTCAGCACTGGTGGGAAACAACATCGTTGCTGAGGCTGCTGTTGTTGGCGCAGCTGATGAAACCACAGGGCAGGCAGTTGTTGCCTTCGTGATTCTCAAGAAGAGCCACGTAGAGGACCAGACCCCCGAAGAGGCAAGCGCGCTCCTGCGCAAGCACGTCTCCGACCAGATTGGTGCGATTGCTCGCCCCTCGAAGGTCTACATCGTGGAAGAACTCCCCAAGACTCGCTCCGGCAAGATCATGCGTCGTCTTCTTCAAGACGTTGCTGAAGGCCGCGAGATTGGTGACACCACCACCTTGACTGACACTGGTGTGCTCAGCATCATCAGCGCTCAGGTTCACTAAACAACACGAAGAAGGAACAAGAAGAACCCCAGGCCTCACGGCCTGGGGTTCTTCTCTTAGTTCGTGAGAATTATGCGAACGAGACGATGATCTCTACTTCAACCGGTGCATCCAGGGGGAGCACTGCGACACCCACTGCTGAGCGAGAGTGAACACCGGCGTCACCGAAGATCTCACCGAGAACTTCGGAAGCACCGTTGATGACTCCAGGCTGACCCGTGAAACCGGGGTCGCTGGAAACAAACCCGACAACCTTCACAATGCGCGTGATGCGGTTGAGGTCACCAATAACGGACTTCACAGCGGCGAGTGCATTGAGTGCGCAGATGCGTGCATACTCTTTGGCGTCTGAGGCAGGAATGAGACCGTGGCCATCTCCCACCTTGCCGGTGGCAGGAAGTGCACCGGAGACCATGGGAAGTTGACCAGAGGTGAACACGAGGTCGCCATGGATCACTGCAGGTGTGTAAGCAGCTACGGGAGGCACGAGGTCGGGGATATCGATGCCGAGTTCGGCAAGACGAGCGTCAATGTTCGACATGTGTTTTCCTAACTTTCTTCTCTACTCGGCCAAGGGGCGTTTGAGATAAGCAACAAGGCCACCTTCGGGGCCGGTGACGATTTGAACGAGCTCCCAACCTTCAGAACCCCACGTGTTCAAAATAGCGGTGGTGTTATGTATCAGCAGCGGAGTAGTGATGTACTCCCACTTGATGTCGGCCATGGGTCTCCATTCGGTAAGTTCTCAGAAATACGGGGTAAATTAGAGTCTATGTTTGCCAAGAAGCCTTCGCGTTCAGGAATCATCGGGGGACTGCTCGCATTTGTCGGCATGAGCGCCGTTGCGTCAGTTTTGATTGCTGCTGCAGTGACCCCTGCTATTGCCGTGACGGGTGTGGCTAGCAACAGTGCTCTCGGTGTTTTTGACGAGCTTCCTGCCTACCTCAAGATCAATGATCTGGCTGAAAAGTCGAGCATGTATGCCAAGACTCAGGATGGCCAAGACGTTCTCCTCGCCTCGTTCTATGCGCAGAACCGTATTACTGTTCCCCTGGAAGACATCTCGCCCTACGTCATTGACGCCGCCATTGCGACCGAAGACCCTCGCTTTTATGAGCACGGTGGTGTGGACCTCATTGGTACCGCCCGTGCCATCATTTCCAATGCAACGGGTGGAGATGTTCAGGGTGGTTCGTCCATCAGCCAGCAGTATGTGAAAAACATCCTGGTGATGCGTGCTGAAGAAATTGCGGATCCTGAAGCTCGTAAGGCTGCGTACTACGCAGCAACCCAGACCACCATTGAGCGCAAGCTCAAGGAAATGAAGCTCGCGATTAGCATCGAGTCCAAGTACTCCAAGGACGAGATTCTCAATGGTTACCTCAACATCGCCTCCTTCGGTGGTCGCGTGTACGGCATTGAATCTGCGGCTCAGTACTACTACGGAGTCAAGTCAAAAGACCTCACTTTGGCACAGGCTGCCAGCTTGCTCGCGACAGTAAACAACCCCAATAACTTGCGTATCGATATTCCTGAGAACGTGGAATACAACCAGGACCGTCGCGACTACGTTCTTTCTCGCATGCTTGCAGAAGGAAAGATCACCACCAAGGAATACAAGGCTGCCGTTGCAGAACCTGTGACTCCCGTGATTACTCCCTCTAGCACTGGCTGCCAGACCGCAGGCGGAGCAGCCTTCTTCTGTGACTACGTCACGTGGGTAATCAAGAACGACCCTGTTTTCGGTGCAACCGAGGACGAGCGTTGGGCAGCGTTCCAGCGCGGTGGGTGGAAGATTTACACCTCACTCGACGTAGAACTGCAAGCTGCTTCTGAAGAAGCCATTTACTCACGCGTTCCCAAGATTGTTCCCGAGGGTGACATCGCAGGTGCATCAGTATCTGTTCAGGTTGGAACAGGCCGAGTTCTCGCCATGGCACAGAGCAAGGATTACTCCGCAGACCCTGAGGTTGTTGCTTCTGGAGCGAACTTCACCTCCATCAACTACAACACCGACAGTAAGTACGGAAGCTCTACAGGTTTCCCCGTGGGCTCTACCTACAAGATCTTCACCCTGATTGAGTGGCTCAAGCAGGGACACGGCCTCAACGAGGTTGTCTCGGGCAAGGTCAAGGACTGGAAGATGTCCGAGTTCAAGAACAGCTGTGAACCCACCGGTGGCCCTAACTGGAAGCCCATTAACTACGCCGGTGCATTTGACTCCACCACCACTGTGATGAATGCGTTGAAGAACTCCTACAACCTCAACTTCATCACCATGGCCTCCAAGATGGACCTGTGTAACATCCGTAAGGATGCTGAGGCTTTCGGTGTTCACCGTGCTGACCTCAAGACACTCAAGTCCAACCCCTCAACCATTATTGGTACCGAGGAAATCGCGCCGCTCGCAATGGCTGTTGCCACTGCGGGTATTGCGAACGACGGTAAGACCTGTACTGCCATTGCTATCGATGAAATCATCGATTACAAGGGCAAGAAGATCACTCCGCCCAAGTCGAAGTGCACCCAGTCGGTAACTCCTGCTGTCGCCCGCACGACCGCTTACGCGATGGAGAACGTCCACGCTCCTGGCGGTACCGCTGCCCGTGCTGATGTGGGAGATGGTGTTCCATGGATTGCCAAGACAGGTACCTCAGACAACGCTGAACAAAACTGGATCATGGGTTCAACCACCAAGGTTGCCACCGTGGTCTGGTTGGGTAACGTCTCCGGACACGTCGCTCTCTCAAACGTAGACTTCACTAACGGTCGTCAATACAACACCAAGCAAGACATCTACCGGGACATTATGACTGTCGCAAACGCCCAATTCGGCGGTGACAAGTTTGGTGCACCAGATCCCAATTTGGTCAAGGGCAAGTCAGTCAGTGTTCCTGCCATTCAGGGTTTGACCAAAGAACAAGCCCAAGCCCTCATTGAGAGTGTTGGTTTGACCTTCACCGACGGTGGCGAGATGGACTCTGAACTCCCCCTCAACACTGTTGCCAAGTCTGAACCCGCTTCGGGTGAACCTACTGCCGTTGGTGGTGAGGTCAAGGTGTACTTCTCCAACAAATCTTTGGTTGCTGGTCCGCCAAGCACCGTGGGTATGACAGAAACATTGGCACGCAGCACGCTGGTTGCCGCTGGCTGGACTGTGGGAACAACTATCGAGTTGCCCATCCCTGATGCGCTGTGTCCTGTACCTCTTCCCCCAGCACCTACTCCGGCACCGACACCTTCACCATCACCCACGACATGCCCTGGAACAGCTAATCCATTACCCGTGGGTCAGCGTTTAGTTACAGTGCAATCTCCTGTTGGTGGTTTCGTGAAGCCGACTACCCCCATTCTTATTACCGTTCAGAAGTAATGAGTTCTTCCTCAGCAATTGGTCGCGATGTCCTTCTGGGCATCGGGCTGCTTGCTGCGGGCGCGTTAGCGTGGGGAACGTTGCTTGAGCGCAATGCGTTCACTTTGCGCAACGTCGAAGCAAAGGTTCTTGAACCTGGTTCAGCACCTCTTCGAGTACTCCACATTTCGGATCTTCACCTTGCTCCTTGGCAAAAGGGAAAGATGGCATGGGTCCGTTCACTTGCAGAGCTTGAACCTGACCTCATTGTGAACACCGGAGACAATCTCGGTCACGAGAACGCCCTGCCTGAGCTTCAGGAGACGCTCTCGGTGTTTAAGGGAACGCCCGGTGTCTTCGTCAATGGTTCGAATGACTACTTCGCGCCTGAGTTCAAGAATCCTTTTGCCTACTTCGCAGGTCCCTCGAAAGCCACCAAGGTTGCCCAGCGTCTCGACACGGCATCCTTGATGGAGTTTTTCACCGAAGAGTTGGGCTGGGCTAACCTGAACAACTCAGCAGCTTCGCTCACTCTCGGTGATCGCCGCATTGACTTTATGGGCGTTGACGACCCGCACCGCTCTTTTGATTCCCTCTCCCGCATGGAGCGGGCTCTGGAATCGATTCAGTCAGAAGACTTTCTGGACGATGTCACTCCTGAAATCACCATTGGAGTTGCCCACGCTCCCTACCAGCGCATCTTGAATGACTTCGTCACCCAAGGTGCTGAGATGATCTTCGCAGGCCACACTCACGGCGGTCAGGTCTGTGTGCCTGGATTTGGGGCACTGGTGACCAACTGCGACATCCCCCGCGACAAGGTCAAGGGATTGAGCACCTGGCAGCACGGGAGCCGTGTAGCAGCACTCAATGTCTCTGCGGGGCTAGGAACATCAATCTATGCTCCCGTTCGCTTTGCGTGTGCCCCAGAGGCGTCTTTGGTCACACTCAGCGCTCGTGAAGCTTAGGAATCCCTAGAAGTACACTTCTTTGCGGAACATGCGGTTGAGCTTGCCCGCAATGCGATAACCAAACTTGTTCCACAACTTCGACTTCTTCTCGTCAACGACCAAGTCATAGGTACCAACCCGGTCGATAACGAGGGGGCTCAGGCTGGTCTTGAACATGCCAATGCCATGCAGGTGGTGAGAAGGGTCTTTGAGCTGATCTGAGGGTGGGCAGCCCATCATGTCGTAGCTAACTGCTTGGCCCCGTGCTTTGTGCCATTCAATGATGTGCCACTGCAGGGCATGGCTTGCGCCATAAGCTTTGCGGTCACGAATGGAGGCGCCGTCTTTGTACCAGGCCTTGAAGCCCAGCCAGCCGGTATAAGCACCAGCAACAACTTCACCGTCAACGTAGGCAAAGAACATGGCGCCTTGGTCACGCTTGGCGTATTCGTTCCAGAAAGAGTCGTAGTAGTCGAACGTGCGGATCATGAAGCCGGCATCATCACCGGTCGCACCCAGCAGCTTATACATCGTGCGCATGTTCTCTTCAGTGAGAGGAACTTCTGCCACAGTCACTCCATCGCGCGCAGCACGACGAATCGCATAGCGACCCTTTTGAGGCATGTCCGCAAGAATCTGGTCAATGTCGGGGGTGAGGTCCATCATGACCGTGGAGGAAATGGGCTGAACGTTGTCCACGTTAATCAGGCCCGCAGCTCGAAGTGTCTTCTCTGCCTTGTCGCTGGCAATGAGTTCAGACTCAAGTTTGACCAGGAAAACACCGTTGCTGGCAGCAAATTCCTTGAGTGCCGGAATAACAGCAGCCACCTGTTCTGCGGTTCCAAAGCCGGGACCAGTAGGTGAATACCAAATCTTTCCTAAACCCGGAATGCTGCGTTCAATAAATAGTCCTGCAACTCGAGGAGAAGCGGCGGTATCAGCCTCATTGAAGATCAAATGGCGGGGTGCCCAGCCACCGATGGCCTTCGCAATGGCAAAACTTTCTGCCTGATACATCGTTCCGTGGTCAGGGTTCGCAATAACAAGATTGTCCCAATTGGCAATCTCTGCGTCGGTCGCGAAGC
>JBEGUL010000049.1:0-4591 GCA_041178865.1 Actinomycetota bacterium | reverse complement strand
CATGCGAAATAACTCGCGCAATTACTCGCTCACGCTGACGAAGGTTGATGGCATCAACTTCACCCAGGAAAGAAACGGAAGAACCTAAGCCCAGTTCCTGGGCACGCGCAGAAAAGGCACGGATGTCTTTCGGAAGACATCCGCCACCAAACCCGACACCTGCATTCAAGAAACGGCGTCCAATACGGGTGTCGTAACCAATGGCATCTGCCAACTCAGTGACATTGGCACCAGTTGCCTCGGCGATCTCGCTCATTGCGTTGATGAAACTGATTTTGGTGGCCAGGAATGCATTTGCTGCCGTCTTAACCAGTTCTGCAGTTGCCAGATCTGTTTCCACCACAGGAGTTCCAGCCGCAATAGCCGTGGCATAGACCTTTCGCAAAGCAGCAAGTGCTGCCTGCTGACCGATGCCTTCGGCAACGCCGAAGACGAGGCGGTCAGGGGTCAAGGTGTCCTTGACCGCAAAACCTTCACGCAGGAACTCTGGGTTCCACACCAACGTGGCTGAGGAGCCGGCAGAGAGAAGTTTCTGCGCTAAACGCTGTGCAGTGCCAACAGGAACAGTACTCTTGCCCACAATGACGTCAGCCGGCCCCAAATTGGGCAGGAGAGCGTCTATTGCCGCATCCACAAACCGTATGTCGGCAGCTCCGCTGTCGTCGCTCTGAGGTGTTCCCACAGCTATGAAGTGAAGCTGAGAACCTGAGACTTCAGAAATATCTGTAGTGAACCTCAACCGGCCAGAAGCAAGGGAAGAATTCAGGATTTCGGGCAAACCAGGTTCAAAAAACGGCGGGTTGCCCGCGCTCAGTGCTGCAATCTTTGATGCATCAACATCAACAGCAATGACCTCGTGTCCAAGGTCAGCCATCGCCGCTGCATGAACAGCGCCGAGATAGCCGCAGCCAATGACAGAGACGCGCATGGCGTGAACTAGCTGAAGTCGGGGTCAGGCTCGAAGGAGTAAGCCACGGGCCACTGGCGACGACCCGCGTTGAGAACACCATTGCTCTCGACGAGGTAGCAGTTGCCACAGAGAGGTTCGTAGCTCACAGCAACACCATCAATAGCAAGCTGGTCGCCATCAAAGATGAAACGGTCGTTGTATTTGCGTGCATTGAAGATTGCCTTCTTACCGCAACGGCAGATGGTCTTGAGCTCTTCGATTTCGTGCGCAATTTCAAGAAGTCGACGTGATCCGGGGAACGCAACAGTTTGGAAGTCGGTACGAATACCGAAGGCCAAAACTGGAACATCTTCCAAGAGGGCAATGCGAAGCAGGTCATCAACCTGAGCTTCAGAAAGGAACTGTGCCTCGTCAACGAGGAGACAGCGAACATCTGCACCGGTGCGACGAATAACGTCATCACGCTCGTGCTGGAATAGACCATACAGATCGCTGTCGGTACCAATAACAAAGTCAGTCTTACGGTTGATACCCAGACGGGACAGGATTCCCTTGTCACCCTTGATATCAATCTCTGGCTTACACAACACCACGTTGTGTCCACGTTCTTCGTAGTTATACGCTGCCTGGAGCATCAGAGTGCTCTTACCGCTGTTCATCGCGCCATAACGGAAATAAAGCTTGGCCATTAGGTCAAATATCCATCCTCGGCTGCACGCCGAACCAAATCTGCCCGCCGGGAGGCGGGTCTATCTGCTCTAGCGTACTTCTCGCGCACGCGTCTGAGGTACGTTTTGGCCGTCTCAAACTGAACATTCATAGCTTGGGCAACCTCTTTGGTCGCTAACCCCCGGCAATACAGGACAAGAGCCTGTTCTTCGCCAGCGCTGAGCCTGGGTTTGATGAGCTCTTCGGCGTGTTGTGAGGGACCAGAATCACTCGTTCCGGAGCTGATCTGAGCCATTCCGAGGAGGGTCCGCATGCGCGCTGCCACAATATTCATTGAGGTCGACTTATCGAAGAACGCATCTGCACCTGAAGCAAGTACTCGCTCTTGTAATTCCGGGCTTGCCAATGCACTCATCACCACAACACGAGAACCAGCTGCTTTGCAGGTGAGGACCCGGGCTTCAATCGAAACAGGCTCGGCTAATTGGTAATCCATTAGGACAACATCTGAAGGAAATGCCCCATTAGCCAAACAGCCAGCCCACGAAGTCTCCGCAACTGCAACCGTGAAGTCTGGGGCATTACCCTCAAACCAGCTTGTGAGACTGTCCACGAGTAGGCCGTGGTCATCCAAGATTGTCAGAGGCACTGCAGGCTTATTTTGCATAGTAGAACATCACATTCACTTGACCATCGTTGTTGATGAATCGCACATCTTCAAACACGACATACATCACGCGCAAGAATGAGGAAACGTAAGCCCGCAGCTTGCCCTCGGTGAACGTCGTTTCTGATTCACGACCTTGAATAACACACGACAGGCGCGTGCTCAATGGATCGATACGTAAAGACAACTGCAGGTTATCCACGTGTACCTCTGTCAAGCCCACAATGAGCGCTGAAATAGCTGATTGCGCAGAAAGATCTAACTGTGAAAGCACCTTCTCAGGATCATGAAGTGTGCAGCCCGACCGCTCAACCCAGGTCTGGTCAGAGAGAAGAACAAGTTCACTTCGGATGCTTCCTGCTAATTCACGTGCCCTCAGAGTGTCAACTTCTGAGACTCGACCAGTAGCAAGCAAATCAACTAAGAACTCACGCGCATCGCGGGTTATCGGGCCAATAATCTCGATTTCATCAACCTGTCCTGGTTCCACGGCAGTCTCGTTGACCGTCTTCTGCCATGCCATCAAAATCCGGGTGGCCTTGGAGGTGTAACTGGCCTGTCCCAGCACCACGATGGCAATCAACGCAACGCCCGAGACGCTGAAGTAAAACGCACCCAGTGAAAGCTCATGGTCAAAACTATCCATATACAGGACAACCAGCAGGGTTAATACTGCTGCGAGCCCCGCGTAGTACTGATCTGCCAGTGAACGATAACCACTGGCGGAGGCAAAAAGTAATGCCACCGCAATGGGCCCCCATTCAAACAACATAGAGGTGGAGCCTGCTCCATTCGCCGCGATTTGGAACGCTGCCGCTGTGATAGATAACACCACAAAGATGACGTAATTAAGGCGACTGTATGGGGCGTGACGGGGAGCTGCTGACCAGAGGTGAAGAATCACTGCAGTGGTCAAGGCGGTGAGTGCAATCAGAATAAACACCGGGCTTTGTGAATCCCGATATGTGGCCAGTGTTACAAACAGTGCATAGGTCCAGGTTGCGAGGCTAAAGGTTACGGCGACGTCCCAGCTTGTTCCCGCAGCCATCGGGTCTATTTGCTGCATTGTGCGTTCTTGTTTACGCATCTGCAACCTCCCGGCCTAGAGGGAGCTGAAGCATGACGGCGGTTCCTTGACCTGTGTTTGACCAGATACGCACCTTGCCACCGCACTGCTCTATACGGTCTCGCACCGAGAGCTTTAAGCCCATCCGGTCTGGAGGGACCTCGTCCACGTTGAAGCCTTGCCCACCATCAATGATGGTGACAGCAAGGTTTTCTTCTGCTGGCAAAACAACAACTTCCACCGCGTTCTGACCTGAATGCAAGTGAACATTCGTTAAGCACTGCGCTAAGGCAGAAGTCAGGGCTTCCACACGGTCCTCGGTGAGTAAAGAAATGGCGCCAGGATTACCACCCAGGTTGATGTTGAGACCACGGGCTTCTGCCTGTGAAATAACCGACATCAGCAAATCAAGTTCAGAAGATGCCAGCGATTCAGAAGGATCAGCTTCTGCACCATTTAAGAAATTGCTCGTCTCGAACAACGCCAACTGTGTTTCTATCGCTTCACGAACGGGGTCTTGCAGCATTCCTGTTTTGGTCGAACCAATAACTGCCAGGTTTGCCAACAACGTGTCATGCAAACGTGCTGCAATAGCGCGGGTGTTTTCACGACGTTCTGCATCGGTTGCCACCGAGGCTGCACTTTGATCAAACGTGATCTGAAATCTCGTATTTGATGCCAGCAGCCGTGGAGTTGAAATAACCGCAGCTAAAACAACGATGAATCCCAATAGCAACCTGATATCAAATTCGTATCGTTGTCCGGCCAGCAATGCCCCCACAAACAGGGCCGCATTCGCTGCAACAAAACCAATCGTTGCCCACAGCACACGATCGCCAGCTCTAGCCGCAACCCCACAGGTTGTGATCAGGGCAAAGCCCAGCAACGAGAAGGGCAAGAACACCGTTGAATTAACCTCAGGCATGGTTGCTAACACTGCCCAGGTGGAGAGGACCAAGGTCACGGAGAGAAAAACGATATATATCGAGGCAGACAATGGCGACAAAGGAGTAAACATCAGGCGCCAGAGCACAAAGCCCGGGAAACCAACGAGGAACCCTGCCCACATCACCCAGGCATTGTTCTCATGCCATCCAGCAAGGATGAGAAGAATCTCCGCGAAGATAACCGAGTATGCGGAATAGACAAGGAACAAACGTGAGAGCGCTTGCGCGAACAGGACGGGTGCCAGCTGTGCTGGAATACCTAACTGCATCTCACCGCCCCCGTTGAAGATTGTCGTTGTCTAACGACCAGTCTTCCCTATGTGGAGAGTTTG
>JBEGUL010000048.1:0-32613 GCA_041178865.1 Actinomycetota bacterium | reverse complement strand
TAGCGCTTGCCACGAATGCGTTCCCATCTCTACTCAAGCGCTTCCAACTTCATACTGTTCCGGTCTATGACTATGTGCTGATGACCGAGCCGTTGAGTGCCGCACAGATGAAGAGCATTGGTTGGGATGGCCGTGAAGGTATTGCGGACTGCGCGAACCAGTTCCACTACTACCGACTTTCTGCAGATAACCGCATCCTCTTTGGTGGCTATGACGCGATCTATCACTATGGCGGCAAGATTCGTTCTGCTTATGACGACCGTCCCGAGAGCTTCCGCAAACTCGCGAGCCACTTCTTCACCACCTTCCCCCAGCTCGAAGGTCTGCAGTTCAGCCACCGCTGGGCTGGAGTCATCGACACCTGCAGCAGATTCAGCGCATTCTTTGCCACCGCCCACCAAGGTCGGGTGTCCTATGCCGCTGGCTTCACAGGTTTAGGTGTTGCTGCCACTCGGTTTGCTGCCAACGTGATGCTGGACCAACTCTCAGGTTTGGATACCGAGCGCACGCAGCTCGAGATGGTGCGCAAGATGCCTCTGCCGTTCCCTCCTGAGCCCTTCACCTACCCTTCGGTTCAGGTCACCCGCTTTGCTCTGGATCGTTCTGACCACAATGACGGCAAGCGCGGGCTGTTCCTGAAAACTCTTGATGCAGTTGGATTGGGTTTTGATTCCTAATGGCGAATGATTTCTGGGCAACGAACTTCTTCTTCGACGCTTCCTCAGCAGATATCCTCATGGAACCTGCTCCTGCCGGGCAGGTGCTGAGTGGTATGCCAGAAACGGGCTATATCGAACTAGGTATCTGGTCTGGCCAAGAAGTAGGCGTATGGGAGATGTCCCCTGGCATCATGAGCGATGTTGAGGTGGACGAGGTCTGCGTCATTCTCCGTGGAACAGGATCTGTTCAGCGCACTATTGGCGGTGCCGCGGTTCAGCAAGAGCTCAAGCCCGGAGCTGTCTTTGAACTTCATGAAGGTGAAGAAACCATCTGGACTGTGAGCCAGAGTGTGCGAAAGATTTACCTCAGCCCAGCAGCTTCCTGATTGTTACCTCACTATCCAGGTAGACAATGTCCTAGGTTTTGAGGTATCTGTCCGTCACACTTTTCACTGGCGGAGGGTTAACTCTGGGCTCATTCCATTCGAAAAAATTGTGTCATGATGGCCCGCAAGAGTCGCTTCGAAGATGAACAAATCAAGCGCACTTATGCCCTTGTTTCTGAGCAGCAGGGGGCCAAGCAGATTAGGCGCGAGAGACGCCTAAATGGTGCTGAAGGCTCCCGCGTGCGCGAGAGAAAATCTAGGGTCTAGGTGACGGGATCAATCACGAGGCTCAGGCTGGTATCAGAGCAGGCGATAACCACGTGTCCGCTGTCTAATGTCTGCCCACTTGCAGGTCCTTCTGACGCAACAACCGCGCGAAGCACGTCGCTGAGCCCGGGGATTCGAAAAAGAGAGCCCGCCTCACAGTTCGGGTCGGAGGAGACGACCACGCGAGCAGAGGAGTTGACGAGGGTGCCAGATCTGCCGAGCGCTTTGAGCTTGGGGAAAAGAATGCTCTCGATGTCGCGCGCATAAAGATCTGCCCCTACGACCCCCACAAAAATCTCCTTCCAGAAGACGGGCATCGTCAGAGTCAGCGTGTACTCGTCGGTACAGAGGTAGTCGACGTAGGGGCCCGTGATGTGGCGCCGGGCAGTTTTCTCGGGGACACGCCACCATTCCAACGTCGTGTAGTCCCGAAAATTGTCTGCCCGAGGGTTTTCCTCCGCCTCGAGGCGACGAACCTCTTGGAGGCGCCCTCGAGAGTCAAACGTGTTGGTGGTTCCGAGCCACCAAGCAAGGTGCCACTGGGCGTCCTTCAAGAATTGTGGATGCGCCACAAATCCTGCTCCCACAACGAGAGCCCCCTCGCGTCCAAATTCGTGGCGTACCAACGACTCGACCAGGGAGTCCAACGACGCTGCGGTGACGACGCCGTCGTGGGCGCGAGTATACGCAACGAGCACGTCGCGCCAGTTGGCGATTCTCTCAAACGTTGAATCAAAGGTGGAGGTCACCATCGCAATGACCTCGCCGCGGAGCGCCGGCGCCGCGGGAATCATGGACCAACCGGAGGAAAGTCATCCGTGTTCTTCTTGGCGACGAGCCAGCTCACAGCGGCACCGATGTGGTCCACAATCAGCAGTCGAGCAGCGTTACCATCAAGCGCGGAGAGTGCCGCGAGCACCTCACGGTGCGTGCGTTGTGTGTGATCGCGCAGGGAGGCATCTCCCAGGCCCAACCATAGAATGGGGCCAAATTCGGCTTGAAGTTTGACTTCTTCGCGAACAAGCCGCGCCGACTGGCTCAGGGCCGCGAGTTCCAGAGCGAAGGTTGTGGTGATGCGCCGGGCCGAATTTTCCGAGGCGTAGTCAGCACTCTCTAGCAGCCCTCTCAAGTGTTCAAGGTCATCCTCGCTGGCGCGGTCAGCTGCTAACTCAGCAGCCAGGGCGGAAATGGCGGTGCAGTGAACGCCGAGGTCCCGAATCTCGACTCGGCTCAATGCGCGAAACCTATCCGTCAGCACTTCGACTCTGAGCGAAGCGGAGTACGTGACAAAGCTTCCTCCATCACGGCCACGCCTGGTCAGGATGAGCCCCTTTTCCCGCAGCGCCTCCAAGGCCTCTCTTGCAGTGACGGGGGCAACTCCGAGTTGGCGGCCGAGTTCGCTCTCACTGGGAAGACGTTCCCCATCTTCGAGGAGCCCAAGAATGATGGCGTCGGAGAGGCGCTGTTCAACCAGTTCTGCTCTACCGGCCTCTTCGAGTGGGGCGAAAACGGCCGCTCTAGACACAGAAGACATTCGAATCGAACTCGGCACGGTTTTCCTCCAATCGCAGATTGTTACTCGACCGTAACATTAAAGCGTCTTGTTTAGACATATGTTTCCATATGATTTATTCATCGAGGAGGGAATGCAATGACGGCATCCGCAAGTGTGGCCATCCGGCTGAGTGCTCTCACAAAGACTTTTGGTGGCCTCGCGGCTGTCGACGGAGTTGATCTCGACGTTTCCGAGGGTGAGTTCTTTTCAATGCTTGGGCCCTCAGGCTCAGGAAAGACCACTGTGTTGCGCCTCATTGCGGGATTCGAATCCCCTACCAGTGGCACAGTCTCGCTTTTTGGCGAAGACGTCACAAAGAAAGCTCCGTTCGATCGCGACGTCAACACCGTCTTTCAGGATTACGCCCTTTTCCCTCACATGTCGGTTATCGACAACGTTGCCTATGGGCTTCGCGTGAGGGGAATTGCCAGGAACGAGCGACGGGAGCGTGCTCGCGAAGCACTTGAGCGTGTTCGCCTCGGGTCCTTCAGTGACCGCAAACCGAGCCAGCTCTCCGGCGGTCAACGCCAACGTGTGGCTTTAGCTCGTGCCACGGTTGTTCAGCCCAAAGTCCTCTTGCTTGACGAACCCCTCGGCGCACTGGACCTCAAACTTCGGGAACAGATGCAAGTGGAGCTCAAAGAGATCCAGCGTGATTTGGGCATCACCTTCATTTTTGTTACGCATGACCAAGAAGAGGCTCTGACCCTGAGCGACCGCATTGCCGTCTTCAGCGAGGGCAAAATTGTCCAGCTCGGAACGCCATCCGAAATCTATGAACGCCCCCAAAATTCTTTCGTCGCAGACTTCGTTGGAACGTCAAACGTTTTCACCCCTGAGGAAGCGGGGGCAATTTTGGGCGTCACGGGAACCTACTCGGTTCGCCCCGAAAAAATGGCTATTTCTTCGGGACCCGCTCAGTCGGGGGCGAACTCAGCAGTGGGAACGGTCATTGAAGTGATCTACGTCGGTAGCGCTTCGCGCATCGTCATTGATCTGCAATCGGGGAAGCGCATCAACGTCATGGAGCAAAACGGCTCCTCTCACATCACGCCAGATCGGCGGGGTGAGCGCGTCACCGTGTCGTGGAAAAATTCCGACGTCGTTCAGCTCCGATCCTAACAATCAGCTCCCTCCTCCGGTAATACATCACTATCAATGCGAATGGAGAAATACATGATGACACGAAAAACAGCGGGGAAGTCGATCGGACTTTCCCTCCTGGCAATGGCCACGGTTGCCGTCTTGGCAGCGTGTGGAACGGCAAGCTCAGGTGGTGGCGGCACCGCAGCCCTCACAGAATTGGGTGAGAACGAAGGCCAAGTCAACATCTTGGCCTGGCCTGGTTACGTTGAGGACGGCACCAATTTTCCCGAGTATGACTGGGTAACCCCCTTCGAAGAGGCAACGGGATGCATGGTTAACGCCAAGACCTACGGCACTTCCGATGAGGCCGTCACGCTCATGAAGACCGGCGACTACGACGTCGTGGCCGCTTCTGGTGATGCAACTCTTCGCCTTATTGCCGCCGGCGATGTTGCCCCGGTCAACACGGAGCTCATCCCGAACTACGCGAACATTTACGACTTCCTGAAGATGAAGGCCTGGAACAGTGTTGATGGCGTCTCCTACGGAGTGCCTCACGGTTACGGCGCCAACCTGTTGATGTACAACACGGAGGTCTTCCCCGAAGCTCCCACATCATGGGATGTAGTTTTCGACGCTAGCTCGCCCTACAAGGGCAAGGTAACTGCGTATGACTCGCCCATTTACATTGCGGATGCCGCGGTATACCTCATGGCACACAGCCCGGAGTTGGGAATTGAGAACCCCTATGCTCTTGATGAGACGCAGCTCGCTGCGGCCGTTGAGTTGCTCAAAACTCAGCGCGTCAACGTTGGCGAATACTGGTCGGACTACCTCAAGGCGATCTCCTCCATCGAGACCGGCGACACCGTCGTTGGTACTACATGGCAGGTCATCATGAACTACCTTGCTGAGGGTACAACTGCTGCTGCTGTTCTCCCTGAAGAGGGTGCTACGGGATGGTCAGACACCTGGATGGTCGCTTCCGCCGCAAAGAACGTCAACTGCGCCTACGCCTGGCTTGACTGGATTGCGAGCCCCGAAGCCAATGGTGCCGCCACCGAGTTCTTCGGCGAGGCACCCTCAAACCCAGGCGCTTGTGATTTCCGTGCCGACTGTGATGCCTTCAATGCGGGAGACACTGAGTTTGCCGGCAAGCTCTGGTACTGGACTACCCCCATCGCTGAGTGCGTTGATGGTCGAACAGATGTCACCTGCACGGACTACTCGCAGTGGACCCAAGCCTGGACAGAAATCAAGGGCTAGCAAGCTCACCACACCCATGGAAACAATTCGTTTTCCTTAGGAGAAGTACATGAATCGTGACGCTCTCTCGTCACGCCGCAGCGCGGCCACGGTATCCCCACCTCGGGATACCGTGGCTCGTCGCGGATCCGTTTATTTGAGCAGGCACCCTCGCCTGCGGCTGACCGTGATGCTGTCGGCACCACTCACGTGGTTGGTGCTCGTCTACATTGTGGCACTCGTTCTTTTGCTCGTTACGGCCTTCTGGTCGGTAGACAGCTTCACGGGCGAGATCACTCAGAGCTGGACCTTCGACAACATTGTGAAGGTCGTCACGGGTTCCCTATACCAAAATGTCACCTTGCGCACGATTGGTGTCGCGCTCGCTGTGACTGCAATTGATATTTCCCTTGCCTTGCCCATCGCATTCTTTATGGCCAAAGTCGCCTCACCCCGAGTGCAGCGCATGCTTGTCATTGCGGTTCTCATGCCCCTCTGGGCAAGCTATCTCGTCAAGGTTTATGCCTGGCGGTCGGTCCTATCCGGTGAGGGAGTCCTCCAGTGGTTTTTGAACCCGTTTGGAATTGAGGGCCCCGGCTACGGTTTGACAGCTGTCATTATGACCCTCAGCTACCTCTGGCTGCCCTACGTTATTCTCCCGATTTATGCGGGACTTGAACGCGTCCCTGACTCCCTCTTGGAAGCCTCCAGTGACCTGGGTGCGAAACCATGGGGCAGCATCCGGAATGTCATTCTGCCGCTCATTTGGCCCGCCATCATCGCAGGGTCCATCTTCAGCTTTTCGCTCTCGCTGGGGGACTACATCACCGTTAATATTGTGGGCGGAGCCAATCAGATGCTGGGAAACCTGGTTTTTGCCAACGTCGGTGCTGCCAACAACCTGCCCTTGGCCTCGGCAATTGCTCTTATCCCGATTGTCATCATTTTCGGCTATCTCGCTCTCGTGCGCCGCACGGGTGCCCTGAATAATCTTTAGGCGCACATGAAACTCAGCACATTCTCGCGGGGCACGCTCGGAACCATCACGGGCATTATCTTGGCCGTCATCTACCTACCCCTCCTTGTGGTGCTCGTTAACTCTTTTAGCACCAGCCAGTCGTTGACGTGGCCTCCTCCAGGGTTCACCTTCGAGTGGTGGATTCGAGCATTTCAGAACCAGGGTGCTGTTGATGCTGTCTTCACCAGCGTTCAGATTGCTTTCATCTCCACAGGGATTGCATTAGTTCTTGGAACCCTCATTTCGCTGGCACTGCAGCGCTTTGAATTCTTCGGGCGCGATGCCATCAGCCTGCTCATCATCTTGCCCATTGCTTTGCCGGGCATCATCACCGGTATCGCCCTGAACAACTTCTTTCGCACGATTATGGGTGTCCCGCTGTCCATCTGGACCATCGTGATCGCCCACGCCACGTTCTGTATTGTTACCGTCTTCAACAATGTCATTGCTCGTCTGCGGCGAATGGGGACAAACCTCGAGGATGCCTCGGCAGACCTCGGAGCGGGACTGTGGACGACCTTCCGCCTTGTGACGTTTCCGCAGCTGCGTTCGGCACTGTTTGCAGGTGGTTTGCTGGCGTTTGCCCTCAGTTTTGACGAAATTATCGTCACGACATTTACCGCGGGCTCAGGAATTACGACGCTCCCCATCTTCATTTTGGAGAACATGTTCCGCCCCAACCAGGCGCCCATCGTGGCCGTCATCGCCGTGGTTCTGGTTGTTGTCTCAATTCTTCCCATCTACGTCGCCGAGAGAGTGGCTGGCGGGGATAAGAGCGACCGGCGCTAAAGGGCTCCCCGGCTGAGGTTAGAACAGTGGTTGCACAAAAATATCGAGCAGTGTGATCAATGGCGCAACGACAAGTGCCGACATCCGGTTGCCCACGGCAATCTCCGAATCTTAAGCAGCAGCACGCCAGCGGTGGCGGTGATCGAAAGGATGGTTGGTGCCTCTCTAAGGCAACCCCGAATGGCGAGCGGCCCGATACAAAAGACGGGCAAAGAGTTTACGAACCCTGTGATGGACCGTGTGCGCGAGACGCTAGCTGTGAAACAGGATCTGTTCAGCGCACTATTGGCGGAGCCACGGTTCAGCAAGAGCTCAAGCCCGGGGCTGTCTTTGAACTCCACGAGGGTGAAAAAACGGTCTGGACTGTGAGTCAGAGTGTGCGAAAGATTTACCTCAGCTAACGACCATGTTCACTGCTCCCTGCCCATGCCTAGGAGCGATGTCCTAGGTTTTTCGCCTTTTCTCAGTCACACTGGTGACAGGTGGACCATTCATTGTCCGCTTTCTCCCTTGAAAGAAATGGTGTCATGATGGCCCGCAAGATTCGCTCCGAAGATGAACAGATCAAACGTCTCCGGGTTTACAACATTGTTGCTGGAGCTATCCACCTCCTCCAGGGACTCGCATTCCTTTTTGTTCTGACCAAGCTCAGCTCACAGGTGATGTTCCCCGTCACTGTCGACTACATGACGGGTCCTCCCGGAGTAGACCTCCCCACTGAGCAGGTCACTCTGTTTGAGATCAACCTGGGCATTGGCGTGGTGGCATTCCTCTTTATGTCTGCGTTCTTCCACTTCCTCATCTCCATGCCTGGTGTCTTTACCCGCTATGCCAATGGCTTGAAGCTCAATCACAACTACTTCCGCTGGACTGAGTATTCACTCAGCTCCTCCGTCATGATCTGGCTGATTGCTCAGCTCAACGGTGCAACCGACTTCGCAGCATTGTTTGCCATCTTCGCGGTGAACGCTTCGATGATCATGTTCGGTGCCCTTCAAGAGAAGTATGAAAAGCCCGGAAGCAAGGGCTTCCTGCCTTTCATCTTCGGATCCATGACAGGTATCGTGCCCTGGATCATCATCGCCATCTACACACTGCAGCCTGGCTCTTCCAGCGCAGCAGAAGTGCCTGGCTTTGTTTATGGCATCGTGATTTCACTCTTCTTGTTCTTCAACACCTTCGCTATCAACCAGGCACTGCAGTATCACCAGGTTGGCGGATGGAAGAGCTACCTCCGCGGTGAGCGCATGTACATCACCTTGAGCTTGGTCGCCAAGAGCGTCCTGGCATGGCAGGTATTCTCGGGCGCACTCGTGCCCCTGTTCGTGAGCTAATTGCCCCGAAACAGGTTAGGTGCGAGAGAGGTTCTCGATGTCCTGCCTGAATGCTTCTGCAACCTCGGCCGAGACTGTTGTCTTGGTCGAGGCAATGGAGTCGATGTAGTCGCTCATAGCGGGGCCAGTGTGCTTCCCACCCTGCATCGCTTTCTCGAACGCCATCTGTGACGCTTGGCGAGCAGCAAACTCAATATCTGCTGGTGAGAAACCGCTGCTGTGGTCAACCAGCGTCCTCAGATCAAGCTCGCCAGCAGACTCGGGAATGAACTTCTCCCAGATAGAAGTGCGGGCCTCTGAATCGGGCAGACCAATAGGAATGACGTAATCAAAACGTCCGTGACGCAGGAAAGCATCATCGAGCGCACGAATAAAGTTCGTGGCGCAAATCAGGAGCTTTCCTGGTCGCTCACGGAATGCAGGAATGAGCTTGAGCAGTTCGTTAGTCACGCCCTGCGTTGGCGAGGGTGGTTCACCACCTCGCTGTGACGCAATCTCTTCCACCTCGTCAATGAACACCACGGCATTATCAAGCTCGCTGATCTTTTCGAAGACTTCACGGAGGCCTCCGGCTAATCCTTCAGGACTGCCGGCTAGGCGTGAAGGGAATACCTCAACAAAAGGCCATTCCAAACGTGAGGCCACGGCCTTGGCGAAGGTTGTCTTTCCTGTTCCCGGAGGGCCAAACAACACAATGGCTCGTGGTGCTTCAACGCCAAACTGTTCCGCCATTGATGTGTTTGACAGGGGCAAGACTAAGCGTCGCTCGAGCAAGTCTTTCTCTTCGACCATGCCGGCAATACCGCTCCACAGGTCACGGGAGAGAATACGACCGCCCAGTTCACGTAGTGTGGCCATCTCTTTGCCGCGAACAGGAATCTCGCGCTCAAAGTAACTGAGGTGCTTCTTGTCTTTGAAGCCAGCTCGGGTGAGGACACCCACATTGCGCTGGTCATCGGGAACAAGGATGGAAATACGAGTGAGCCCCTGGGGCGCAAGTCGCTGTTCAATAGCAGCGAGGAGACGGTCGCCAATACCTTGCTTGCGGTGGTCAACGTGAGTGGCAAAGAACACAATCCAGCCTTGATCGTGTGCGGCACGGGCAACTGCAATAGCGACTACTTCGCCCTGTGCAGAGACGGCAACAACAGCAACGTCTTTTTCGCACGACGCCACAACTTCGCTGAGCGAGTAGACAGGTTGGGATCCGGCGGCAACAACTTGATTCCACAAGACCATGAGGGCGTCAAGGTCGGAGGCGACATAGTCGCGAAAAAGAATGTCCTTCATAACCACAGCGTAATGAAGTGTGGGTCATTCGAACAGAGAAGATTCTGAGCAAAACAAAACCCCCTCACGAAGAGGGGGTTTTGACGGCGTAGCTGGAGGGGGGCTCGATCCCCCGACCTCACGATTATGAGTCGTGCGCTCTAACCAGCTGAGCTACCCAGCCACGAACATCCGCCGGTGAGGCAGGTAAACCTGCAGCAGTCGAAGAATGATCGGGCCCCGAGCGAGGATTGAACTCGCGACCCCTTCCTTACCATGGAAGTGCTCTACCACTGAGCTATCGGGGCGTATCCATACCTTCAAGGTTTCCCTTGAAAATTGGCACCGTAAGAGATTATCACCTCTGAGCGCATGCTAAAAACACGGGCTGATTTGAGACATTCCGCAGGCCTGTTCTCCAGAGTTTCTCTCATCTCTAAACTTGCTCCATGTTGTTAAGCGAGTGGTGGCGTTCCTCCGTTATTTATCAGATCTACCCCCGTTCTTTTGCTGATGCGAACGGGGACGGCATTGGTGACCTTGCCGGAATTACGTCCCGTCTCCCCCAGCTCTCAGAACTAGGCATTGACGCTATCTGGCTCTCACCGTTTATGACCAGTCCTCAGAAAGATGCTGGTTATGACGTTGCCGATTACTGCGACGTTGATCCTCTCTTTGGCACCCTGGCTGATTTCGACAAGCTCGAGTCCACTGCTCATAGCCTCGGCCTCAAGGTCATCGTGGACTTGGTTCCCAACCACTGTTCTTCTGAGCATCCCTGGTTCGTTGACGCTCTCGCTGCCGGTGAAGGCAGCGAAGAGCGTGCTCGTTTCATGTTCCGTGAGGGCACGGGAGAAAACGGTGACCTTCCGCCGAACAACTGGGAGTCTGTCTTTGGCGGTCCCGCGTGGACTCGCACCACAAACCCTGATGGCAGCCCTGGTCAGTGGTATCTCCACCTGTTCGACTCCAGTCAACCTGACTTTGACTGGACTAACCGCTGGGTTCGCGACCGCTTCATTGAGATTTTGCGCTTTTGGCTCGACCGTGGTGTTGATGGGTTCCGAGTAGATGTTGCACACGGCCTGTCCAAAGCTCCTGGTCTTCCTGACTTCCGTCGAGACGAGGAATACTGGAACACCCCTGCCGAGGTTCGCCCCGACAATCCTTACTTCGGTCACGAGGGCGTGCACGAGATCTATCGTGAATGGAACCAGCTGCTCAAGGAATACCCCGGCGAGCGCATCCTGTGTGCTGAAGCATTCGTGGAACCCCTCACCAAGATGGCGAAGTGGGTGCGTGCCGACGAAATGCAGCAGGCATTCAATTTTCCGTTCCTGGTCACGCGTTGGAATGGCGAGCAGATGCGTCAGGTCATTAAGGACTCCATCTCTGCATTCCACGAGGTGGGAGCACCCAGCACCTGGGTTCTTTCCAACCATGACCAGATTCGTCACGCCACTCGGTTGGCATTGGATCCCCACGCCAAGACTGCTGACCGGATTACGGGCATTGGCCCCTTGACGGAACCCAAGCCTGACAGTGCACTCGGTCTTGCCCGTGCTCGCGCCGCATCGGCCATGATGCTGGCACTGCCTGGTGTGGCCTATATGTATCAGGGAGAAGAACTGGGTCTGCCCGAAGCAATGGAGATCCCCGACGACAAGCGCCAGGACCCCACCTTCTTCCGGACTGCAGGGAAGTCCTATGGTCGCGACGGATGTCGCGTCCCCATCCCGTGGGAAGTAGACGCTCACAACTACGGCTTTGGTCCAGCGGGTGAACCTTGGTTGCCGCAGCCTGCGATCTATCGTGACTTCGCCCGCGACCTCCAGGTAGGTGATCCCAGCTCCACGCTGTCGCTGTACACCTCAGCGCTGGCGATCCGAAAGGATCGGGCGCTGGGTGATGGAGAACTCGAGTGGATTGAAGGAACCCCAGAGAATGTTCTCGGTTTCCGTAACGGCGACGTGAGCGTCTTCATCAACTACAGCGAGAAAGACTTTGCCCTGCCTGCAGGGGAGATCATTCTTGACAGTGCCGACAGCATCTCTGGTGTGCTGGCTCCCGCAAGCACAGTCTGGATGATTTAGGTTCGAGTCTCGTTCGAGGCGCGACCTGCGTGCTGAACAAGGAACGCATAGGGGTCAATTGGTATGTCGTTGACTCTGATTTCGAGGTGAAGGTGCGGACCTGACGTGATACCGGTCAAGCCGATGTTTCCAATCAGGTCACCCTTAGAGACGGTGTCACCAGCCTTGACCGTGGGTGAATCAACAACCATGTGGCAATACACGCTGGTGAACTTGTTGCCATCCACGTTGTGTTCAATGAACACAGCAACACCACAGGTTGGTCCCGGGTTCTCCACGAGAGACACGATGCCGTCGGCAACGGAATAAATGGGGGTTCCGTATGCAGGGTCAAAGTCCAGCCCCGTGTGGAAGTTGTAGCGGCCCCAGAGGGTGCGGTCACCATACGGGGAAGAAATCTTTACCTCACGGACAGGCCATTGAATGCCGTTTGATGACACGGGAACATTGACAGATAATCTCTTGACTGAGAAGGCCCCCATTGTGGGTGCGGCTTGGGCAGCAGTCACGCTCACTCCGTCACGGCCAGCGTTCACTGACTCACCGGTGCCTTCAACACTCTGGCCATCTCCGATGGGCAGAGCGCTCAAGCGTGACTGCTCCGCTTGAAGAGCGATGTCTTGAGGAGAAAGCAAAGCGTTGGCAGGAACGCTCGTGGCAATAGCTAGACCTGCAACGAATGCCATCGCAACCATGCTGAAAATCTGAGCGCCACGACGCTTTCGCGATTGGGGTGCGACAATCTGTGGCTGGCTGGGACGTCGCTTGTGCTTGAGGCGCACCTTCACCGTGGGGGTGGGTGGTGCAGGAGTAGAAGTCTGAGCAATCAGAGAGATTGGAGCAGGAAGTGACGATGTCACAGCTGGTGGTTCCGTAATCAGAGGTCGCTGTTCAGTAGCCTGGTGGGCAACTACCGGAAGTCCCACAACAGGAGTGTTTGCCTCTGCCATGACAGGGTCAGGAATTGGCGCAGCTATTGATTCTGCAAGAGGAGGCCTATTGCTGCGATCACGTCGCATGGGCGCAAGTTCAGGGGTTTCTGGAACTGCAAAAGCAGCCTGAACAGGTGCTGAAGAGTCTTCAACAGAAACGACGGGGACAATAATTTCTTGAGATGTCGGGCGATAGCTGTCCACCTGGCGCTCAAGCTCTATCGCCATCTGCTCTTCAGCTAATTGAGCTTCCCGTGCACGTAATTCACGACGTGTCAGTGGCTGCATAGGGTCGCCAGAACTGTGCTGCTGGCTACCAGCAGAAAGTTCGTTGGAATCCTGTGCCACTGAAACAAATCCTTACGTGTTCATGACCCGGGGCTCGTGCCCTGCGGGATGAAATATAACGGAATGGTTAACGCTACAGAGGAAGCCTGAGAAAGACCACCTAGAAAAGGTTTAACAGGGGTAAATCCCCTAGCCCAACAGGAGTTTTTCTATCTGAGAAAACAGGTGGTTATTGGAGGCTAGAAGCATGTCACGACCTTCTGCTGCACCGGCAAGACCGCCGACAACACCGCCTGCCTCACGCAGAACCAGGCTTCCTGCGGCGTGATCCCAGGGCTTGGTGTCACGTTCGTAGTACGCATCCAGCTGGCCAGAAGCAACAGCACACAGATCCAATGATGCTGCCCCGGCACGACGAATGTCCCGCACCTGGGGAAGAATCCGCGTGAGAACTTGAGCCTGTTCAGCACGAAGTTCGGAGCTATAGGCAAAGCCAGTTGCTAACAACGTGTGTGCCAAGAGGGTTTCTTGGTTGACGGAGAGCTTCTCTGTTTTTCCTGCCTTGGTGAGGAAAGCACCACCTCCCAGAGAGGCAAAGTAGAGCTCGTCATTCATCGGGTTGAACACGACTCCTGCAAGTTGTTTCCAGGAACCAGGGTCAGGAGTCCCCTCCACCACGGCAATACTGACGGCAAACTGGGGAATGCCATAGAGGTAGTTGACGGTGCCATCAATGGGATCCACAATCCATGTCAGGCCAGAAGTGCCTGTGGAGTCGCCGCCCTCTTCGCCATAGAAGCCGTCTTCGGGTCGAAGCTCCGCCAAACGGCCCTTCACAAACTCTTCACACTCGCGGTCGGCAAGGGTCACGACATCGATAGAGCTGGACTTGGTATCGGCAATCGTCACACCTTCGCTCCGGCGACGAGCAATGAGCTCACCTGCTTCAAGGGCAATAGTGCGAGCAATGTCGAGAAGTTCGGAAGCAGAAACAGGCATGCTGAAAGGTTACCTCACCCCATCATCAGCATTTCAAATGACCTAAGTTATGATAGGTGTTATGAAATCCTCAGCGCCCTTGCTTTCCCCTATCCTGCGCTCTGACACGCAAGGGAGAATGCTCGCTGCCTTGATGAGCGATGCACAGAAGGAGCTTTCCCTCACTGAATTGGCAGCCCAGAGCGGCGTTGCCGTTCCAACCATTTTGCGTGACGTAGATCGACTCGTTGATGGGGGCTATGTCACAGCACGTCGGGTTGGTCGAAACCGTCTTGTTCGCATCAACACAGAACACCCCATCTACGCATCTCTCTGGAACGTGGTGATGTTTGGATACGGTCCTGCCGCAGTACTTCCCGGGTTACTCTCCGGCTTTCCCGGAGTTGAACATGCATATATTTATGGTTCGTGGGCAGCGAGGTTTCTCGGCGAAAACGGCGAAAGTCCTCGGGACATTGACGTGCTCATTGTCGGTGGCTCCGAATATGGTGACCTCTATGAGGCTGCGCACAAGGCCTCTGCGCTAGTCGGCCGAGAGGTCAACATCAACGTGATAACCCCTGAACGCTGGGCTGACCAAAAAGATGGTTTTGTCACCACGGTGAAGAGCCGACCTTTGCTGGAGTTGAATCTGGAGAAATAGTGACTACCCACTGGAAGCAAGGGCGAACCGACATTGAAACAATGGTGAAAGCCGGCTTCCTCCAGAAAGTATCGCCCGATCGTGAACTAGCGGAACTATTTCTAGAGCATGCTCGGCTTCATCTCCACTCCGCAATACAGGTTCAATCAACTGATCCCACAGGCAGTTTTCAAATTGCCTACGATGCGGCGAGAAAATCGTGCGCTGCGCTGTTGGAAAATCAGGGTCTCCGCGCTACTTCTAAAGGTGGGCACAGAGCCGTTGAAGACGCACTCCGAGCCCAACTGGTCCCACCACTGAAGTCGCAACTGAACAATTTTGGCTGGATGCGTACGCTTCGTAATGCTTCTGAATACCCCAGCTTTGATCAGCCAACGGCTTGTGCCTCAGATGCACAAACTGCCATCACCTACGCCAAGGAGCTCCTCGGACTAGCCGAAAAGCTCCTTGATGAAATGCCGATGTTTTAGCCGGATCCGCTACGCCTGGAAGGCGAGGGTTCCGTCGATGTAGGTTTCGTTGACCACAATCTTGTCCCAGCTTGCTGGGTCTGAGGTCCATGGGTTACTGTCCAGGACTGCATAGTCAGCACGCTTACCCACTTCGAGCGAGCCGCGGTCATCCGCGTGGATCTGCCACGCAGCGTTTGTGGTGATTGCGGTAAGAGCTTGTGCTGGAGTTGCGCTTTCCGCAGCGTTGAGGACAGAACCATCTGCCTGCAAACGACGCAGCACTGCAGTCTGAGCACTCAACAGTGGGTGAACCTTGCTGACGTTGTAGTCGGAGTGCACACTAACGTTGATGCCTGCCTTGATTGCCGAGGCAACGCGGTCAAGTCGATCAGCGCGCTCTGTGCCCAAAATGGTGTCACGGAATGCAGCACCCCAATAGAGAACGTGGTTCATGAGGAAGGTTGCCGAAATGCCGAGCTTTGCAGTTCGCGCAAGCTGGTCATCTGTGGTGACGGAGTAGTGGATGAATGAGTGACGCAAGTCAGCGTTTGCACTTCCAGGGAGGATTTCTTCCATAGCTTCGAGCGCCATTTCGACCGCAGCGTCACCATTGGTATGCACGTTGATCTGCCAACCATCGTTCAGGCCTGCGCGAATCGCGCCACGCAACGTCTCAGGAGTCCAGTTTCCGTGGCCACCGTTGTTTTCGCCGAGATATGGCTGCATGAAGTAGCCCGAACGTCCCTGGTTGGATCCGTCTGCGACAACTTTCCAGGCATCTGCGCGGACCATCTCGTCACCACTGAAGGGTGTAACGCCCGCGTCCTTCCAGGTTTGTGCAACTTCTGCTGGTGTCTTGCCAGCCATGATGGCGAATTGTGCCGTGGAAACTCGCACGGGTAGACGCTTCGCACCGTTGAGTTGGTGAAGCAAGGCCAATTCGCTCACGCCAGCAAGGGTGCCGGTGGCGCCTTCGCGAAGAGAGGTAACTCCCTGCTTGGCACACTCGGTCAAAATTTCAGTGATACCTGATGCAAGTTGCTGAGGAGAGGGCTTGGGGAACTTGGCCATCAACATCATCATTGCTGGGGCCTCACCGATAACCCCAGTGAGTTTGCCGTCAGCACGACCGAAGTTGCCACCTACTGGGTCTGGAGTGTCGTAGGTAATGCCAGCAGCCGCAAATGCAGCAGAGTTTGCATAGAGGTAGTGCATAGAGGCATTCATCACGATGACCGGATTGTTGGGGGAAATTTGATCGAGGATATCGGCGGTCAGATCTGGCTCACCTGGGAACAAGCTGGGGTCAAAGAGCTTGCCGAGAACATACTGTCCAGCTGGCGTTGCGGCTGCTGTTGCCTTGAGCTTGGCCACAACGTCATCGAAGGTGGCACAAGCTTCGTGAGAAACATCAGTCCAGGTCAGGTTCAGCAAAGAAGTCCAGATGTGCATGTGTGGCTCGATCAGGCCAGGAACAACAACACCTTCTGGCTTGACGGTCTTGGTGGAGGAATCAACAAGTCCTTCAAGATCTTTCAGTGCACCAATGCCGATGATGGCACCGCCGGAGATAGCCATTGCTTCTGCAAGAGGCGCAGCTGGATTACCGGTAGCAATAGTTCCCACAACCAGTACTTCAGCGCTTGAACCAACAGAGAGGCCTGCTGCGTGATTCGCGGCGGTGACTGTGGTGCCAGCGGAACTAAGCGCAGCTCCAAGGTGATCTTGGGTGACGGGGTGTGCTGAGCAGCAACCTGCGGACATGATGAACTCCTTCGTTTGTTCGTTCCTCAACGTATCAGTCCTAGCTGAACGTTTGGTCTAAAAAAGTGGCTCTTTAGCGCTGAGCAGTGTGAATGACGCGACGCAGTGGAGAATCTTCGGAAAGAAACTCCATCACTGCGACCCCATCTATGGGCTCTGCCACAGGCTCTGCAAACTCGGCGTGAGGGACAGCTTCACGAATATTCCTGATGAAAGAGTCTTTGAGTAGCTGAGCTTTCATCATGTTTCCAGCCCAGCTAAAGAGAGGCGAATCTGTTTCACATAATCCAACGCGGCGAGCACCGGTCACCGCTGAAATGGCTAACTCTCTGCCGGCTTCTTCCACAATTGCGCGGGCCACAGCATCTTCTTGAGCATGCTCAATCACCTGTTGAGCAAAGGAAGCAATGCGGGAGACTCGATCATGACTAGTTTGCAGTTCGATATATGCCTCTTCTGGGTGAGAAAAGTTCTCTGTCAGGAGAGTGATTAAGGAACTATCCGCAATGCGCCCGTCATAGACCCGCATTCCGGCATCTAATCCTGCGCGGCCAATCCAATATGCCGAACCTGCGTCACCAATGAGGTTTCCCCAGCCATCAATGCGAGCCATGTCTGTTGCCCCCACAGCTAGTGTGACCACTCCGGTTCCCACAGCTGTCACAGTTCCATTTTCGGTTCCCATACTGCCAAGGAAGCCAGTGATGGAATCGTGTGCCAAAGACACGGACAAAACATGAGGAGGAAGTAGCTGGATAAGCGCCTGAGGATCATTCTGCTTAGAGGTGAGTCCTGTCATACCGATGAACAAGGACACCGGTTGTTCCACACCCTCGAGTGAGGCGCTAACGATCTGTGCCAACTGAGGGAAGAGAGCCGAGTCTGTCTTGAGCCCAGAGTATTGCTGAGAAGTCTTGCTCTCGCCATCAATGAGTAACGTGCGGACACCAGTTTGACCCCCGTCCAGAGCCAGACTTACACGATTTGAAGAAACATCATTCATCTCATCACACCCATCTCACTCGAAACCTACATCTTGTTCCGAAGGAAGCAGACAAAGTAGTTCAACCCGAAACCAAAGCCGACTGCGGCATAGAGAACCGTGAACCATGACAATGGCGCAGGAATCAGGACGGTCAGTATTCCAAGTCCGGTGGCGGCGACCGCCATCACCACACCGACCCGCCTGACGGCAACATCAGAAGGGTTTGTTGAGTTAATCCACATGTTCCCAGCTAGGGCAACAAGAGTTACTCCAATCATGCGCATGGACCACACCAGTGCTGCCGAGGAAGAATCCAATTCCAGCAGAGTAAGGAAGACCTCTGGAGTAAGAACAAGAAGAACAGCGCTCAGCCCAAACACGAGTGAACCTAACTTGAGAGTGCTGCGAATACCAAACATGTTCACAGGTTACTCGGCAGGTCGATTGTGAGCATCAAAGCTAGGTGAAGTGTTGAACTCCCCTGCTCACGCATAATGAATAGGTGAGCCTCCACGAAGTCCTGAATGACCTCCACGGTTTTGCCGACCCAGAAAAAGCACTTCACTCTGCCGGCTATTTCAAGACCGGTCCGGGTGAATACGGTGAAGGCGATGTCTTTATCGGGCTGACGGTCCCCCAAGTTCGACAGATTGCTGGTGTGCACAAATCTCTGCCTCCGGCAGAGATTCTTGAACTGCTGCAATCTGAGGTGCACGAGGTTCGCCTGTGCGCTCTGATCATTCTGGTGAATCGTTACAAAAGGACTAAATCTGAGATAGAAAAGTCGGAGCTCTTTGCCCTTTACCTGTCCAGTGTTCGTGATGGCTATGTGAATAATTGGGACTTGATCGACACAAGTGCGCCGACTTTTGGTGAATACCTGTTGCCAGATCTCGACCGCCTGGACCTTCTCCTTGAGCTCGCTCAAAGTGACTCCCTGTGGGAAAGACGCCTGTCGATCATGTTCACCTTCGCTTTCATTCGGGCCAACGAATTCGAAGACACTCTGAGGTTGGCCGAGTATCACTTGGGTGATGAACATGACCTGATGCACAAAGCCTGCGGGTGGATGCTGCGTGAAGTGGGCAAGCGTGATGTTCACGTTTTGAGGGACTTTCTCAAGGCACATGCTTCAGTGATGCCCCGGACTGAACTGCGTTATGCAATCGAGAAGCTCGAAGAAGACGAGCGGCAGTATTGGCTCACTCTGCGGCGTGAAAGCGATGTGTAAGAGAGAAAAGCCCTTGATTTCTCAAGGGCTTTTCTTATGTCTTGTCGACTTCTAGTTGATCGAGTCGATGACCTTGTTCAGAGTTGTCGAAGGTCGCATGATCTTCTCGATCTTCACAGCGTCAGGCTTGTAGTAGCCACCAATGTCAGCAGGCTTACCCTGAACCGCAATAAGTTCAGCAACAATTTGCTCTTCCTGAGCTGCAAGTGCTTCAGCAACGGGAGCAAACTTTGCTGCCAGTGCAGCATCTTCGGTCTGCTTGGCCAATTCCTGAGCCCAGTAGAGAGCAAGGTAGAAGTGACTGCCGCGGTTGTCGATGGTGCCAATCTTGCGACCTGGTGAACGGTCTTCCTCAAGGAAGGTTCCGGTCGCACGGTCCAAGGTGTTGGCCAGCACAAGAGCCTGCTTGTTTCCAGTGGTGTCGGAGAGGTGCTCGAAAGAAGCAGCAAGAGCAAAGAATTCACCGAGGGAATCCCAGCGGAGGAAGTTCTCTTCCACCAATTGCTGAACGTGCTTAGGAGCGGATCCACCTGCACCGGTTTCGAACAGTCCACCGCCGTTGAGCAGAGGAACAATCGAGAGCATCTTGGCGCTGGTGCCCACCTCAAGGATGGGGAACAGGTCAGTGTTGTAGTCGCGGAGCACGTTACCGGTAACAGAAATCGTATCTTCGCCCTTGCGGATGCGAGCCAGTGAGTACTTCGTTGCCTCAGCAGGAGCCATGATCTCAATAGTCAAGCCAGTGGTGTCGTAGTCCTTCAAGTAGGTCTTCACCTTGGCAATGATCTGTACATCGTGGGCACGCTTCTCGTCCAACCAGAAGATGGCAGGGGTGTTGCTGGCGCGTGCACGAGTCACAGCAAGCTTGACCCAGTCACGAATGGGGATG
Organism: Actinomycetota bacterium; assembly: GCA_041178865.1. Classification (GTDB taxonomy): domain Bacteria; phylum Actinomycetota; class Actinomycetes; order Actinomycetales; family Microbacteriaceae; genus Aurantimicrobium. Next base: position 12,729 of record JBEGUL010000048.1, on the reverse strand, counting down.
TCCTTGGCCTGCGTTGCGCGCCAGATGTCGCCGGCAGCAACGTTGTGGGAAATAAGTACCTCACCAGCAGCGTTGACAACGTCAACGCGACCAGCGGTTGCAATCTCGAAAGTCTTGTCGTGGCTGCCGTATTCCTCAGCTGCCTGAGCCATCAGGCCTACGTTAGGAACGGTGCCGATGGTTGCAGGGTCGAGAGGACCGTGTGCAATGACGTCGTCGATGGTTGCCTGGTAGACACCGGCATAGGAGGAGTCAGGAATCACTGCGAGCGTGTCGTCTTCGCCACCGTCAACGCCCCAGAGCTTGCCACCATTACGAACCAGTGCAGGCATGGATGCGTCCACGATGACGTCAGAAGGAACGTGCAGGTTAGTGATGCCCTTGTCGCTGTTGGTGTAGCTCAGGCGGGGACCGGCTGCGATTGCTGCGTTGAAGTCAGCTGCAATCTGGTCACCGCCAGCTACTCCACCCAAGCCGGCAAGGATTGAACCGAGACCATCGTTGGCAGTCAAGCCGGCAGCGTCAAGTGCAGCACCGTGCTTGGCAAAAACGTCAGCAAAGAATGCCTTGACCACGTGGCCAAACATGATGGGGTCGCTGACCTTCATCATGGTTGCCTTGAGGTGAACCGAGTAGAGAACATTCTCTTCGGTTGCCTGCTGGAGGGTTTGTGCCAAGAATGTATCTAGGGCGTCAACATTCATGAAGGTGGCGTCTACGATTTCGCCTTCGAGAACATTCAGGCCGGACTTCAAAACAGTCTCGGTGCCATCGGCAGCAGTGTGACGGATGCTGAGAGTATCTGCAGCTGGCATGACAACTGACTTCTCGTTGGAGAAGAAGTCATCGTGACCCATTGTTGCCACGCGCGTCTTAGAGCCGGCGGGGAATGCCTTGTTCACGTGAGGGTGCTTACGGGCGTAAGCCTTCACTGAGAGTGGCGCACGGCGGTCGCTGTTTCCTTCACGGAGGACAGGGTTTACTGCGGAGCCCTTGATGCGGTCATAGCGTGCACGTGCTTCACGCTCGTCGTCGGTGCTGGCATCTTCGGGGAAATCAGGAACGTCATAGCCGGAAGCCTGAAGCTCAGCAATGGCTGCCTTGAGCTGTGGGATCGATGCAGAGATGTTCGGAAGTTTGATGATGTTCGCCTCAGGCTTGGTTGCCAGTGAACCAAGTTCCTTGAGTGCGTCAGAGACCTTCTGGTCTGCCTTGAGGCGTTCGGGGAAGGCTGAGAGGATGCGACCAGAGAGCGAGATGTCGCGAGTTTCGATGGATACATCTGCAGCCTTGGCATATGCCTGAACAATCGGCAGGAACGAGGCAGTAGCCAGAGCGGGGGCCTCGTCAGTGTGGGTGTAGATAATGGTCGAATCGTTCATGGCATGCCATTCTTCGTTGTGTTGGGACTCTAAAAAACTCAAGTGCCAGTCTACCAAAAGTATCTTGATGTCGAGCTAGTTTTTATTGAGGGAACAAGAAAGCCCCTCCGGAGAGGGGCTTATCTGATGGTGGCGTGTGAGGGATTCGAACCCCCGAATGCTGAGCAGTCTGATTTACAGTCAGATCCCTTTGGCCGCTTGGGTAACACGCCATCGCGCTGCGTCATGAATACTCACGAGTTAGTGCCCCTCAACATTACCGGCACAAAGCCATAGTTGAAAATCCTTGCGGCACTAGTTGGTTACAGGGACCTTGCTGGCGTACTCATTGGCCTTGTTTGCTACGTCCACCATGTACTTCGGAACCTGGTTATAGCCAAAGACAGCATCTTGCCAACCCTGAGGTGTGGCGAGATCTCCACCGTAGAAGCAGAGGTAGCGACCAGCGGCAAGAACGGTGTCGTCAATGTTTTGGCCATCTTCGTTCCCGTCATTGTTTCCATCGCTATGCCATGCCGCCCACGTGGGGGGAACTATCTGCATGGGTCCAACAGCGCGGTCAAACTCCGCAGTGCCATCAAAGTTTCCGTCATCAAAGTCGGGCAATGCCTTCGTGTCATTAGTCCCATCAAGAGGGATACCAAAGATGGGCTCTGACATGTTGCCATTGGGAAGAATCTTCCCGCCAAATATCGTTCCGTGGTGTGACTCCACCCAGCCGATACCTGCCAACGTATTCCATGACAGATGGCATTCGGGATCAACCACAGAAAGACCAATTGCAACCCCGGCATAGGCAGTGAGTGCACGTTCAGGAATCCCAGTCTGCTGGGCAGTTTGTTTCACCCAGGTTGGGTCTGGAAGTTCAGCAATAGCGGTGTGGGCAAGTTGATCCAGGGTAAGACCTTCAACATGAGGCGGAGCAGCCAGTGCTGGAGCAAAAGGACCTTCCTCACCAGTTTGGGAAGTTGCGGTTGAGCAGGAAACAAAACCCCAGGTGGCAACACCCAGAACCGCAATCACCATGAGTGTGCGGTTCCGTCGTACTTTTCTCGATGCCATCTATATCCATTCTGTGTGCCCCAGCTGACAATCTGCCGAAGGCGAGCTGGATAACATGGACTCATGGCTGATTCATCATTTGACGTAGTAAGCAAGGTCGACAAAATGGAGACCGATAACGCCCTCAACCAGGCAATTAAAGAAGTTGAGCAACGTTACGACTTCAAGAACGTGGGCGCCTCCATCGAATGGAGCGGCGAGAAGGTTCTCATGAAGGCCAACTCGGAAGAGCGAGTGAAGGCAATCCTCGAAGTTTTCGAAGCGAAGCTCATCAAGCGCGGCATCTCTTTGCGTAGCCTTGACGCTGGTGACCCCTTCCCTTCGGGCAAGGAATTCCGTATCGAAGCCAAGATGAAAGAAGGCATCGATCAGGAGAACGCCAAGAAGGTGACCAAGCTGATTCGTGACGAAGGCCCCAAGACGGTCAAGTCACAGATCCAAGGTGATGAGGTTCGCGTCTCCTCCAAAAGCCGTGATGACCTGCAGGCAACGATGGCTTTGCTCAAGGGAGCAGATCTTCCTGTTGCTCTCCAGTTTGTGAACTTCCGCTAAAAACTCACATTACGAACGCGCAGTTGGCTGACGGCCCGGCTGCGCGTTCGTGCTTTTTCCCGAGTTTTTCCCCACATGTTTGCTGTTATCGCACCTACAGTGACGAGAGCCAAGCATGCAATTGTAGGGGCTGAAGGAATCTCCCCAAGAAAAGGGATGGCCAAAAACGTTGCAACAACTGGACTCCCAGCTCCCATCAATGCAGACCGAGTTGAACCAAGTGTGGCAATTGAATAGGAATACAGCAGTGTAGAAACGACGCCGATCACAACACCTTGGGCCAGAGCGTATAACAAGATGTCAGAGCTGGAGGCCATGCCTGAAAACAATGTCAGGGGAAATACTCCTGCATTTGAAAAGACAAGTGTTGCAATGGCTGATGGAACAGAAAGCAACACTGCAATATGCAGGGGACGATAGCTTGTCTTTCCCACTGCATATGTATAAAGCGACCATAAGGCGCCTGCTGATAAGAGAAGCACTACCCCACCTGCACTGGAGGGGTCTCCCGCAGAAATTGCAAAAACTACTCCAGCCGCGATACTGATTACCCCGACCCATCGCATCGCAGAAAATCGCAGACCTAATACAGCCCCCAGCACCGTTAGAAATACAGGTACAGACCCAGGGGTTACTGTTCCAACGAGCGCAGCGGAAGTTGATATTCCGCCCCCCTGAACGAGGACAAAAAAGGGTAAACCGCCGCCGATCACAATCAAGAAGGTCGGTACCCACCGTGTTGTGCGCATGACCCGAAGAGTCCCCGGAATGCTGGGAAGCAGCAGTACAGATGCGACACCGAATCGCAGTAATGCCACGTCCCCCATGCTCAGGCTCGAAGTCCCCGCAGCTCGCATACTGAGCGCAAACCCGGCCCAAATTAAGACCACGGCAGACATTGCGATTGTGCCGCGAATCAACTGTTTCTGAGCCATGTGCTCACGATAAAAGAAACGCTCGAGCACCCGATTGCCAAATATCTTGCAAAAGTACACAGTTAAGCAATCATCTGCTAATAATTACTGTATGGACGCTATAGATATCCACATATTGGACGAATTGCAGAACAACGGTCGTCTGACTAATCAAGAACTCGCTGATCGTGTGGGTCTTTCTCCTTCTCCCTGCCTGCGCCGCGTGAAACAGCTTGAGGCCAGCGGAATCATCACCGGCTATGGCGCTCGAATAGATGCCAAGAAGGTCGGGTTGTCAATTCATGCGTTCGTCTCAATCACGATGAGTTCACATGACAAGGACTCGGTGGAGATGGTTGAAGCACGTCTACGTGATATCCCCCAAGTTCTCGAAGCGACGCTGATGACAGGTTCAACTGACTATTTACTTAAAGTTGCAGTCCCAGATTTAGATGCGCTTGAAGAATTTGTTCGAACACAGTTGCGTACCCTGCCGGCTATTGGTGCCGTTGCAACATCTGTTGCTTACGGAACTACAAAGCCGTTGAGTAATCTTCCAATTGTTTCTCGTAAGAACTAGTTACTTGAAGCCCAAGACTTCTTCACCCCACGCCTTGCGGATGTTGCCGTCTGGGTCGTTCTCGATAGTGTCCACACCGTTAATAATCAAGGTGGTGCGGGCCTTCTCGTCATACCGCGGCCACACCAGTTCTTCACCTGACTCAGCATCACGTGTGACTGGATCTGCTGTGTTGGCGAAGCTCAACCAGCGAGCCATCATGCGCTGGGAAATCTGCTTAGCCTCTTTGAGGCCCCCCATGCGGAACTGAAGTGCTTTCTTTTCTGAGAGCTTGTCTGGAAGAGTGCCAAAGACATAGGGAAGTTCCGTGGCATGGCTGGCACCAATACCCAGAAGCTTCATCAATGGTGGTGCTTGGTCAAAGCGATACATCCAGGTTGGCGCAACCTTGGAGTGCGCTTCAGCAACCCAAATAGAAGGCATGCGGAAGCCCGCATCGCGGGAGATTTCCATTGCCCCCTTTTGCTTGGGGAAGTCAGGATAAGCCGCGATGATGCCTTCTTCAGAATCTTTCAAAGCAGGGTTGTCTTTGGCTACCAGTTCAAACATTTCATCAATGGCAGCTTCACTGATGGGCATCAGCGGCGACTTCATCATCTTGAAGAGAGCAGCTTCATCGTGGTTGGTGCCGATGATCAAGGGAACCTTGATTTGCTTGCCGGCACGGAACGCAGCAACTGGATATCCCGGAATCAGATCGCCGTCGACCACCGGAGCAAAAGCGACGGTGCCGGGGGCGGTCGTCGCGACGTGGTTGAGGAGATTGGTGGTTTGCTTCGCCAAGGTGACGGCATCAATTTCTCGCAGACGCTTGGCAGCATCCTTTACTTCCACACCAATCAAGTCAAGGTAAGCCTGGGCAACACCAGCTGCACGCTCAGGCTTGTAGACACTGGTGGCAGGTGAGCTCTCGGCAATTGCACGATGGAAGAGTCCCTCTGCAGAAGGCATGGTCATCAGAGTGGTAACACAACCCGCTCCGGCTGACTCCCCAAAGACGGTGACGTCGTCTGGGTTTCCCCCGAAAGCAGCAATGTTGTCTTTGACCCAGTTAAGAGCAAGCACAATGTCGCGCATTCCGAGGTTGGATTCAAAGGGGTCAGCTGGATCACTGAACGAGGTGAAGTCCAACCAGCCAAGCGCGCCAAGGCGGTAGTTGATGGTGACAACAACCACGTCGCCGGTTTCGGCGAGCGCGCGTCCGTCATATACAGCTTGAGCTGAGAAACCGATGAAATATGCCCCGCCGTGAATCCAGAACATCACGGGGCGTGGACGCGTGTCGCCATGTGCACGAGGTGGTGCCCACACGTTGAGGTTGAGGCAGTCTTCGTTGATCTCCACGCCCACTGGCAAAGGGATCACCTTCGTGGGCTCTTGGGGAGCTGCATTGCCGAACTCCAGAGCGTCATGCACTCCGGTCCATGGCTCTACAGGTCGGGGAGACTTCAGGCGCAGATCGCCCACAGGTGGCTGCGCATAGGGGATGCCGAGCCAACGATGGGTATTGCCATCGCGGGAACCGCGAACAATCCCCGCCTTGGTAGTGACGAGAAGTGTGGGGTCTGCGAATGCGTCCATGTTCTAAAGGTATGCCTTAAGCCAGCGGGTGAGTTCGTCGAATGCGTGTGCTCTGACTGGGCGTGCAGACAGCACCACGTCATGCATTGCTCCCTCAATTCGGGAGAGCGTGATGAGCTTGCCCAGCTGGTGAACGCGGGCGGCCACGATGTTCACATCGATGGCGATGTCAGCCTTCTTCATGTCTGGGTTCCATTTGGGAACCAAGAGGCTTCGCGTGGAAAGCCAGGTGAAGACGGGTTCTTGAATATCCAGACCGGCAGCAACCTGAGCATGACCGGTGAGGATGGCATTCAACCAGGCAGGTCGAACGGGGAAACCGTGTTCCGGACGCCAGTCATAGTTGAACTCCCATTCACCGTCTTTGTTCTTGTCCACGGTGCGCGAATAGAACCCGAAGTCGATGCTGGGCATCTGGGCCTTGGGGTTGATCCTGGTTCCTGCGCGAAGCATGGGTGCAACAAGTGCTCTGGCAGCAGCTGTGAGTTGGTATTCCAGCCAGGGGCTGTTCAGCACAATCGCATCTGCTCGACCGGGGTTCCTATTTGCCCACAGGCTGAAAACCAAGCCTCCCGTGGAGTGACCCATCAAAACCAACTTGCGGCCTTCGAGTGCTTTGTCGTTTGCTCCCGACTTCTTGGAACCGTGACCCATAACTTCGAGTGCCGCTTCAATGTCCTCGTCGTAGTCTGCAAGGTTGTCAATGAAGCCCTCAGACTGACCTGGACGAATGCTGCGACCATACTTGCGCAGATCCAGTGCATAAAACTGAGCACCCTGCGAGCGCCAGTACTCGGCCAAATTCTTTTGGAAGAAGTAGTCAGACCAGCCATGAATATAGAGAACATCTGTATTTGTTGCATACTGAGCTGACTTACCCAGAATCTTCTTGAAGAAGGTGGGTTGTGTCGGTGCAGGTGCCTTCACAATCGTGGCTACAACCGGACCTTCAGAGTCAGGCTCGAGATCCAGGGTTGCTTGGAAATAGCCGTCGCCTAAAACGTCTGGTTTCCAGCTCACATTCTTTTCCACATTTCCCATTCTGACCTAAGAAATATGTTGTGTAACTGTGAATGGAGAGATTTCAGGGCGTGAGTGCTTCAGTGACTCCCCGCCAGAGCTCCTGCATTTGAAGCGCCATCAGTCCTGAGGTTAATTCTGGGTAGGACGAAAAGCCCACAATCTCAATCTCGTTCACGAGGTCGATGTAAAAGAACTGACCGTAGATGCCCAGCATCGTGGCAATGCCGTTTTTTGCATCTGGCCGCCACAGTTGGTTGTGATACGAACCATTGGGGAATAGTTCTGCATAGTCACTTCGACCAAAGGCCCCAGACAGGGCTGCATCCTCTCGGAAACTTTCGGCCACCCATTTTTCAGGGATAACCTGTTTCCCCTGGAGGTTTTTACCTCCGTTGGCCATCAGGTGACCCCAGCGATAGAAATCTCTCAGACTGAGATTGAGGTGGCCTTCAACAATTGGTCGCTTGAACGCATCTGTATTGAGCAGTGCTGGAAATTCAGGGCCAATTTGTAGGTAGAGGTTTTCTTCATAAATCTGAGCCGCAGGCACCCCGTAAACCGATTCCAGAATCAGTGGAAAAAGGTTGGTGTTATAGCTGGCGTAGTTGAAGAGAGTTCCTGGTTCGCTCTCCTTCGTGGTGAGGTGTTCCTCGACAAATTTGAGAACACCAAGATTCGTATCTGGGCCCCAATATCCGACCCCCTTGGCATACGTGTAATACATCGAATCAGCATCTTCGTAATGTTCTTCGGTGCGGATGCCCGTCGCCATGTCGAGGAGGTGCTGCACGGTGACATCAGACCATGCAGAAATGTTCGCCAGCTCGGGCACGAACTCAAGAACGAGACGTTGGGGGTCAAGAAGCCCTGCTTCGATGGCGATACCTATGTGCATGGTGGTCAGTGTCTTTGTGCATGAATGACACAGATGCTGATCGCTTTCCTGCATCCCGTTGAAGTACTTCTCATAGACAACCTTGCCCCGGTGGCTTACGAGCAATGCGTCTGAATGTACCCGTCGACTGAGAAACTCCTCAAAAGGCATTGATGCCTGGCTGAGGGGATCAAGAAGAGTGAGGTTGGCAACGTCGATAGCTGGGCCTCGGTCAAGTGGCCGGGCGTCAAGACGTGGCTCAAAGACGTAGGAGGGCATCCGTTCGCCGCTAGTGAGCTGACCTCGGGCTTGGTTCCACGGAGTATCCCAAGTCTGATCGTTGTAACCGACCTCGCTTAGGAACTCAGGAGTGCCCTGTGGCTCTTCGAATCTCACTATTGCCTCCTTTCCCCGTCTTTGGAGAGTACTCAACTTCCAGACGTGCCCAGCATATTGCTATTTAGATTTTCTAAACAAGCGTTTAGAAAATTAACTTATTTCCTCTAAATCCTTGACATTAAGGCTGGTTAATTGTTGAGTTACTGTTCAAATGCGTTTATTTTCAACGCAACCATTTAAGGAGCCAAGGATGTCTCAAGAAACCACTACTAGCCCGAAAGGTCTAGTGAACAACCGTGTGGGAATGTGGGGAATCGTATTCTTCGTCGTCTCTGCAGCTGCACCACTGACCGTCATAACCGGATCACTCCCCGCCGCCCTGCTCTATGGCGGTAATGGATTCCCAGGAGCCATGATTCTGGCTGGTATCGTCCTGCTCTGCTTTGCAGCAGGTTTCACCGCGATGAGCCAGCACGTGAAGAACACCGGTGCGTTCTATGCCTACGTCACTCGAGGACTTGGACGCCCACCAGGTATTGGTATTGCATTCGTTACCTTGGCGTCCTACATCTTGCTCTCACTGAGCTTTTACGGTCTCATTGGCTTCTTCGGAAACATCGCCTTTGGCCAAGTCTTTGGTGTGGATGTGCCCTGGTATGTCTTTTCGCTCGTTGCACTTCTTGCCATTCTGGGCCTGAGCTACCGCCAGGTTGACGTGGGAGCCAAGCTGCTGGGTGTGCTTCTCGTCGCAGAAGTGGCCATCATCCTCATTGTCTCGATCGTGGCACTCGTCAACGGTGGCCCCGAGCCCCACTCCATCGCACCGTTCACAATTGACTCAGCTCTCTTTGCCCCTGGTGCAGGAATTCTGCTGGTGTTTGCTTTCGGCGCCTACCTCGGCTTCGAAGGAACTGCAGTTTACGCAGAAGAAGCTATCAAGCCAGAGAAGTCGATCCCCAAGGCAACCTATGTTGCAGTTATCTTCTTGGCGCTCTTCTACGCCTTCACTACCTACGCATTCATGTATGCGTTTGGTTTCGAGGGAACACAAGGCTTCCTGCAAACCGAGGACTTCACAATGTTCCCCTTCGCTGTTGCATCAACAGTGCTTGGTGACTGGGCCGTCAGCATCATGCTGTTGCTCATTGTGACATCCTTCTTTGCTTGCCTCTTGGCATTCCACAACGCCAGCGCTCGCTACATGTTCTCCCTCGGGCGTGAAGGTCTCCTTCCTCGTTCGCTGGGTGTTTCTCGCGACAAGACTGGTTCACCATTGCGTGCAGCTCTTGTGCTAATCGCGATTGCTTTTGTGATCATTGTGATTGCCATTGTTGGTCAGGTTGATCCCTACACCGGCCTCGCAATTCAGACCTATGCTGCTGGTGTTGCTGGGCTTGTGTTTGCACAAGGAATTGCGGCACTGGCCGTACTCGGCTTCTTCCGCAAGGACCGCCGCGGCCACAACGTATGGCGCGTAGTCATCTTCCCTGCACTTGGGGCTCTGGGACTGATTGCTGCATGGATCATCATCGTGATGAACTTCGATGCACTGACTGGCCTAGGCCCAGTCATCAACACCCTGTTGATTCTGCCCACACCAGTGCTCTTTATCTTCGGCCTTATCTATGCAGGCATCTTGAAGAGCCGTAACCCAGAAAAGTACGAGAAGCTCGCACAAATGTAAGTTGGATAGAACGAACACAGAACAGAGGCGGGAATGGCTACAACAAAGCACTCTCTTCAGCGAGAAAAGCTGGTTAAGGCAACGCGCAAGATTGCACGTACCCACGGCCTCCAATCGACAAACCTGAGGCTTGTCGCTGAAGAAGCTGGAGTTTCTCCCGCCTCTGTTCTGTACTACTTCGATTCCAAGGAAGAACTCTTCCAAAGCGCCATCTCCAGCATCTTGGATGAGTTTTACAACGATCGTGTTGAACTTCTCAACAGCATCGAAGACTCCAGAGAACGCCTGGTCGCCATGATTTACGCGGGCATACCTGACGAGGTCAGCGAGGACATGCGTGTCCTCCTCGAGATCACTGCAATGCTGCCTCGAATGCCACAGCTTCAGCCCTTCGTCAGCAGCATTGTGGAGAAGCAACTCAACCTCTATTTCACCGTCATCGAAGTCGGTTCCGGTATGGGAGTTTTTACACCCAACCCCAATTCCATGACCGTGGCACGCAATATTCTTGCCCTCGAAGATGCGTATGACATCTACCCCTTGACGGGGCTGAAGCAGAACCGTCAAGATATCCGAGATGGTGTTATTTCCTATGCCGAGCTTGCGCTGAATGTTGATTTGAGTGCAGTCCCTCGACCTTCACTACGCTAGGCATGCATCAGTTTTCTTCACTGCTTATCCCCTCGTAATCGAAAGCTAGATATTCATGTCTGAGTCGCCCCTGCTCCACCCCACCGATAACGCAATGGTGCGTTCGGCAGATACTGAGAACGTCTTCCACTCCTGGTCAGCGCAGGGCACTCTTGCGCCTTTCGTCATTGCCGGAGGTAAAGGTGCCCACGTCTGGGATTACGAGGGCAACACCTATCTCGACTTCTCCTCGATGCTGGTCAACGTCAACATTGGCCACCAGCACCCCAAGGTGATTGAAGCCATCAAGGCTCAAGCAGATGTGCTCACCACGGTGGCACCTGCGCACGCTAACAACATTCGTGCCCTCGCTGCGCAGAAGATTCTTTCTCACGCCCCCAAGGGTTTTGAGAAGATCTTCTTCACCAACGGTGGTGCTGACGCTAACGAGAACGCTATCCGCATGGCTCGTCTGCACACTGGCCGTGACAAGGTCATCTCCTTCTACCGCAGCTACCACGGCAACACCGGCGCTGCGATTGTCTCCACCGGTGACTGGCGCCGTATTCCTAACGAATACTCTCGCGGGCACAAGCACGTCTTTGGTCCCTACCTCTACCGTTCCGAGTACTGGTCCACCACTCCTGAACAAGAGTGTGAACGTGCCCTGCACTTCCTTGAGCGCACCATTCAAGCAGAAGGCTCTGCAAGCATTGCGGCCTTCTTGATTGAGTCCGTTCCGGGCACCGCTGGCATTCTCACTCCGCCACCTGGATACCTCAAGGGTGTTCGTGCCCTGGCAGATAAGTACGGCATTGTTCTTATCTTGGATGAGGTCATGGCTGGCTTTGGTCGCACCGGTGAATGGTTCGCCTTCGACGCCCACGATGTTGTTCCTGACCTCATCACCTTCGCAAAGGGCGTGAACTCTGGTTACATCCCCGTTGGTGGTGTGATCATCAACAACGAGCTCGCGCACGCCTTCGACGAGAAGGTCTTCCCCGGTGGACTTACCTACTCTGGTCACCCTTTGGCCTGTGCTTCTATCGTCGCCACCATCGAAGCGATGGAAGAAGAGAAGGTCGTGGAAAACTCCAAGTACATTGGTGCGACTGTTCTCGGTCCTGGACTCAACGCTCTCAAGGACAAGCACCAGATCATTGGTGACGTTCGTGGTTCTGGTGTGTTCTGGGCCGTTGAATTCGTAACTGACCGTGACACAAAGGCTCCCGTGGACGCTGCCTGGATGGGCAAGCTCAAGGCTGCTCTGCTAGCTCACAAGATGCTGCCGTTCATGGCTGATAACCGTCTCCACGTCGTGCCACCGTGTGTGGTCACTGAGGACGAGGCCCGTGAAGGTCTCGCGATTATCGATACGGTGCTTTCTGAGTTGAGTGCCTAACCCTGTGGAAAATTCACTTTGAATGTCCTTAGTTTGAGCTATTATTTATATACAACGCTCATTCCTAAGGATTGAGTTCAGGGCCTCGGGAAACCGGGGCCCTGCGTCATTTCCACCCTGCAGGTCTCACAATATGGTGTTGAGAAGTCTGAACTACTCTTGGTAGCTGTGAGGCAGCCAGCTCACTGATTCTGATGAATCGAGTGAACTCAAGCGGATACTCAGCAAATTTGGTCGAACGTGAATCTTTCGGATGAATTACTCCAACTTTTGAGCCAAATCTCGTGGTCGCCACATCTATGGCCCTCGAAAGATCTGAGTCATTGCTTACTACAACGAGACAATCTGCTTTTCGATCTAATGAGTCCAACACCAGTTGAACTGCAAGTTTGACATCAGAACCCTTCTCCTGGACTTTCCACACAGGCAGCCAGGTTGAGGGTGGCTCCGGGACTTTTTTCTGGAATAACCTCGCGCGTCCAGGCATAACTGAGAAATTGGATGTATGAATTTCTACCCGTGACAGTTGCGAGAGAGCCCGAAGATAAGTGCTTTGTCGGTCAGGTGCGCCTGGGTCTTCCGGATTTGCTTTTCCCTTAAGACGTGCGGTGAAGAAATGAATTTTGACTACTGAATATTCGGGGAGAATTTGATCAAATAGGGCCTCTAAATTGAGCCACTTTAGATCGCCACGTTTTTCTAGTTT